>NZ_QNRN01000012.1:0-109946 GCF_003315125.1 Bacillus sp. DB-2 | reverse complement strand
CACTGGACCTACTGGGCCAACTGGAGACACTGGCGCAACTGGACCTACTGGGCCAACTGGAGACACTGGCGCAACTGGACCTACTGGGCCAACTGGAGACACTGGCGCAACTGGACCTACTGGGCCAACTGGTGCCACTGGACCTACTGGGCCGACTGGGCCATCTGGATTAGGACTTCCAGCAGGATTGTATGCATTTAACTCTGCTACAATTAGCGTAGCTCTTGGAGTTAATGAGCCAGTACCATTTAATACTGTTGGATCTCAGTTTGGTACAGCAATTTCTCAATTAGATGCCGATACTTTCATCATAAGTGAAACTGGATTCTACAAAATTACTGTTATCGCATATACTGCATTAGTAAGTGTATTAGGTAGCCTTGCAATTCAAGTGAACGGCGTTAATATACCTGGCGCTGGAACAAGTTTAATCTCACTTGGAGCGCCTCTCGTTATCCAGGCAATTACACAAATTACAATAACGCCATCAATGGTTGAAGCTGTTGTTACAGGACTTGGATTATCTCTAGCTCTTGGTACAAGTGCATCCATTATTATTGAAAAAATCGCTTAATTTTTTTACTTAGCAGTAAAACTGATATCAGTTTTACTGCTTTTTCAATTATGAATTCAATCATGAAACCTTCACTACCTACATAATCATATTGTTGTATGACATTTCGCAGGAGGCATCTATATGGAAAATAAATCTGCTGTCCGGCTTTATCTCGAGTTGTTAAAGAAAACAATTCTGTTTGAAATATGGCTAGAGTATGAGCCATATTTACCTGCTTCGTTACATATATCTAAGGAACTTCCATACGAACCCGTTACAGTTCCACTCCCTTTATTTATTAAACAATATGCAGAAAATCATAATTTAAAAATTATTAAACCTAATGTTTTAAAAAGCGAACGTCAAGACGGAATGGATTGGCCAAGAGCAGCACACAGTATGATCGGCCGGGAACGCATGAATCAATTACATGAAGCATTAGAAACAGTTGTCCGTGAAAATATAGAAGGTGATTTTATTGAAACAGGTGTGTGGCGCGGGGGATCGTGCATTTTTATGAATGGTTTTTTACAAGCAAACAACATTACTGATCGCAATGTATGGGTTGCCGATTCATTTGAGGGCCTCCCAACACCAAATATAGAACAATACCCGAGAGATTTCGGCGATTACTTACACAGCTTTGATTATTTACGTGTTTCTTTAGAACAAGTACAAGAAAACTTTAGAAAATACGATTTATTAAATGACCAGGTAAAGTTTTTAAAAGGTTGGTTTAAAGATACTTTACCGTCAGCACCGATAGAAAAAATTGCGATTGCTCGCCTTGACGGTGATATGTATGAATCAACGATGGATGGTCTCGTAAACTTATACGATAAAGTTTCTAAGGGCGGCTATATAATTATCGATGACTATGGGCTACCACCATGTGCTGAGGCTGTGACAGACTTTAGAAATCAAAGAAACTTAAAAGCTCCTATTACTAAAATTGATGTATTCGGGGTTTATTGGCGAAAAGAATAGGGCGAAACTTTATTCAGTTAGGGTTTCTCCATCTCACACTAATTATTAGCCTTCGCCAATAGCATGATAAATAAAAACAAAAGCTCCCATTACTATTTCCAGTTGTTCTAGGGAGCTTTTTACATATCACAACAGTTCTAATATCGTTTCCCCTCCCACTATAAAATGTTAGCTGCAGATTAAAAATGTTGGTTCCCTATTTACTACAAGGAAGGAGTGAAATTATGAGCGAGCTTGAAAAAAAAATCGCATTAATCCCACCTCCCGAACTCGTCCAATATGTAGGTGGCGACTTTCAAAAGGTTGGAAAAGAATTCATAAAGCATTTTATTCAAATTGGTAGTTTAAAATCCAATGAAACAGTGTTAGATGTAGGTTGTGGTGTCGGTCGAATGGCGGTTCCATTAATGAATTACTTAGGTGATGATGGAGCTTATTATGGATTTGATTTATTTAAAGATGGCATTACATGGTGCAAAAATAATATTTCAGCTGCCCGTAGCAATTTTCATTTTGAACACGTTGATATATATAATCAATTCTACAACCCAGAAGGAAAAGAAGATGCTTCTCAATACAAATTTCCATATGAAGACGATTCATTCGATTTTGTTTTTTTAACTTCTGTATTTACCCATCTCCTTCCGAAAGAATTAGAACATTACGTATCTGAGATTGTACGTGTTCTAAAAAAAGATGGGAGATGTTTTATTACCTTCTTTCTCATTAACCCTGAATCATCCTATTACTTAAATTCAGGGCTAAGTACATTAGGTTTTTATCATCAAATTGAAAATTGTTATGTTGTGAATAAAGATATTCCTAATTTTGCAGTTGCCTATCCTGAAGAAGATATCCGCATCTTATTAAATAAATATGGCTTAGAGGTAATTAATAAACCGCATTATGGTTTATGGTGCGGCAGAAATGAGTATACAAGTTATCAAGATATCGTTCTTACAAAAAAAGCTTCTGAAAGGTAGTTTCGTATGAATAATGAAAAAAAGCCACCTCTCGTTTCCATCCTTATTCCCACTTATAATCGACCACATTATTTCAAAATCGCTCTAGAAAGTGCATTAGCACAAACTTATCCAAACATTGAAATTATTATAGGAGACGATAGTACAAATGATGAAACAGAAATCTTAATAAATGAACAGTATTTACCTAATTATAAAAACATAACATACATTCGAAATACCACTACTTTAGGACAATTTCATAACGATCTTATGCTCTTAGAGAAATCTAATGGGGAGTATATAAATTTTTTAATGGACGATGATGTGTTTTATAATCATAAAATACAAAAAATGATGGCTTATTTTGAGCAAGACACAAATAAAAATCTCGCTCTTATAACTTCTTATCGAGTACGTATTGATGATCACGGAAATTTAATTGGAGATGCTCATCCAACACAAAGATTATATAGCGAAGACATTCAATTAAACGGAATATTTTTAGGCGACTGGATGTTAAAAGGTGGACATAACATTATCGGTGAGCCTACAACTATTCTGTTTAGAAAACAGTTACTCACTGAACCTTTCGGCACGCTAAAAGGAAGGCACTATTCTTGTAGTGTCGATATGGCATCATGGATTTCCTTACTTTCTAAAGGAAACGCAGTATACATATCCGAACCTTTAAGCCAATTTCGCTACCATACTGGGCAACAAATACACAGCAAGCTCCTTGAAGGATCTGAGGATTTTACGCACCTCGTTATAACTTCAAAAGAATACGGATTTTTACAAGATAATACAGATTATAGACTAGGTCTAATTAGCGCTTATAAATGGTGTAAAAATTCCTTAGAATATTATAGCCAGCTACCAAACCTCATTCCAGATACACATGTACGTCTTTCCCATTGTTTGGACATAATTATAAAAGAGCTACATCATTAGTCTATTCTGCGAAAATAAAATGTGTGAGCTTTACGTGAATAATGCGTATAGTTCATACATTCTTTTTAAACTATGTGATGCACCAACTAAAACCCACTAATATAGAGAGCAGTAGAAAGGAATTCATACAGTGAAAGATCCGAACACTCAATATCAAATAGACTACATATTAATATTCATTTTATTTGCCATTGGGATTGTTAGCTGCTTTGCTATCGCAAGTGCACAAGCTTCTTTACCACCATTTTTACAAAACGTAAATTTTGTATTAAAACAAATCCAATGGTATGCCATTGGATTTATCGCCATTGGTGTTATTATGTTTATTGATTTCGATCGCTATAAACAAATTGCTTGGTATTTATATAGCTTTGCACTCATACTTCTAATTGGCCTAGAACTTCAAGTTCCTGGCGCCGTTACAATTAAAGGGGCTACCGCGTGGTACAGACTTCCAGGCATCGGAAACTTTCAGCCTTCTGAAATTATGAAATTATTTTTGATTATCGTCGTTGGACGAATTATAGCGAATCATAATGAAAAATACCTTTTTCGGACAACTCGTGAAGATTTCATTTTACTTTTAAAAATATTTGCAGCTAGTTTACCTCCACTACTTCTAATCGCAAAAGAACCTGATTTAGGAAACACAATGGTCATTTCAGCGATGCTTGCAACAATGGTTTTAGTTTCTGGTATACGTTGGCGCTTTATCCTCGGATTAACCTCCGGTATTTTCGCCATAGGCTCTACCTTAACATATATTTATTTCACGCATCCAGAGTTCTTTAAAGAGCACATTCTAAAAGAATATCAATTAAATCGCTTCTATGGTTGGCTTGCACCTTATGAATATGACGCACAAGGATACCAATTAAGACAAGCATTTTTAGCTACTGGATCAGGAGAGATGCAAGGAAAAGGATGGGAAAATAGACAAGTATATTTTCCAGAGCCACATACAGATTTTATTTTTACAAATATCGCTGAACAATTCGGTTTTTTAGGAGCAAGTGTTATTATTTCATTTTTTTTCTTACTCATTTACCGAATGATCCATATTGCTTTAGAAAGCAATGAACCTTTCGGTAGTTATATTTGCGCTGGTACAATTGGAATGTTTACGTTCCAAGTATTCCAAAATATTGGGATGACAATTGGTTTACTCCCTATTACAGGAATAACGTTACCGCTTATGAGCTACGGCGGGAGTTCACTGCTCACATATATGGTTGCTATTGGATTTATTTTAAACGTACGCTCAAGAACTAAAATCTTTATGTTTAAATGAACCATATCGAAAAACGGTATGGTTTTTTTCTATGTCCATTTTAGATATACTAATGAAAAAATGAGCTGGAGGTTTAAATATGAAATATGACATTATAGGTGATATTCACGGATGCTTCCAAGAGTTTCAAGATTTAACAACGAAACTAGGGTATAGCTGGGATAGTGGTATCCCAATTCATAACGCAAAACGAAGGCTTGCATTCGTTGGTGATATTACAGACCGAGGTCCTCATTCATTACGGATGATTGAAATTGTATGGGAGCTCGTAATAAATAGAAAAGATGCTTACTATGCTCCAGGGAATCACTGTAATAAACTGTATCGTTTCTTCCTTGGACGTAATGTTACAATCGCTCATGGGCTCGAAACAACTGTTGCAGAATATGAAGTATTGTCTTCTAATAAGCAACAAATAATAAAAGAAAAATTCATTACTCTTTACGAACAATCACCGCTATATCACATACTGGATGAAAAAAAATTAACCGTCTGTCACGCTGGTATTCGGCAAGATTACATAGGAAGACAAGATAAAAAAGTACAAACCTTTGTACTATATGGTGATATTACAGGCGAAAAACACCCTGACGGCTCACCTGTCCGCCGAGATTGGGCGAAAGAGTATAAGGGTGAAACATGGATTGTTTATGGACATACACCTGTCAATGAACCTCGCTTTGTGAATCATACAGTCAATATTGATACTGGTGCTGTATTTGGTGGTAAACTAACTGGACTACGTTACCCTGAGTTGGAGACCGTTTCTGTCCCTTCTTCCCTACCTTTTGTCCCTGAAAAGTTCCGCCCAATTTCATAAAGTGAAACTTTAATCAGTGGGGGTTTTGTTCATCCCCCACTGATTATGAGCCCGCACCAATCGGGATAAATACCTCTACTTAATACAATTCACGATTTGCAGAGGATCATGGTGTTTTCTAGACATATTCCACACTAAAACTAGATAAAGCAATTAAAAAAAGATGCAATAAAGTGCATCTTTTTTTAATTGCACGGCATATACTGTCGCAGGAGGTGACGGAATGAAGAAAAAATCTTCTAAACAAAAAAGAAAATTCCACCCTTTATACCATCCCATGTATGGAATTAACAACTGGTGCAGTATTCGAGCTGCAGCTATAGAAGAAATAGAAGAACAAGAGTCATCAAAAAAAAGCAAACCGAGAGAAAAATATATCTCTTTAGAAAATGCTGTTATGAGGCGAATTATAGATAGCAGGAAAATAAAAGCAAAACAAAAAAAGAAGCTCGCTTCTAATAATGATGAACCTGTGCTTAATTCGGAAAAGATACAAGAAAATATAGAAGAAAACATTCCTGCAGCAATAAAGGAAAAAGTACAACCAGAAATTCCAGCTACTATTATAAATCAAGTAAAAAAAATAAAAGAAGCATTAATCTCGGGCAACGATGTACAAATAGAAGGATCCGCCCCTATTCAGGCTCCTGTACCTACACCTATAAAAAAAGAAAATAACAAAGGAGCTCGTCACGCATATAAAGAAGGACTTCACTCTAAAGCTGATGGAATCGCTTCACATGCAGAAGGGCTTCTTACACATGCAACGGGTCCCTTTTCTCATGCAGAAGGGACAAAAACAAAGGCAACTGGACATAGTTCGCATAGCGAAGGAAGTGAAACGACAGCAGGCGGCTCTTATTCTCATGCAGAAGGAAAACATGCAATTGCTTTGGGAGAAGCAGCACATGCAGAAGGAACCGCAACTATCGCTAACGGATTCTCATCTCATGCGGAAGGAAATCATACATCAACAGCTAATTTTGCAGGCAGCCATATTATGGGGAAATTTGGTACAGCAGAAGAAGCTTATTCCTGGTTTATCGCAAATGGGACAAATGACACTGATTATAATATAGGTGCCAAATGGCTTGCCCATAACGGAGAAATGTATATCGATGGTGCTTCTTACAATGCAGGTGGTACTGATTTTGCACAAATGTTTGAGGCAGCAGATCATAGCCCTATTGATATCGGCTATTTCATTACATTTAGTAGCGAAGAAAAAATTCGAAAAGCTACTTCAAATGATACATTCATATTAGGCATATCCAGCGCTACTCCTGCTCTCATAGGAAATAGCGGTGCCTTAAGTTGGCAAAAACGCTATGAAACAGACAGGTTCGGAAAACGTCAATATACACGTACTAACAAACAAGAAATACAACCCCTTTTAAATACAGAATGGGATCCAGCTTGTAAGTATATATCAAGAAGAGACCGTACTGAGTGGCTTCCTGTCGGATTAATTGGACAAATGTTAGTACGTGATGACGGCACTTGCGAAACACACGGATATTGTCGTCCAAATGATGACGGCATTGCCACAAAAGCTGAAAGTGGCTTTTTCGTTATAAAACGTACTGGTGAAAATCAAATTTTAATATTATTTCGCTAAAAAAAGGGAACAAAATTCTTTTTATGATAAGAATTTTGTTCCCTTTTAATTGTTATGTAAAGCGTATTGCATATCCTCTGGGATACTTACGGTAAAAGTCATTCCCTTTTCTAAAATAGGATGATAAAACGTCAAAGATGTACTATGCAGCGCTTGACGTTTTATCACATCTCTTCGGCCACCGTATAGATCATCCCCAAGTAGCGGATGTCCTATATATGCCATATGTACACGAATTTGATGCGTTCTTCCCGTCTCGAGCTCAAGCGCTACATGCGTCTTATCGGAAGAACTCTCCATCACTCTAAAATGAGTAACAGCTCTTTGACCATCTTCACAGACAGTTCGCTCGATAATACTATCCGATTTTCGTCCGATTGGCGCGTCAATCGCTCCTGCTTCTTCTAAAATAGTCCCATGAACGATTGCCTCATACGTTCGTTTCACCCCTTTTTGTTGATGCTGCTTCGATAAAAGGTGGTGAACGAATCTATTTTTCGCAATTAACATAAGCCCTGAAGTATCACGGTCTAACCTCGTCACAATGTGCACCGTACTTGCAAGATTTTGTTTATCATAATGATATAAAAGAGCGTTTGCAATACTTCCTGACGGGTGCTCCCTAGACGGAATCGTCGACATATTTGCTTCTTTATTTATAACAAGAACCGCATCATCTTCATATACGATACATAAAGGGATCTCTTCCACTTCCATCCCTTCACTTCTTTCCTCCACTGGAAAAAAGATTTGTAACTCTTCACCAGCTTGTAACTTGTGACGAACACTTGTGTGTTGACCGTTTACTTCAATTGCTCCCCCGCGGAACTTTATATCCGTTAAAGCAGCTTTCGAAATCCCTTTTGTTTTCAAAAATTCTCTAACTAAAGTTCCCTCTTCAGCCAGCCCTATATCCCATTTCAATGTAAATCTGTTCAAATATATAAACCCTCTCTATTTATCTGCAACAAACGAGTCACGAACACGTTTCCAGAATGGGAACGGACGGAAACGAACAAATCGTACTTTCTCGTTTGCAACGCGATACTGAATTGATTTCACATCTTGATGAACCATCGTCAAATGATCCACCGTAATTTGCATGTTCATTCCTGCAGCCGGCTTTAAAACGCATGTATGATGCTTCGGCAGTACGAGCGGTGAACCTACCGTACGAAATACACGATTGTTGATAGATGCCATTTCTGCAATTTGAATCGCTTCAATAGAAGGGTGAATAATTGCTCCGCCAAGCGCCTTATTATAAGCGGTACTTCCTGAAGGAGTAGAAATACAAAGACCATCTCCGCGAAACGTTTCGAAATACTCTCCGCGTATTTCCACTTCTGTTACTAATGTACCTTCTGCACTTTTTACAGTCGCTTCATTCATCGCCAAATACTGCGACTCTTTACTACCATTCACATAGCGAATAATCACTTCTAAAAGTGGATATTCAACCACTTGGAACGGTGTTTTAGCGATTGCAATCACCAACTTCTCTACTTCCGTGGGTAACCAATCTGCATAGAAACCTAAATGCCCTGTATGTACACCAACAAATGCGGTTTCATCTAATCGATTATAGTAACGATGGAATGCATATAAAAGCGTTCCATCTCCCCCAACAGAAATTACAATATCAGGTTCCTTTTCATCCATTGTAAACCCAAAATCTAACAAGTATTCTTTCATCGTACTTGCTAGTGTATCTGATGATTGATCTCCCTTTGACATAATTGTAAATTTCATCGCCCAACACCCTTTAGTTTATGATTCAGAATCTTTCGTTTCCTGCTTTCGTGAAAAGACCTTTTGCGCTTCTTGAATTTCAAGACGAATGGAAGACATTTCTTCATCTAATAAAAACGCCGCTTCCGCTGCACGTTGTAAGCGTATTTTAATATCTTCAGGAAAACGTCCACTATATTTGTAATTTAAAGAATGCTCAATCGTTGCCCAAAAATTCATTGCTAACGTGCGAATTTGAATTTCAACTAACACTTTTTTCTCCCCCTGTATCGTTTGAACAGGATAACTAATGACAACGTGGTAAGAGCGATAGCCGCTATCTTTCTTTTGCGTTACATAATCACGTTCTTCTACAATGTCAAAATCATTTCGTTTTCGAAGATATTCTACAACAGGCTTAATCTCATCTACGAATTGACACATCATTCGAAGGCCCGCGATGTCCTGCATATCTTCTCTAATTCGGTCTAGCGGTACATTTCTCTTCTCCGCTTTATCAATAATACTTGCAACCGACTTTACCCTTCCTGTTACAAACTCAATTGGAGAATGCTCCGTTAACATTGCAAATTGAGTACGCATTCCTTTTAGTTTCACTTTCAGCTCCGCCACCGCTTGGTGATACGGTGCTAAAAATTCTTCCCAATTACGATTCATTTCAACCACCACCAAAATCAATCCATTTGCTTATAGAAACACTTTTTCTACAGCAGTTACTAGTTCTTCTCCGTAATTTGCATTACCTTCAATATTTTCAACTAAATATTCTACTTCTTCTTTTAATCCTTCTAATTCTATTTCAACATCATTCACGCGAATAAACATCGCTGTATCTTTATTCATCGCTTCATGCATTGCTTCCCAGCATGTATGCGGAATACTTACATAAATGAAAGATGATTCATTTTCTAAGATATATAAAAATGATAAATTGTCTGAGTCTACAAGTACGTGATTACGCGCACTTAACTCCTTTACCTCTATTTCAGTATTTTCCGCACAAAAAATAAGCGCATTCTCTCTCATTTCTACGCTCTTAACTTGAATTTTATTTTGCATACTCGAACTCCTCCATCTCAACTTCCTGTCTTACTTAACAGTATTATTGTATCATAACATGGACGCAAACAAATAAAACATTGAACCAAATTTGCGAAAAAGCGATAATGTGGAAAGAATTATTTTTCAAAAGGAGCGCATACAATGACACAAGAAATTGAAATTGAATTTAAAAATATGGTTACAGAGGAAGAATTCCAAACATTATGCAAATCTTTTTCTATTGAAGCATTTACAAAACAAGTAAATCACTACTTTGAAACGCCTCACTTCTCTTTAAAAGATACGGGCTCTGCACTTCGTATTCGTCATAAAGATGGAACTTATACATTAACATTAAAACAACCTGCTGAAATTGGTTTATTAGAAACTCATCAGTCTGTAACAGAAAAAGAAGCACAACTTATGATGGAAACAAACACAATCATTCAAGGAACTGTAATGGATCAGCTACACAAATTACAAATTCCCGTTTCCTCTTTAACTTATATGGGTAGTTTAACAACAGAAAGAGCTGAAATATTATTTGAAGGCGGAACGCTTGTCTTTGATCATAGTTTCTATTACAATCACGATGATTATGAAATTGAATACGAAGTGCAAGATGAAAAGACCGGTAAAGCAGCATTTATAAGGTTATTAAAGCAACATAACGTACCAGTTCGTCATACAAACAACAAAGTAAAACGCTTTTTCCTTGCCAAACAAAACGAAGAGCGCTAAAGTAAAATTTCCATCAGTGAAGAAGAGCTGTACTTACGGCTACATTTCACCTTTTTGAAAAGCAAAAGATTTATTAGCAACATATAGAATAAGCAAAGAATGTTATGAAGGCTGTTTAGTTGCTCTTCATAACATTCCATTGCTACAATAGATATACATTTCATGGAAAAAGGAGTTTATAAAGGATGAGCAAGCAACCGATGACACCATTTGAAGCAATTGGCGGTGAACAATGCATTGCAACATTAGTGGATACATTTTATTCCTATGTCAGTGAACACCCTGACTTATCTCCGATCTTCCCGGATGATTTAACAGAAACTGCTAGGAAGCAGAAACAATTTTTAACACAATATTTAGGTGGTCCTAATTTATACACTGAAGAACATGGGCATCCTATGCTAAGAGCACGCCATCTTCCGTTTGAGATTACTCCAAAACGCGCAGAAGCTTGGCTGTCATGTATGGAGCAAGCAATGGATGATACAGGAGTGCACGGTCATATAAGAGAGTTTGTTTTTGAACGTTTAGCATTAACTGCTCAACATATGGTCAATACTCAAAATGAAACAGGTGAAGTGTAATGGATAAGCAGGAAGCAAAGCATATAAATATGCCTTCTCCTTCCACATGCGAGCATAAATCTGTAGAAGCATATTTATTTATTGATCCACTTTGTAAAGATTGCTGGGATATCGAGCCATTTATTATTAAACTATGGCTTGAGTATGGGAAATACTTCTCTATTCGTCATATCGTAACAGGAAAAGTGGACGGAGCAAACGCTTCCTCACACAAATGGAATAAACCTGCTAATATTCGATTTGTGTGGGAAAAAACAACAAGTTTACAAGGTTTTTCATGTGATGGAAAAGTACATATGCAAGAGGCATCGTCAACACCATATTTAGTTTCGATGGCAATTAAGGCGGCGGAATTGCAAGGCCGAAAAGCAGGTTCGAAATTTTTGCGAAAACTCCAAGAATACATTCTTCTTGAAAATGTATCAAACCCTGACTGTGAATTATTGCTTACATGCGCTAAAGATAGTGGCATTGATGTAGAGGAATTTAAAAAAGACCTACACTCAGTTAGCGCAAAAAAAGCTTTCCAATGCGACCTAAAATTCACAAATGAGATGCATATTACAGAAATACCTTCCCTCCTATTTTTTCATGCAAATTCAGATGAGGAAGGTATTAAAATCGCGGGAATTTATTCCTATGATGTATACGTACAGTTATTAAAAGAACTTATAAAGTGCGAGATTGAGCCAGAACCATTACCTCCTTTAGAAGTATTACTAGAAGCAACACAATTTATTTCTTCAAAGGAAATCTCATTTATATATGACTGCCCTCAACAAGAAATAGAGCGTGAACTAAAGAAATTACAACTAAAACGAAAAGTACAAATGATTGAAGTGAAGTGCGAGCGTTATTGGAAATGGATAGCAAAAGAAAAAGACCCGGTGTAAACACCAGGTCTTTTTCTTTACGGCTTATAAAAATATTAAAGGGGATGGGAGAAATTTTCACGTTCAAACAAAGGGGTATATGTTTGTATGTGAATTCGTTCACGCTTATTATATTACAAGATTCGACGTCAGATGACAACCCCTTTTGTCGAATTTCACATTTTTGTCACATTCTAAACGTTTTCATTTTTGAATAAGCTATAAAAAAGAACATTTAGGAGGTTTTATTAATGAAAAAGTCTCATATCGCTCTAATTTTTCTAGCTTTCATTGTTTCTTTTTTCTTGTACATCCTTTCTCTACTACAAGCTTTTCCTAAAATTATTGCCTTCCCTCTTTTATTCGGAGTTATCGTCATCGCTGTCTCTTATTTCAACTATAGAAAACGATTTAAAGGATTTTAACTACAAAAATAAGTCATGAAAATTCCTTCTAATATAGAAAAAGTAAAGAAAATCACCTTAATAATTCGACAAATATCGACATTATGTACTTTTGAGAAAATGTTTCAAACAAAAAAGACGAGGATAAAATCCCTCGTCTTTTCTCATTACTTCTCTTCAAACAATAGCGCTTCTAATTCATTTAACTTCTCTTCAAATACTTGTAATGCTTCTTTTACAGGTTCTGGTGATGCCATATCTACTCCTGCTTTTTTCAACACTTCAATTGGGTAATCAGAGCTTCCAGCTTTTAAGAATTCGTTAATGTAACGTTCTACTGCTGGTTGTCCCTCTTCTAAAATTTGTTTTGACAAAGCTGTCGCTGCACTAAATCCTGTTGCGTATTGATATACGTAATAGTTGTAATAGAAGTGCGGAATACGAGACCATTCTAAACCGATTTCTTTATCGATTACTAAAGCGTCCCCGAAATATTTCTTATTTAAATCGTAGTAGATCTCCGTTAACATATCTGGCGTAACAGCATGTCCTTCTTGTACTTTCTTATGAATGATATGCTCGAACTCTGCAAACATTGTTTGACGGAATACAGTACCACGGAATCCTTCTAAATAATGATTTAATAAATATAGACGCTCTTTTTTATCTTCTGTCGTTTTTAATAAATAATCATTTAGAAGCGCTTCATTACAAGTTGATGCTACCTCTGCAACGAAGATTGAATAATCACCGTATACGTGTGGCTGTGTCTTCCTTGTATAGTAACTATGCACCGAATGACCAAACTCATGAGCAAGTGTATATAAATTATTTACATTATCATGCCAATTCATTAAAATATACGGATTTGTTCCGTATGCACCAGATGAATACGCTCCACTTCGTTTGCCTTTATTCTCGTACACATCTACCCAGCGATTTTCATATGCTTCTTTTAAAATTTCAACATATTCATCACCAAGTACGTTTAAAGATTTTAATAACAGGTCTTGCGCTTCTTCATACTTCACATTCATTTTCACTTCTTGTACAAGTGGTGTATATAAATCGTACATATGAAGCTCATCAAGTCCTAGTGCACGCTTACGAATATCAATGTAACGGTGTAATAAATGTAAGTTGTCATTTACCGTTTCAACGAGTTGATCGTATACTGCTTCAGGAATATTATTATTACTTAATGCTGCTTGGCGAGCAGAGTCATATTTACGAATACGTGCATTGAAATTATTACGTTTCACTGCCCCGCTTAACGTACTTGCAAATGTGTTCTTAAATTTCCCATACGTTTCAAATACAGCTTTGAATGCATCTTCGCGAACACGACGATCATCACTTTCTAAAAACTGAATGTAACGGCCATGTGTTATTTCTACCTCTTCTCCATCCTCACCTTTAATAGATGGGAATTTCAAATCCGCATTATTCAACATACCGAATGTATTACTTGATGCACTCATCACTTCAGATGCTTCTGCTAATAACGCTTCCTCTGCCTCAGATAATACGTGCGGGCGTTGACGTGTAATTTCTTCTAATGCATGCTCATATACACTTAGTTCTCGATTTTCTTGTAAGAATGTTTGCAATGTATCTTCTGAAATAGATAAAATTTCAGGTACGATATACGCTGTGCTACTAGATACTTGTGAGTATAAATTTGTTGCGCGATCATTCAGTGCTTGATACACAGAGTTTGTTGTATCTTGATCGTAACGCATATGTGCATATGTATATAGCTTACCTAATCGCATTGAAATTTCATCTTCATATTGCAATGCCTCAAGCAAATTGTCTGCAGAGTCGCCAAGCTTCCCTTTAAATTCAGTTAACTTTGGCAATAGCTCTTTAATAGCTTGGAATTCTTTTTCCCATTCTGCATCTGTTTGGAAAATATCTTCTAATCGCCATGTGCTTGCTTCTTCAATCTCATTGCGATCTGGTAATGTTTTTGCTTTATTTTGTTCAGACATTCTGTAAGCCCTCCTTTAAATATCTCTACTTAAGTACAATTCTGTTTTTCTTATGTAATTCCTTCACGTTCATTCTTTATTATATCCCCTTTTTCTTCTCTCATGTTGAACTTTGTCTCAAATAGAGATAGTGCGTGCGCTAAGCCAATTTCATCATATTTCATAATTTCTCCCTCTGTTTTTACCAACACAACATCTCTTATTTTTCGATACTTATTACTACCTATTTTTATTAATACACCTGCATAACATAAAAATGTCATATACTCCGCAACTGCTACCTTCCATATATGTTGTGCAAAATACGGAAGTAGACGCCTCTTCGTATATTTTGCTACATAGTTACATGCGTATTGCAGAGAAATATACTCCCCTACCTTAAGCATACCTATACACTTCATATAAAGAGAAGCTTGCCATATAAATGGATTTGTTTGAAAAGCAAACGCGGATGGGAGCGGAACACCGATTTCAGAAGGAAAACTCGCTGGGGTACATTTATATTGATATAAGAGGCGGAGTAGTGACTTATGATTATAATTCCAGATAGATAGAGCGTTTTGCCGAAAATGGTTCTTTTTTCTCTTCCATTCTTGTCCTAATACCTCTTTTTGGAAAGGAACGGGGGAAAAGAGCATGTCAACAGTAGTCGTATCAGTTGGTAAATAAATAGTATGTGAGAAAGAGACGTTTGTAGAAAACGGAGTGATAAAGGCGCATTTCATAAATGATTTTTGTTTCGGACAGAAGAAAATAAGAAATGGCTGAGGATAAGATTGTAAGGAGAAAGCCAGAAGTGAGGAAAATTTCATCCAATATGCAGATTGCTTTTTTAATTGATTTCCACCAATGATCCAGATGACCTGTATACCAGCTTGCCAATACGAGTATGTTCGTTTAGAAAGCTGTTCTATGGAGAGATTGGCGCATTGATATTCAATCGCAATTTCCCTACCTGCTCTCTCTACGAAAACATCTGGTCTTTGCTGGATTTTTGGAAGGTAATGCTCTATATCCACATGAAAATTTTGACGTTTCAACCATCTATATAACAATTCTTTACCGTGCATATGATACATAGATTCTGCTTCATAAAAGGTAAGACATGAATCCACTTTCTTATGAGCAAAATGCCAGCTCTTTTGTTTTCCTAATTTCATTTGCACTTCTTTTCCGCAAGCTGTACAAAATAATTTTTCTCGTTTACGCATTTCGCGTAAAAGCTCTTCATCCCGGTTATATAATAGATGAATTCTCTCTCCGTTTTCTCTCCTTGCAATAAACATCACCATCACACCCTTTCAACTTCTTGTATTCTACAATTTACTACAAATTCCTCTCAAAAAAAGAGATGTCCTAAATTAGGACATCTCTTTCTATAATAAAGGTGATAATAACCGGTACGTCGATTCAACAATCCGCCTATGAAGACGTCTCTTATGAAATCGGTCAACATGAATTTCACTGGATTCTTCTAAATCGTCTTTAAAATCTTGAACGAGCTTTCTAATGCTACCTGTATCATATAAAAAGGCATTTACTTCAAAGTTTAAATGAAAACTTCTCATATCCATATTAGCTGTCCCAATTGATGCGAGATCAGAATCCACGATGACAACTTTACTATGAAGAAACCCTTTTTCATATTCATATATTTTTACTCCTGCATCTAATAACTCCGGAAAGTACGATCTTGATGCATAAAAGACAGTCCGCTTATCTGGCTTACTTGGCATTAACAAACGAACATCGATACCAGCAAGTGCAGCTACTTTTAATGCAGATAAAATATCATCATCTGGAATAAAGTATGGTGTTGCAATCCAAATCGATTTCCTAGCTGAAGCAATCATTGCAAAATATAAATGTTTAATTGTTTCCCATTTATTATCCGGTCCACCTCCAACAAGTTGGACTCCGCCCCAATGATCACCCTCAACTGCTTCCGCTTGTAAATATTCAGGTGCTAATACCGCCTCACCAGTCATATAAAACCAGTCTTGAAGGAAAATTAGCTGTAAACTTTGAACTGCTTCACCGCGTAAATATAAATGCGTGTCTCGCCAAAAACCGAAATATTTATCCTTCCCTAAATACTCATCACCAATATTTAATCCACCTACAAACCCCTCATTTCCATCTATAATAACGATTTTTCGGTGGTTTCGATAATTAATTTTATCGTTTAAAATTGGAAAGCGCACAGGGAAAAATGGAATCATTTCTACTCCTGCATCATTCAATTCTGCAATATACGAATTTGATAATTTAAAGCTTCCAACCGCGTCGTATAAAAAACGAACGACAACGCCTTCTTTTGATTTTTTTATTAAAATATCTTTAATTTCTGTACCGAGCTTGTCATCACGTACAATGTAATACTCCATATGAATGTGGTGTTTCGCTCGATTTAACCCATCTAAAATTGCCTGAAACGTTTCGTCTCCATTTGTTAATGTCCTCGTTTCAGTTTGAAATGAAATATTTAAAGCACCCAATCGATCTGCTAAACGAAATAACAATTCTTGATGCTTATGATTTCGTAAAATCCGTTCTTCGTAATCTTCGTGTCCCTTATATTGTAAAAACGCCTGTTCATCGAGTAATGCCTTCTTTTGGAACATTCTTTTTCTACGAAAGTTTTGTCCAAATAAAAGATAAGCAAAGAAACCGAACACTGGAAAAATACCTAGTACGATTAACCACGTAAGTGTTTTTGACGGATGGCGATTTTCTAAGAAAATAACACATCCAATTAAAAATGCGGAAACCGTAAATAAAATACTAATAATACCTAAAATCGAAACATCCTTTATCCCCATGACATCCGAATAAAATGCTACATCAATAAACATGCGTAATGAAACAAATAATGCGAACAGTAGTAGAAAAAAGAAAAGTAGTTTTAGTGTATTTTTCATCTCTTCCCCCCTAATAAGAAAGCCTTCCTATTCTTCATAAAAAAAGCCGATTTCATACTATAGAAATCGGCCTACGTTTTAGGAGGGAAATTGTTGCGAATTGTCTCAAGCGCACGCTCTTTCACAACCTGTTTCCCATACTCACTTACACGGTGAATCGTTAAAGTAGATTCTTCTCCATATTCTAAAACAATACTTAAAATACGATCAATCTCTTCTTCATCATGTAGCACTTCATCGAATTCCACATATACATAATAGCGGTCCTCAAATGAATGTAATTCATCTTTTATATCTTCAAAGATAAGACGATGACTTAATGAAATAACATCTTCAAAATCATTAAACTTAATTAAAAAGCCAAACGTACCATCTTCATTAAAGTTTGTTCCTACTTGTTCTTCTACCTCTTCCACTAATTCTTGCTGGAATAATGATTCGATGCCTTCATCTAGAGGAATGTCTATAATTTTGTCTACACCTATTGGTAATTCCAGCTTTTGTCCATCCTTTGAAAGCTCCGCTTTCGTTACAAGTACTTCAATCCCTTTATCGACTGCTTGCACTTGGATCCATAACGGCCCATCGATAAAGAAATCATCATGATCACGAGCTTCGTCCATCATCTCCCAAAAGAGCTCTTCACTTCGTTCGCGATCATACCAAATTTCTTCACGATTAAACCCTCTGTCCTCTATATCAATGTACGTAATAAAAAATTTCATCGTATGGTCATTAATTCTTTCAATATCCAAAATACAACGCTCCCTTCCTGCTTAGAATTGTTATGAAGGGATTCCCCACTCATATGACAAAACAATAGATTCTTGTACTCTCATTTTATGATAAGATTCTCCAGAAGGGAAATAAAATCGATTTATTTTACAAAAATAGTTATATACCTATCTGTATTCGACTTTTTACATAAAGTGAAACAATAATCAGTATTTTTTTCATCCTCCACTGATTATTAGCTCGCACTAATCGGAATAAATATACCATTATACCAATTCACTGCTCGCAAAAAATTTGGACATACATTCCCATATTCCCTCGTACACTGTAATAAAGTGAAACTTCTATTAGAGGTGATTATTTTTTCCCCAGGCGCGCGGGATCAAAACTAGACAAACTTTCTTCACCACATACATATATTTCGCTTATTAAAACATCATAAATGGAGGCAGACGAATGGACTTAGAGTTTTTAACATCTGTACTAATGATTGTCGGTATCGATGTTGTACTAGGTGGCGATAACGCAATTGTCATCGCACTAGCTAGCCGAAATTTACCTGAAGCAAAACGAAATAAAGCCATTTTGATTGGTACTATGTTAGCAATTGTGCTACGAATTCTCCTCACGATACTAGCTGTCTATTTACTTGATATCCCATTTTTACAACTCACCGGCGGAATTTTACTCACATTAATTGCGGTCAATTTACTCACTGATAATAACAACGACCTTTCTTCTATCAAAGGAAAAACGACTTTATTCCAAGCTGTGCGTACAATTGTATTCGCGGATCTCGTTATGGGGTTTGACAATGTTATTGCCATTGCAGGAGCAGCTCACGGAAGACTTTCACTCGTAATTATCGGTTTATTCATTTCTATCCCGATTATCATTTGGGGAAGCAAACTTATTTTAATACTCATGGAACGCTTTCCATTTCTCATTTATTGCGGAGCAGCAGTTCTCGCCTATACAGCAGGAAAAATGATTACACACGAAGACAGACTTGCAACGTTTTTTCATCATAATCCTAGTTTTGCCACAAGTATCCCTTATTTGTTCATTTTCACCATTTTATGCATAGGCTTTATCGTTCAACAAGTGCGATTACGTAATGTTAAACAGTAAAAAAAAACCTTCTACTCTATAATAGGTAGAAGGTTTTCATATTATTATAATTAATTTACAAGACGCTGTGCTTCACGTAATTGGAACGTTCTTACTGTACGTGGTAAGAAACGACGGATTTCATCTTCGTTGTAACCTACTTGAAGGCGTTTTTCGTCAATCATAATTGGACGACGTAAAATACCTGGATAATCACGAATCATCTTATATAAATCTTGAAGTGGTAAAGACTCTAAGTTCACATTCAATTCTTGGAAAACTTTTGAACGAGTAGAAATAATCTCATCCGTTCCGCTTTCTGTCATACGTAAAATCTCTTTAATCTCATCAATCGTTAATGGATCTGAGAAAATATTACGTTCTGTATAAGGAATATGATTTTCCTCTAGCCATAATTTCGCCTTTCTACAAGACGTACAGCTTGGAGAACTATATAATGTTACCATACAAAGCTCACTCTCCTTAAAGAGTACAAATTCTGTACTAATTACAGTTTAAATTTCTAACTTCCGCAATTTTTCGCGATAACTTGTCTTATAGCAAAGTAAAAAATCGCAATTCATGTAAGCAACAATAATTACTTTTAATAAGTAACTTCTATAATCATTATACAATAGTTTTTGCAAGAAATATACAGTGAATTTACTGCTAGTTGAGAAAATTTCTCCGTGTACTCCACTGCTATGCAACATGATTATACTGAGTAAAACTGTCCTTTAACAACGGTCTTCAACCCTTTTGATACTTACTTTCTACAATAATCTTCACTTGATATACAATTACAGTTTCATAATCTTCCTCGTTAAAAAGAGAGCGTTTTCTTACCTTTTCCCGACAAAACAATTGAGAAATGTAAGACTCTAAAGGTTAGAAATAAAAGGAACATTTGTTCTTATTTTAACAAATCTCTCCGCTCATGTCTATATGCTTTCTAAAGTAAATCGAATATTTTTCTGACATTTCTTTCTTTTTTACCATTTATCTCATACAATAAAAATACAGACAGACAAAGGGGGAATTTGCATATGATCGCTTTTTTTACTGATTTTATCATTGTTGCTACCCTCATCATCGGAATAACAGCATTGATTGGTGTCATTACAAATAGCATCGGTGAAAAACTCTTTGGTGGGAAAGAAAAAATGAAGTTTGTTAACAAAAGTTTAGATGTACAATCTGGCTGGAACCAAGTTGGCGGGAAAGGCATTTATAAAAAACGTACGTATTAAAAAAAAGCAGGTCATCACCTGCTTTTTTCTTATTTTCCTACTGATGCCCATTTAAAGCTTACATCGGGGCCATATTTATGGTTGTACATATCTTTAATTGTTTCTCTTTGTAAATATGCTCTACCACGTTGATATACCGGAACAATCGCAGCGTCATCAAGTAGCATTTTTTCTGCTTCAAGTAAGTTTTTCCAGCGAGCATTTACATCGCTTCCATCTTTCTTCGCTTTCATAATAATCTCATCGTACTTCGGATTAGAATACTTCATTTTGTTTTGGGCTCCGTCAGTTACAAACATATCAAGATATGTAACTGGATCTGGGAAGTCTGCCCCCCATCCAGAGAATGACATTACATAATCGCCTGCATCTTCTAATTTTAGTTTTTGTGCGAATGGTTGTTGTTTAATTTTCACTGTTAAGCCTGGTAAATTCTTTTCTAACTCACCTTTTAAATATTCACCAGTTTTCTTCGATAATTCAACGTCTTCATTTAACATCTCTAATTCAATTTCATTTTTACCAAGCTCTTTTTTACCAGCTTCCCAATACTTTTTCGCTTCTTTTACATTTGGTTTTATAATATCTCCATTTTCAGCACGGAAATCTTTTTTATCCGGACCTTTAATGAAATTATCAGGAATTAATCCTGTCGCTGGCCTAGAACCGTTATTTAATAATGTATCAACGAATGGTTTACGATCAAAGCCAAGTGAAATTGCTTTACGAATATTTTTATTTGCTAAAGATGGGTCTTTTTGATTTAAACGAAGGAAGAATACAGATGTCTCTTCTACTGTTTTGAAATCTGGTTTTCCTTTATATTTATCGATGAACTCTGCTAATAACGTCGCTCGATCGACTGCGTTTGTTTCATATAAATTAATTGGCGTAGACGTATCTTTTACAATATTAAAGTTTACTTCCTCAAGTTTCACTTCTTTATTGTCCCAATACGATGGGCTCTTTGTCATTTTGAAACTACGTTCATGTTGCCAATCACTTAATGTAAATGGACCGTTGTAAAGTGTTGTATTTGCTTCTAAACCAAACTTCGTCCCTTGCTCTTTCACATACTTTTCATTAACAGGATAGAAGATCGGATAGACCATTAAATCAATAAGATATGGGATAGAATTATCTAATTCTACTTCTAATGTATGATCATCAATCGCTTTCACGCCTAATTGGTCTGGACTCATCTCTTTTTTATTAATTTTCTCAGCATTTTTTATATCGTACATAATGTACGCCGATTTCGCAGCTGTATCTGGATTAATTGCTCTTTGCCATGCATACACGAAATCTTTCGCCGTTACAGGTTCACCATTTGACCATTTTGCATCTTCACGTAATTTAAATGTATACTTTTTACCGTCTTCTGACTTTTGGAATTCTTTCGCTACACCTGGAACTAATTTATCGTCTTTCCCAAGGCGGTATAGACCTTCCATCGTATTGTTCATTACTTTTGAAGAAACTGCATCAGCTGATAACGCAGGGTCCATCGTTGGAATTTCTTGCGTTTCAATTAAGTTTATAACTTGCTTCGCACCGCTTTTCCCGCTATCCCCTTTTGCGTTCGCTTGCGGTTCATCTTTTTGGTAGCCACATGCCCCTAAAATCATGCTCATTGCTACTGTTGATGCTACAAAAACTGGTATCTTTTTTTTCATACTTCCACCCTCCAAAAAAATGTTAGCCCTTTCATTTTCAAACAGAAAGAAATATATATATGTTCTAATAATTCATATTATACACACAAATATATTCTTTGTATATTTATATTTCTATTTTATTAAAATTTTCTGTTAACACTTTGTGTATTTGTAAACGTTTCATACTGCGTTTTTATTGAATTAAAGTGTTGAAAATGACGATTTTTATACTTTTCTAAATTATCAGAGAAAAATAAATTTTATATTCTATAATATCTTACGCA
Source organism: Bacillus sp. DB-2 (assembly GCF_003315125.1). NCBI lineage: Bacteria > Bacillati > Bacillota > Bacilli > Caryophanales > Bacillaceae > Bacillus > Bacillus sp. DB-2. The sequence goes on along the minus strand of NZ_QNRN01000012.1, from coordinate 87,412 downwards.
TAATTATTCCTCCTTTTTTGTCATAAAATGAAGGTTTATTCATATTGAAAATATGTAGGCTAAAATAAGTGCAAAGGATATGAAAGTGTGTTACGATACACTTTGCTAAAAATAGATATCGGTAAAGAGGGGACGGACATGACAGCAATTCGCTCAAAAAACGGGCCAACAGAGAAATTAAGTTTATTCTTATTAACATGGCCTATTTTTCTAGAAGTTTTTCTTTTTATGCTGATGGGGATCGCTGATACTTTCATGTTAAGTGCATTATCAGACGATGCTGTATCTGGGGTTGGTGCAGCGAATCAATACCTTCATATCGCGATTTTAGTACTAGAAGTCATCGGGAATGGTGCAGCTATCGTTGTATCCCAATACCTCGGTTCTAAACGCTTTATGGAAGCATCAAAAATATCAGCATTAGCCGTCACATTAAATTTAGTGGTCGGACTCATTATAAGCGCTGGTTTTCTTTTATTTTCAAAACATATGATGACGGCAATGAATTTACAAGGCGATGTACTAACGTATGCACAAAGCTATCTATCCATCGTCGGAGGAGCTATTTTCCTTCAAGCTATTATTAACTCATTAGCCGCAATTATCCGCGTTCACGGCTTTACAAAGCAAGCGATGTTTGTTTCGCTTGGAATGAATATTATTCATATCGCCGGAAACTACGTACTTATTTTCGGGAAATTCGGTTTCCCTGAACTTGGTGTGCAAGGGGCCGCGATTTCTTCCGCTGTCAGCCGGTTAATCGCACTTATCATTTTCTTCTGGTTACTATACCGCGTTATGGAATACCGTGTGAAATTACAATATTACTTCACTTTATCAAAAGAATATGTTGGCAAAATTTTGAAGATTGGCATTCCATCTGCATTCGAACAAGTCATGTATCAAGCTTGTCAAATTGTCTTCTTATATTACGCAACATACTTAGGTACGGAATCGTTAGCTGCAAGACAATACGCTACTAACATTTCCATGTTCACTTATTTATTCGCCATTGCTATCGGTATGGGAACAGCTATTATCGTTGGACGCCTAGTTGGCGGAAATGAAAAGGATGAAGCTTACACACGCGTATGGAAAAGTGTACAATGGGCGATTGGTGTAACTTTATTTATGGTCATGCTCGTTGTTACATTCCGCACACAATTAATGGGACTATTTACGGATAATCCTCATATTATCGCTCTAGGGGCAAGCGTTCTTTTACTAAGTGTACTACTTGAAACAGGACGGACGATGAACATCGTCATCATTAATTCACTTCGTGCAGCTGGCGATGCAAAATATCCTGTTTTAATCGGCGCATTCTCCATGGTGTTAATGAGCTTACCACTCGGTTACTTTTTCGCCTTCCATTTAGACATGGGGCTCGTTGGTATTTGGCTAGCGATTGCTATTGATGAATGGACGCGGGCGATTATTATGTTCTTCCGATGGAGAAGTAGATCGTGGGAAAATTATGCACTTGTTAAACCTGATGAACAAGAAGATAGTGCTTCTGTTCAAGCGCAATAAAATAAAAGTGTTTCTAAATGAAAAAAAGGCGGCTGATTTCAGTCGCCTTTTTCTTCATTCTCGGAAACTCTTACTTCGCTGTCTTTAAACAGAAAAAGAACTTGGATAAAATCTCTTTATACTAACTTAAGTTTAACTAGTATAAAAAAGTAGAGCCATCCTTCTGTAATAGAAGAATGGCTCTACTTTTTTATTGATAAATCTCTTTATATTTCTTATACTCCGCTTCAGAACATAATACGAAATGTCCTGGGCGAATTTCACGCATTGTTGGTACTTCGCTACCATAATCATGCTGAGTTGGATCGTATACGATACGTTTACGATTGCGCTCATAATCTGGATCTGGAAGCGGAATTGCAGATAGTAGTGATTTTGTATATGGATGCATTGGATTCGCATATAACTCTTCACTTGTTGTCAACTCAACGATTTGACCACGGTACATTACACCAATGCGATCACTAATGTATTTTACCATTGATAAATCATGGGCGATGAATAAGTATGTTAAACCTTTTTCTCTTTGTAACTGTTTCAGTAAGTTTACAACTTGCGCCTGAATCGATACGTCAAGTGCTGAGATTGGTTCATCAGCAATGATAAATTCAGGTTCTACAGCTAGCGCACGAGCGATACCGATACGTTGACGTTGTCCGCCTGAGAATTCATGCGGGAAACGGTTCGCGTGCTCTTTATTTAAACCAACTGTATTTAACAGCTCGTGAACACGGTCCATACGCTCTTTTTTGCCTTTTGCTAGTCCGTGAATATCAATACCTTCTGCGATAATATCCCCTACTGTCATACGAGGATTTAATGATGCATATGGATCTTGGAAAATCATTTGCATTTTACGGTTGAACTTCTTAAGTTCTGCGCGTGATTTTTTCCCATGTACATTTTCACCATCGAACAACACTTCACCGGCAGTTGCATCGTATAAACGAATGATCGTTCTTCCAGTTGTTGACTTACCACAACCAGATTCTCCTACAAGTCCAAATGTTTCACCGCGGTAAATATCAAATGAAATATCATTAACTGCTTTAACAACACCACCACTCACATCAAAGTGTTGTTTCACATTTTTCACTTCAATTAATTTCTCACGTTGTTTAGTCATGTTGTTCACCTGCTTTCATTTGAAGAATACGTTTTTCAACAACTGCTGGTGGTTTTACTTCTGGCGCTTGCTCATGAAGTAACCAAGTTGCCGCATAATGTGTATCACTTACTTTAAATAAAGGTGGTTCCATTTCAAAATCAATTTTCAGCGCCTGCGGGTTACGTGGTGCAAAAGCATCACCCTTTGGCGGTTTTAATAAGTCTGGAGGCGTTCCTGGAATCGCATATAGCTCGTCCTCTGAACCATCTAAGCTTGGCATAGATGCGATTAAGCCCCATGTGTATGGATGTTTTGGATTGTAGAAAATTTCATCAACCGTTCCAATTTCAACAACTTTACCAGCGTACATAACCGCAACTCGGTCTGCAACGTTTGCCACTACACCTAAGTCATGCGTAATGAAAATGATTGCTGCTTCTGTTTTTTGCTGAATGTCCTTCATAAGTTCTAAAATTTGCGCTTGAATTGTAACGTCTAGCGCTGTTGTCGGCTCATCGGCAATTAATAATTTCGGATTACAAGCTAACGCCATCGCAATAACTACACGTTGTCTCATACCACCTGAGAATTGGTGAGGATATTGTTTTAAGCGCGCTTCTGGATTTGGAATACCTACAAGGTCGATTAATTCTAAAGCAACTTTACGTGCATCTGCTCTACTCATCCCTTGGTGTTTAATAAGACCTTCCATAATCTGATTACCAATTGTCATCGTTGGGTTTAATGATGTCATTGGATCTTGGAAAATCATCGCAATGTCTTTACCGCGTACTTGCTGCATTTCTTTTTCTGTTAGTTTCGTTAAATCACGACCGTCAAATACAATCTCTCCATTTTTAATACGGCCTGGAGGATTCGGGATTAATCCCATTAGCGCTTTAGAAGTAACTGATTTCCCAGAACCAGACTCTCCTACAATCGCTAATGTTTCCCCTTTTTTCAAATCAAAAGTAACTCCGCGCACTGCTTGTACTTCACCTGCATGTGTATCAAAGGAGACTTGTAAATCTTTTACCTCTAACAATGTTTTCATTTTTACTTCTCCCTCCTCGTTTACTTACGCATTTTTGGATCTAACGCATCGCGTAATCCATCTGCCATTAAGTTGAATGCTAGAATTAACATACTGATGACAACCGCAGGGATGAACATCATGTGTGGATACGTTTGAATTGATTTATATCCATCATTTACAAGAGAACCAAGTGATGCGAATGGTGGCTGAATGCCTAAACCGATGAAGCTTAAGAATGCCTCACCAAACACCGCTGATGGAATTGTAAACATTGTCATTACGATAATTGGTCCCATAACGTTTGGAATTAAGTGTTTCACAATTAATTGTGTATTTGTTGCACCTAATGTACGAGACGCTAATACATACTCTTGGTTTTTTAACTTTAAGATTTGTCCACGAACAATCCGCGACATCCCTATCCAACCTGTAATCGCCATCGCGAGTGTGATCGACCAAATACCTGACCCCATAATGATTACCATTAAAATAACGATGATTAAGTATGGAATACCGTTAATAATCTCCATAATCCGTTGCATAATATTATCTACTCTGCCGCCGTAGAACGCTGAAATACCTCCGTATGCAACCCCAATTACTAAGTCAATTGCTGCTGCTAAAAGAGCGATATATAATGATACACGCGTACCTTCCCAAGTTCTTGTCCATAAATCACGGCCAAGATCATCTGTACCAAACCAGAAGTACTCTTTAATATCACGTTTTTCATATTGGTCAACACCATATTGATCTGTACCGTCAAATGGTAACCAATGAACATTTTCAATCACTGGAATTTTCGGTGGCATTTTCGCACGACCTAAGTCTTGCTCTTTATACGAGTGTTTACTTATCATCGGTCCAAAAATTGCTAGTAATATAATAAGCGCTAATAAAATGAAACCAAACATTGCTCCTTTATGTTGGAACAATCGTCTTCTTACATCTTGCCAAAACGTTAAGCTTGGACGGGCAATGACTTCATTATCAACATTATTTTGATTGGCTTGTTGAAATAAATCTGGAGATAATTTTTGTACATCTTTCATCATTTTTTCCCTCCCGCTAAACGAATACGAGGATCAATAATTCCGTATAAAATATCGACAATGAAAATAACTAAAATGAAGATTGCACTATAGAAAATCGTAGTTCCCATAATAATTGTATAGTCATTTACTGTAATAGATTTAACGAATTGTTCCCCAAGTCCTGGTACAGCATAAATTTGCTCAATAACAAGTGTCCCTGTAATTAATGCAGCAACCATTGGCCCTAAAATTGTTACAACTGGAATTAACGCGTTACGAAGTGCGTGTTTTACAATGATAACGCCTTGACTAATCCCTTTTGCTTTCGCTGTTAAAATGTAGTCAGCTTGCATAACTTCAATTAATTCTGCACGAGAGAAACGTGCGATTGTTGCGATAACTCCCATCGATAGTGCAATTGTAGGCATTACAGTAAACTCCGGTCCTTTCCAGAATGCTACTGGGAACCAACCAAGTTTTACCCCTACGAAATATTGTAGTAATGCGGCGAATACGAATGATGGTACCGACATCCCGAGTACGGAAATAATTGTCGCCCCATAATCGACCCACGTATTGTTACGAAGTGCCGCAATGATTCCTAAAATTAAACCGATAAATGTTCCTAATATAATCGCTTGTAAACCAAGTTGTGCTGATGGTCCAATACGATCCACAATCATATCTGTTACCGGACGGTTATCATATTGGAATGATACCCCTAAATCACCTTTTGCTAAGTTACCTAAGTAACGTGCATATTGAACTGGTACCGGATCATTTAAACCATATTTTTCAAGAATGATTTCTTTTTGTGCCGGTGATAACTTCTCCTGGTTTTTCAGCGGAGAACCCGGAAGTAATTTCATCAAGAAGAAAGTCAGTGTAGTAATTAAAAATAATGTCAAAGCCATGTACACGAAACGTTTTAATACATAACGTCCCATAGTCAAGCACCTCCCCGTTTTTCTCAAAAGCAATAAGATAGTTTAAAATATTCTTACTTTTATTTTTTTAAAATAAGAGCATATGCCCATCATAGGCATATACCCTTATTCATGATGGAAACCATTTTTAGTTTTTGAGTTCAACCCACTTATAGCTAAATTCTCCGCCATATTTATGTTCTAATAGGCCTGTAATTGAACTACGTTGTAAATATGCCTTTCCAGGTTGATATACTGGAGCAATCGCTGCATCTTCAAGCAGTTGTTGTTCTGCTTTTAATAGAGCATCCCAACGAGCTTGTACATCTACTTCTGTTTTGGCTTTCTTAATTAGTTCATCATAAGCTGGATTTGCGTAATTCACTTTATTTTGTGAATTACCTGTTGTATACATTTCAAGGAATGACATTGGATCCATATAATCTGGACTCCATCCCGCATATGACATCGCATAATCTCCACTTGCTTCAAGTTTTAATTTTTGTGCAAATGGCTGCATTTTTGTTGAAACTGTTAAACCTGGTAAGTTCTTTTCGAATTGTCCTTTTAAATACTCTCCGATTTTTTTGGCATCATCAGTATCAAAGTTTAATAACTCTAACTCTACTTTGTCTACACCAAGTTCTTTTTTACCAGCTTCCCAATATTTTTGAGCTTCTTTAACATCCTCTTTTATAAGCTTTCCGTTCTCTTCACGGAAGTCTTTTCCGTTAGGTCCTTTTGCCAAACCCTTCGGAACAAAACCATACATTCCTTCTGAACCATCGTTTAAGATAACTTTCCCGATATTTTCACGTTCAAAGGACATCGCAATTGCTTTTCGGATATTTTTATTTGCTAAAAACTTATTTTTTTCATTTAAGCGAATGAATTGTGTAGATGGTCTCTTAATTGTTTTAAAATCAGCATCTGATTTGTATTTATCTACAAACTCTGATGTTAATACTACACGATCAATTGCTTTTGTTTCATATAAATTTATAGCCGTTGAACGATCCTTAACAATATTGAAGTTTACTTCCTCAAGTTTTACTACTTTATTTTCCCAATACGTCGGGTTCTTCGTCAATTTGAAACTTTGTTCATGCTTCCATTCATTTAAAACGAATGGGCCATTATAAAGTGTCGTATTGGATTCTAATCCGAATTTATCTCCTTGTTCTTTTACAAACTTCTCATTCAAAGGATAAAATGTTGGATAGACTGTTAAACTTACAAAATAAGGAACAGGGTTGTCTAATTCCACTTCAAGTGTGTGATCATCAACGGCCTTTACACCAAGTTCTTCAACTGGTAACTCTTTTTTGTTAACTTTCTCCGCATTTTTAACATCAAATAGTATGTAAGCAAACTTGGCACCCGTATTTGAATCTACAGCTCTTCTCCAAGAATAAACGAAGTCTTTAGCTGTTACAGGATCACCGTTAGACCATTTCGCATCTTCACGTAATTTAAATACGTACTTTTTACCATCCTCTGATTTCTCATAGGATTTAGCGACACCTGGAACGAGTTTATCATCTTTCCCCAGACGATATAATCCTTCCATTGTATTATTCATGATGTTAGAAGATGCTGCATCTGTTGATAACGTCGTATCCATTGTTGGAATCTCAGCTGTTTCAGTTAGGTTTAACACTTGTTTATTTGAGGCTTTTTCCTTTGCGCCTGCTTTGTTATCTTCTTTTTGATAACTACAAGCTCCTAACATACTCACTGTCAACGTTGATGCAATTAATAACGGTATCTTTTTCTTCATGTTGTGTTACCTCCCCTAATTGCACTTACTGTACCCTCACTTGTAGAAAAGCAGAATTGAAAGAATAATCTCCAAGTTTCTACAATTTTCATTATACATATAATATGACGATTGTGAATATAGTTTTTTGTTTTTTTGTTAAAATTTTTAATAAAATGTTTATATTTTTAATTTTTTGTAAAGGGATACGTTAACATTGCTACCATCATCTTGAAATTAGAACCTCAATTGCGTATAATTTTCAAAAAATTATTTATATTACTTATTATAACTTTTATAGTATAATAATTCTAGTAATATTTTGACGGAGGGGAATATTTTGAATAAAGTTTTTTTTCATACTTGTATACTATTTTTGGTTGCGATAATCGCTTCTAGTGTGGGCGCATTCCTCGTTTCATCTCATTTTTTGTTGAATTTTGTCAACATCTCATTCTATATTGCATTGTTTTTTATTCTTATAGGTGGTTTTTTATTCATATTTCAAAACGGATTTTTTAACGTAACAATTTACGCATTCCAAAGAGTATTTGGTACGAATAAAAAAATTGACTCTTTAATTGAAGAAGCAGAGGAACCTATCGATAAGAAAGAACGTATTTATAAAACATATTCATTCAAATGGACGTATCCGATTTGTATTACCGGTATCGTACTTGGGTTGTTCTCGATCCTCATTAGCTTTACTATTTTGATGTAGTTTGCAAACACTATTCCATATGATATAATAATCAGCAAAACATTTTGTTATAAAACTTTAGTTCTTTCATATTAAAAGAGCTTAGGTAACAATAAATAAATTTATATGTATGCGATGATAAAGAAGAGTACATATTGAGGCAATTTCAGAGAGCTTGTGGCTGGTGTGAACAAGTAATTGCGCAGTATGGAATGGGCTTTTGAGCACCAAACCGAACCGAAAGTAGTAGGCTTTGGCGTTATATCCAAACGTTATTATGGATCTTGAGAGATTTCACAGTTGTGAAATAATTAGGGTGGTACCGCGGTCCATTCGTCCCTATGTAATTTGGGATGAATGGGCTTTTTTGAATGCCTTCTCTTCCCCATCACGCATTCAAATTTAGGAGGAATTACTTATGTCAGTTATCTTTTCTGGTATTCAGCCGAGTGGAACGATTACACTTGGAAACTATTTAGGAGCTATGAAGCAATTTACAGAGCTTCAAAATGAACACGACTGTTATTTCTGTATTGTAAACCAACATGCGATTACAGTACCTCAAGATCCCGTACAACTTCGTAAAAACATTCGCAGTCTTGCTGCACTTTATGTAGCATGCGGCATCGATCCTGAAAAAGCTACTTTATTTGTACAATCAGAAGTACCAGCACACGCTCAACTAGGATGGATTATGCAATCAGTTGCTTACGTTGGAGAATTAGAGCGTATGACGCAATATAAAGATAAATCTTCTGGTAGAGATTCAGTTCCAGCTGGATTACTAACGTATCCACCATTAATGGCTGCTGATATTTTACTTTACAACACTGAAATCGTACCTGTTGGTGATGATCAAAAACAACATATGGAATTAACACGCGACCTAGCAGAGCGTTTCAACAAACGCTTCCGTGAAGTGTTCACTGTTCCTGAAATTCGTATTCCAAAAGTAGGAGCTCGCGTTATGTCATTAACAGAACCTACGAAAAAAATGAGTAAATCTGATCCGAATCCAAAAGCAATGATCAGTATGCTTGATGAACCAAAAACAATTGAAAAGAAAATTAAAAGTGCTGTAACTGATTCTGAAGGTATCGTGAAATTTGATAAAGAAAACAAACCTGGAATCTCTAACTTATTAACAATCTACTCTTCATTCTCTGGAAAAACAGTTGAAGAAATAGAAGCAATGTACGAAGGAAAAGGATACGGAGACTTCAAAGGCGACCTAGCACAAGTAGTCGTAGAAGCAATTCGTCCAATCCAAGACAAATATAACGAACTAATCAACTCCCCAGAACTAGACGAAATTCTAGACAAAGGTGCCGAAAAAGCGAACCGCGTTGCATTCAAACAACTACGCAAAGTAGAAAACGCAATGGGATTAAGTAGAAAGCGTAGGTAATATATAAAGCGGAAGCGGCTCGTTCAGCTCTGACTGGCTAAGGTTCTTTCGCATAAAAGGCGCTTTTTGCCTTCTTATGTGGAAGGTTCTTAGACACGAAGAGCTTGCCGCTGGAGCTGGATTTCATAAAAGGCGGAAGCGGCTCGTTCAGAATGTGAGGGGGATGGAGCTCCTGACGTAGAGGCGGGTTCTGCCTCGCAGGAAGGCGCGAAGCCACCGAACATTCTTGCCGCTGGAGCTGGATTTCACATAAAGCGGAAGCGGCTCGCTTAGAATGTGAGGGGGATGGAGCTCCTGACGTAGAGGCACTTTTTGCCTCGCAGGAAGGCGCGAAGCCACCGAACATTCTTGTCACCTCCATAAAAAAAACCGCCAATTGGCGGTTTTTTTAATTTACCTTCTGCTCATTTTCCATTTCCCATAACTTTTCAAAAAACGGCTGTCCTTTTACAAGGCGCTCACATAATTGCTCGTGCTTCTCAGACCATCCAGTTTTCGCTTCATCATAAAGTTTAGCCCAAACATCTTCAAACTCCATATGTTGGACCATTCCGTACGCTGATGGATCCCACTCTGTGAACCAATAGCGAATTTCAGCTGGATTTTTCGTTGTATGTAATTGATCTAATGCCATAAATAATAATTGTTTTAACTGTCTTTCTTTACGAGTTAGGCCATTCATAATGAAAGGCGACGGCGATAAAATATGATGTTCTTTTTCAATCTCTTCCACTTGGAACTCATACTTTTCTGCTTGCACATTCTCTACCATCTCATATACCATCTGTTCTTGACGCGGTATAAGCCTACTTTTTCTAATTGGCACATTATAGCCGATTGAATCAATCGCAATAATTCCTTTTCCATCTGTAACTACAAAACAATATTCTTGTTGCAAACGTTCGTGATTTTTACGAATATAAGCCTTATGATATACGTCTTCCAATAATTTTTGCGGAAGCTCTAATAATTCGTTCTCGATGTAATGATATAATGTGGCATCTACTTTTAATAATGGCACTTGATCTAATAGCTCAATCGTATCATCTTTCCGCCATTCGTAAAAATGACAAACGTTATACCCATTCTCTTCACCTTCAAACCAATTTACCCATACATCATGTAGATATAACATTCACTACCCCTCACTTCACTACTGTTTGTACCAATCATTATGTTCAGTTTTGCTTAACTTTATTCCACTTGAGGAAATATATTCTAATTATTATTTTTTCTTCTATAATATTAAAAAAACAGGAGATAGCTCCCCTGTTTTTCATGAAACATGAAATGTATTTGCTTTATTCAATATTTCTTTCGCATCTATAGATAATAAAGAAAGTGTATTTTCTCCTTCAAATGCTACACAATCTTTCACAATATGAAATCCAAGTGCATAGCCAAGCATTTTCGGATACGAGTGCAGTCCATTTAATAAAACATCATGCTCCCTCGTACCTCTCTTTACGCCTATTCGTTCTTGTATTGAATTCCTCCAATAATAAATAGCATCTTCTTTTGAAATGTAAGTAGTCCACGGTGCACATCTTTTTTCTGTATACCTTTCATACACAGCTTGCTCAGCTAACCCTTCCATAATCATCGTATCAAGTAATGTATACTCTGTTTCTTTCGTCTCAATTTGATGTAGCCTACATATATGATGGTATTCATGCGTTAATAAAGCTTTTAGTTCCTCTACTGAATTACGTCCACATACGAATAAGAAAATAACGTGACGCATAGATAAGCCAGCCTTCCCGTTATATTCCTCTTGTACAGTTCGATTGTATGAATCTGATAATAAAATAAAGATAGGGACATCTGGACCTTTTAGCCAACCTTTCAATTTTTCATACTCCATGCTAAGTTCTTTCCAAATTTCTTTCTTCTCTAACTCTTTAATTTCCTGCTCCCCCCGCATTACTGGGCGATACATACCTTTAGAGATTAAAAAGCGATACAGTCTCTCTTTTGGCAATGGAATATACTTTGTAAATTTCTCACAAAGCTTCTCTGGACGTCCATAATACAGATGTAACCATTCTGCCGTTTCAATAACCCCCACCTTCATCCCTCCTTTTCTTATGTATATGCAAAAAAGAATGGAACGTAAAGGTGATAAAAAATAAATAAGGTGTCTTTTCGTAGTACTTTACGAAAAGACACCTTATTGTACATATTATTTATATGCTTTAAATACTAATACTGCGTTATGACCACCGAATCCTAATGAATTACTTAATACAGCTCGCACTTCTTGATGTCTCGCTGTATTTGGTACGTAATCTAAATCACATTCTGGATCTGGTGTTTCATAGTTAATCGTCGGAGGAATTACTCCGTCTGTGATTGATTTAATAGAGAAGATCGCTTCAACAGCACCAGCTGCTCCTAATAAGTGACCTGTCATTGATTTCGTCGAGCTAATTGCTACTTTATATGCATGCTCACCAAACGTTTCTTTAATTGCCATCGTTTCATACTTTTCATTTGCATCTGTACTTGTACCATGCGCATTAATGTAATCAATATCTTCTGGCTCTAGACCTGCATCAGCTAAAGCTTGACGCATCGCACGAACTCCACCTTCACCACCAGGAGCAGGCATTGTAATATGGAATGCATCACCAGTTGCACCATAGCCGACAATTTCCGCGTAAATATGAGCACCACGCGCTAACGCATGCTCTAATTCTTCAAGAATAAGAATTCCTGATCCTTCACCCATTACGAAACCGCTACGATTTTTATCGAATGGGCGGCAAGCCGTTGCTGGATCTTCATTGAATGTTAATGCTTTCGCTGAGCTAAACCCAGCGAATGCCATACTTGTTAATGGTGCTTCTGCTCCGCCTGTTATCATCGCATCAGCATCACCGCGCTGGATTACTTTAAACGCATCACCAATTGAGTTTGCTCCAGATGCACAAGCTGTTACAGAGCAAGTATTAATTCCTTTCGCTCCTGTAGCGATTGACACTTGACCTGCTGCCATATCTGGAATCATCATTGGTACGAAGAATGGACTCACGCGGCGCGGACCTTTTTCAGTAAAAATCTTAAATTGTTCTTCGTATGTTTCCATACCACCAATACCAGAACCAACCCATACACCAATGCGTGGTGCATTTTCTTCTGTAATTTCAAGCTTCGCATCCGCAACTGCCATTTTCGCTGCTGCTACTGCATATTGCGTAAAGCGGTCCATACGGCGCGCTTCTTTTTTATCTATATATTTTTCGACTTCAAAGTCGTTAATTTCTGCTGCTACTTTTGCAGGAATTTGTTCTGAATCTATTCTTGTAAGTCGTCCGATTCCGGATACACCGTTTTTAATGTTTTCCCAAGCTGTTTCAACATCTGTTCCGATCGGTGTAACAGCTCCTAGCCCTGTAATTACGACCCTCTTTTTTTCCATACAAAATACACTCCTTTTTTTCTCTCAGTCCTTATTTACCCCAACGAAGAGCTACTGCTCCCCATGTTAACCCGCCGCCAAAACCGACTAGTATAATTAAATCACCATCTTGAATACGTCCATTTTGCAATTCCTCTACCATTGCAATTGGAATTGAAGAAGCCGATGTATTACCGAACTTTTCAATTGTCATACTCATTTTTTCTTTCGGTAAATTTAATCTTTCTCTTGCAGATTCCATAATACGAATATTCGCTTGATGTGGTACTAAGAAGTCCACATCCTCTTTCGTAAGTCCCGCTTTTTCTAACACGCGAAGACAGGAATCACCAAGTTGGCGAACAGCAAATTTAAAGACTTCTCTGCCGTTCATCATAACATACTCGTCTTGATAAAGATGCTTACCGCCACTTCCGTCCGCTCCTAATTCAAAAGAAAGTACACCTTTCCCTTCCGAAACAGCTCCCATTACGATAGCACCTGCTCCGTCCCCAAATAGTACTGCTGTATTTCGATCGTTCCAGTCTACAATTTTAGATAGTTTGTCACTACCAACTACTAATACATTTTTATAAGTTCCCGTTTGAATAAATTGCTGCGCTGTAATCATTCCGTACATAAAGCCAGCACACGCTGCACTTAAATCCATTGCGGCTGCGTGTTTTGCGCCAATTGCTTCTTGGATTACACAAGCTACTGCTGGGAATGCGCGATCTGGCGTTACTGTTGCCACTAAAATAAGATCGATATCCTCTCCGCTAATCCCGGCATCTTCAAGTGCTTTTTTAGAAGCCTCTACCGCCATATATGAAGTATCTATTGTATCATCGGCAATGCGTCTTTCTGCAATTCCCGTTCTCGTACGAATCCATTCATCAGATGTATCTACGATTTTCTCTAAATCGTGATTTGTGACTACTTTTTCTGGCACATACCTTCCGATCCCTAAAATGCCCACGTTCACATCGCAGCCCTCCGTTTTATATCAATTATTATGACTTGGTACTAATTTTAAAACATAAATGTACTTTTGTCTAGAATATATTTCAGCTAAAAAAATAAGACAGCGTATTACGAACTTTATTTTTCATTAAAAGAAACAGAAAAATTCCTATCCTTTCAAAAGATAAACTTCCCAATACTTTTGACCTTACTCCGCTCGAAGCAAAAAAAGGCCCTAACCGCTTCTATCCACAGCTCGAGCCTCTCTCCCATCAAAAAAGAAGTTTTTTTTTATTCTTTATCTGCTTTCCCTTCAAAACTAAGACCTTCTCCTCATAACCTTCCCCTTTAGCCTCATCATCTCTCTGGTTTCACTCCGCTCGAAACAAAAAAAGGCCCAACCGCTTCTATCCACGGCTCGAGCCTCTCTCCCATCAAAAAAGAAGGGGGTGGTTTTATTCTTTATCTGCTTTCCCTTCAAAACTAAGACCTTCTCCTCATAACATTCTCCCTTAACTACCTCATCACTCTGGTTTCACTCCGCTCGAAACAAAAAAAGGCCCTTACCGCTTCTATCCACGGTTCGAGCCTCTCTCCCATCAAAAAAGAAGGGTTTTGTTTGGTTTTATTCTTTATCCGCTTTCCCAAGCTCATATGCTTCGCCCATTACTTTCATCAATAGCTCTAACACCGGCTGTGCTTTCTCCATATCAAGTGCAATTCCATTAGAATCTAAAATTGCCTTTGCTTCTGGTAAATGCTTCATTGCGATTTGTAAAAATTGCATACTTTTTTCGTTCATGTAATCTCTTCCTCTCCATTAAAGCTTTTCAATCAATTATCCATACAATAGTGTAACACGCGTGCTACCCTTCGTATAACTCTTTATATTTTTTCATATGTGCCAATTGTTTATTTAAACCGAATTCTACTGGTGTATTTTTTTGAATAGAAATAACCTCTACAGCTTCATCTCTTACTTCCACATTTTTTTTATTTACTTTATCATCTGCATGCAGCAAGGTCATACCTTTTTCCCATAACTCTTCTTTTCCACTAAGTAAATTATATATACCGAGGTGTTTTACATTCATTCCATTTTCCCATAAATATTCACATACATCTTCAACGTAAAGTAAATCACTTCCTTTTTCTCCATTTATACAAAGGCACTCTTTTTCATCAAGTTCTGATAAAATAAGCTGATGATACATCATAAACGACGGTTGCCACGGCCCATATAATGTAGGAACTCGATATGCACTATATTGTAATTCGCCTTTTTTCAACCCTTCTTCCACTTTCGAAAATAGATGTTTGTTTTCGGATTCTTCAGTGCTTCCTATTTCAATAGAAGAAATTAGATTTAACTTTACTTTATTTTTTTCACACATCCTTACGATTCGTTTTAAATATTGTAATATGACCCTTTCATTCCGAAATCCACTTTGCTGATTCGGCTCATACAAGCAAAAATAAACTGTATCGAAACTCTCTTCCTCTACCGATCGCCATCCGTCTTCATCCCTTATAGAATAGTACGTAAATAACGCATTCCGCCCAATCAGCAATAATTTCTCTTCATTAATTTTTGTCATACTATCAAATTCATCAAAATCAAGACCATATACTTCTACTTCTTCTGCAATCATTTTATTCACAAGGTGATAACCTACAAACGTAAGTGCACCTATAATCAGCACGCGTTTCATACCACCAACCCTTTCCCCTTGAAACAAATAGCTCCTCATTTATGTATATGGGAGCTTCACAATTCTTCTTCATATTTTTTAAAGAAATCAGTCGTTTGTCTAACCATTTTATATTTCACATCTTGCAGATGGAATAAAACAGAAGTATCGCATTGATTGAATTGCCTCATTTTCTCGTATTTACGTAACAATTGTTTTCTTCCTCTTTTTTCCTGTGTTGAGACAAAAATTTTAACAGGTACACAAGACGGCAGCAGCGCAAATGATTTCTGATTTATTTTTGATTCTAATTCTTCTTCTTTGGAATCATAA
The DNA here is from genome assembly GCF_003315125.1 of Bacillus sp. DB-2. NCBI lineage: Bacteria > Bacillati > Bacillota > Bacilli > Caryophanales > Bacillaceae > Bacillus > Bacillus sp. DB-2. The sequence continues at coordinate 71,521 of NZ_QNRN01000012.1, read as the reverse complement.
GCCAAACTTAATTCCTTCACTAATCTTTTGTAAAAAAACTTATGCTCTTTCTCAAAATCCACATATTCTGGTAAATCTAAACACGGATTTAACATAACGACAGAACGTATACATTCAGGGTATTTGTTCATCATCTCCAGCGCTACAAGCGCTCCCATACCATCTGCCATAATGTGCATTTTCGCATTCAATGTCTCTTTTCTTAGAACGACATCATACAAACGTTTTGCAAGACGAACAGCTCGGTCGTTCCCCCAATGCCTTCCATATAAGTTAGATGAAAAGACCGTATAGCCTTTTTCAATAAGGCCCTGTAAAAAATAAGCTCTCCCTGCATGCTGTGTCCATAAACTTGTACCATTCTCAATAAAATAGTTATAATCTCCTAGGAGCATAACAGAAAATCCATTTGGCTTTTCCGGTAAATAAATTACACATGGTTCTTTTTCTAAGTAAAAAAAACGTTCCGTAATACTCATTTTTCTCCCGCCTTATTTTCTAAACGTATAAAAGTACTCTTTTATAATGTATGAACAGAATGCAAATTTGCGTTGAAAAATCTACAAATATTTTTCTATATTCTTTTTTCAATTGTGTTACAATAAGGACAGATTGAACGAATAGAGGTGTAAAATATGCGTTTCATTTGGGCATTAATTTGGTCGTTCGCGCTTGTACATATGATGAGCTACGTAATCGGCTCTATGACTGGCGGTACATACGATTTTAACCAAGCGTCTATTTTCTCAGTTGTTCTTGCGGTATTAGTATTAGCGATTGCAGCTGCGATTCCAAACGAGCCAGTAGAACAACACTAAAAAGAGTCCGGATTTTATCCGAACTCTTTTTTTACTTTACATGAACGACTAATTCGTTATTTTCTACATCAACCACTACGTGACTATTGTCAGTAATCGTTCCTGCAATTAATTCTCTCGCTAATTTCGTCTCAACTTGACGCTGTACGTATCGTTTTAACGGACGAGCTCCGTACAGCGGATCGAATCCAGCTTCTACAACAAATTCTTTTGCAGATTCCGTCAATTCTAATGATATGTGGCGATCTGCTAAACGCCCTTGCAATTCTTGTACAATCTTATCAACAATACCTTTAATTTCATTCCTTGTAAGAGGTTTGAATAAAATAATTTCATCGACACGGTTTAAGAATTCTGGTCGGAAATGTCCTCTTAATTGTCCCATTACAAGTTCTCTTGACTCTTCTTTAATAGAACCATCTTCTTCTAGCCCTTCTAATAAGTGAGCAGATCCAATATTTGAAGTCATAATAATAACCGTGTTTTTAAAGTCTACTGTACGTCCTTGCGAATCTGTAATGCGTCCATCGTCTAACATTTGTAATAAAATGTTGAATACTTCTGGATGTGCTTTTTCGATTTCGTCTAACAAAATAACTGAATATGGTTTACGTCTTACTGCTTCTGTTAATTGTCCGCCTTCTTCATATCCAACATATCCAGGAGGCGCACCAATTAAGCGTGACACTGCGTGTTTCTCCATATACTCAGACATATCGATACGAATCATTTGCTCTTCACTGTCAAATAACGTTTGTGCTAGCGTTTTTGCAAGCTCAGTTTTACCAACACCTGTAGGGCCTAAGAAAATGAATGAACCAATTGGACGATTCGGATCTTTAATGCCAGCGCGCGCACGAAGAACTGCGTCTGATACAAGGCTTACCGCTTCCTCTTGACCGATAACACGCTCTGATAAAATTTGTTCAAGACGTAATAATTTCTCACGTTCACCTTCAACAAGTTTTGCGACAGGAATACCAGTCCACCTTGAAACAATGTCTGCAATTTCTTCTTCACTTACTTCCTCGCGTAATAAGCGATTCTCTTGTTTATTATGTGCACCCATCTCTTCCGCTTCTTTTAACTCTTTTTCGATAGCTGGAATTTTCCCGTGGCGAAGCTCAGCTGCTTTATTTAAATCGTAATTTCCTTCTGCTTCTTCTAACTCACGGCGCAAGCGCTCTAAATGCTCACGTAAGTCACGCACTTTGTGAATGTCTTCTTTTTCTTTCTCCCATTTCGCTCTCATACTACTTGCAACTTCTTTTAAATCCGATAATTCACGTTGCAATGTTTTTAGGCGCTCTTGACTACCTAAATCTTTTTCTTTCCCAAGAGCAGCTTCTTCAATTTCCAGCTGCATAATGCGGCGCGTTACTTCATCTAATTCTGTTGGCATAGAATCAATTTCTGTTCGAATTGTTGCACAAGCTTCATCAACAAGATCAATTGCTTTATCGGGCAAGAAACGATCTGAAATATATCGATCTGATAAAACAGATGCCGCTACAATCGCCCGGTCATGAATATTTACACCGTGATAAATTTCAAAACGCTCTTTTAAACCACGTAAAATGGAAATTGTATCCTCAACAGTTGGCTCTTCTGCTAACACTTGTTGGAAACGTCTTTCTAACGCTGGATCTTTCTCAATATATTTACGGTATTCATCTAATGTCGTTGCCCCGATACAATGCAGTTCACCACGCGCTAGCATTGGTTTTAACATATTTCCCGCATCCATCGCTCCTTCTGTTTTACCAGCGCCGACGATTGTATGAAGTTCATCAATGAATAATAAAATACGGCCTTCACTCTTTTTAATTTCATTTAATACAGCTTGCAGACGTTCTTCAAACTCACCGCGGAATTTTGCTCCGGCCACAAGTGCACTCATATCTAAAGCGAAAATTGTTCTATCTTTTAATCCTTCTGGGACATCTTTTTTCACAATACGCTGCGCTAATCCTTCAACGATTGCTGTTTTACCAACACCTGGCTCTCCGATTAAAACGGGGTTATTTTTCGTTTTGCGTGAAAGAATGCGGATCACGCGGCGAATTTCACTATCTCTGCCAATTACAGGATCAATTTTCCCCGCTCTTACTTCAGCCACTAAATCACGGCCATATTTTTCTAACGCTTCATAAGTTACTTCTGGATTTTGACTAGTCACTCTTTGATTCCCCCGAACTGTCATTAAAGACTGTAATAAGTTATCTTTCGTAATATAAAATTTTTCAAATAATCGATTTATATCGCCTTTCTCTTCAGAAAAAGCAAGTAATACATGTTCGATTGAAATGTAGTCATCTTGCAATTTCTCCGCTTCTTTTCCCGCTTTTACAAGCAGTTGTTGCAAAGCACCTGTTACATATAATTTCCCTGCCTCTGCCCCGCTTCCAGTTACAGAAGGCTTTTTCTTAATTAAACTTTCGGCGCCTTGCTTTAACGCTTCTATATCGACATTCATTTTTTGAAAAATACGTACCGTTAATCCGTCTTGTTGCTCTAATAACGTAAGCAATAGATGAACAGTATCTACTTCTTGATGATGATGAGATACCGCTAAAGATTGAGCACTCATAATCGCTTCCTGTGTTTTCGTTGTCATTTGATTTAAGTCCATCTTTACAGCCCTCCAAATGTTTGACTTTCTTTGACCTTTGATTTGATTATACGCCAACTGACTTTTTTATACAATAATTTTGCTTATGTAGTTCAAACTTATTATTGGAAAAAGAAAAAAGTAACATTCATTTTCCTAATCAAAAAAGCCGCAATAATGATTGCGGCTTCTGTTACGGTTTTCTTTTATATGTCCACTGACGGTTATGATTTGCGTTCTCTGGAAACTTTTCACCGGCAGTTAATTGTACCATTTGCGGATTTTTCACCATACTTCCCGTTTCACCAATTTCTACGTAAATGCCATCATTTGGCGCTTTTTGCCCTGAACGAAACCTGCGATTTTGTCCCATTTTCATTCTCCTTCCATGACGTCTTGCCTCATTAGTATATCCATTTTAAAAGAAAGCCTTTCTGTCATGTTTAGGAAACAAGTACTACCGTTTACCCATGTACATATATATAATTACACAAGCTTAAGCAGGAATTATTGGCATATTTGTTGAAAAAAAAGAAACCAACCTACTTTAGGCCAGTTTCAAAGGAGAGTCAAACATATACGAGAAGATTACATGTTCATTATAAGTCGCATCATTCAAACAATGTAACCCTTTTCACAAATTGTACATAATGAAAGAAACATTGTTTGAACTTTCTAAAAAGATATTGACTTTTCCTAATTTCCAACGAGAAATAGTAGACACCACAGCGCTTCGCGACGTAAGATGGATATATAGTGAAACTTTCATTTACAGTAGTTTCACCCAGTCTAACCTCTTATTTCTGCATATTAAAAACGGAAATACAGATAGAATCAAAAAATTTATTATAAGAGGTGAAATTATGAACAAACAACATTTAATCGCATTAGACTTAGACGGAACTTTATTAACAGACAACAAAATAATTTCTCCAAGAACGAAAAACACAATTGCAAAAGCAAAAGAACAAGGACATATTGTCGTTATTTCAACAGGACGTCCATTCCGCGCTAGTTACGATTATTATAAAGAACTTAGCCTTAACACACCAATCGTAAACTTTAATGGAGCTTACGTGCATCACCCTCTTGATTCAAGTTGGGGAACACATCACTCTCCTCTTGAACTTTCAACAGCGCAGGAAATCGTCCGAGCTTGCTTTGATTTCGGCGTGAAAAATGTCTACGCTGAAGTCATCGATGATGTGTATGTCCGTGAAATTGATGAAGATAAAAAACATATTTTTGAATTCGGTTCTCCAAGGATTTTCACAGGAGATTTATTAAATATTTTAAACGACCATCCAACTTGCTTATTAATCGATGCACATGACGAGCATTCTGCTGCAATTCGCCAACATTTAACAGATATGCATGCTGAAGTCATCGACCATAGAAAATGGGGTGCGCCTTGGCCAATTATTGAAATTGTAAAAAGCGGATTAAATAAAGCTGTCGGATTACAAAAAATTTCAGGCCATTATAATATTCCTAAAGAGCGAATTATCGCTTTTGGTGATGAGGATAACGACTTTGAAATGATCGAATTTGCTGGTCATGGAATCGCAATGGGTAATGCAATTCCTGAATTAAAATCACTCGCAAATCATACGACATTAACGAATGAAGAAGATGGTATCGCTCTATATTTAGAAGAGGTTCTTGGATTGTAATCTAAAAATTCCCTGCTTATAGTTTCTCGCCAAACGCTCATACTATTATTAGACGCAAAAGTCAGCGCGTCAATTGTTTTCAGCTAAATAAAGGGGGTTTTTCGAATGGGTAAAAAGAACAAATCAAAACGTTTTATCCAGCAAGGAGCCGATGCTGTTATGAAGCATGATGCAAGATTCCCGTACAGAGGTACATTAGCTGAGGCAGAAAAAGCGAGAAGTAACTCTTCATTTGGAGGGGTTTAAATGGGGAACTTACTATTCCAACAAGCTAGAGACGCTGTTTCAAGTGCCGTTTCTTGTTCAAGTGGCGCTGAACAACAGGAACTCGTTTATAGAGCAAAAAACTCTTTGCACTCTGCTTATGCAAACTCTTCAACTGCTGAAAAAGTTCAGCTACGTGAAATGCAGGAGCAATTGCAAAACATTACGAATTCGCATTAAAAAAGGAGGACCAGCTTTGGTCCTCTTTAATCTTTTCTAAACAATCCAAACACACCGACCGTTTGCAGTATATTTGTAAATGCACTTGGGTCCACTTGTTTAATAACCCTCTCTAATTCGTACAACTCATAACGAGTAATAACAATCATTAACATTTCTTTATTTTCATTTGTATAAGCACCTGTTGCTGGTATAGTTGTAATCCCTCTCACTAAGCGAGAGTGAATCGCTTTTCGCACATCTGCCCCGTTCTTTGTAACAATTAATGCCGTAATCTTCACATGACGGGTATGAATCGCATCAATAATTCTCGTTGATACATACAAAGTGACTAAAGTATATAATGCCTTTTCCCATCCATATACGTAGCCAGCAGCGATAATGATAAGTGCATTAAAGAAGAAAAAATACGTGCCGACAGGCTTATCTTTTATTTTTGATAAAATCATAGCAATAATATCTAGACCACCTGTAGAAGCCCCCCACTTTAAAGCAACCCCTACCCCAATCGCTGAAATAATACCACCAAAAATCGCATTCAATATAATATCGTGCGAAACCGCTCTAACTGGGATAATTTCTAAAAACAAAGTCATAAATACAACGCAAAGAAAACTAAAAAATGTAAAGGCCTTCCCAACCTTTTTCCACGCTAAAATAACGACAGGAATATTAAACAAACTAAACAATACCCCCGTAGATATATGAATAGATAAAAAGTCACCTAATATTTGTGACAATAATTGAGACAATCCAGCAAAACCACTCGCATACACTTTCGCTGGTGTTAAAAATAAATTCATCCCAATCGCATTTAATAAACCCGCAATAATTACAACGACTAACTTCTTAATAAGTTCAGTATAATTCAGCTTCAAATCCATTTCTAATCCACCTTTAGTATTCATGAATGCACCGCTATACATAGTCTTTACGAAAAAGGAAATGATAAACATACAACGTTTAGAAATGGAGTTGATACATATGCCACATACTAGCGATAACGACAAAAAAGCACGCGACAATAATGCAAAGCGCACTCAAAAAAATGAACAAGAGCAAAAAAATATTCAGCAAGGAAAACGTGCATATTCTAAGAAAACCGATCACCTTTGATTACATCGTACATCAACTTTAATGTTGATGTACTTTTTTTACATTTTACAGGGAAAAAACATTAAAAATTCACTTCATGTTCACTTCTATATTCTACAATAGCGATAACATATTCGGATGAGGTGTTAGCATGAAAGGAAAAAGTACATTCATTATCACTGCACTAATAAGTATATTAATACTATCTGCTTGCGGACAAAAAAATGACTCGGCCACAATCGCTACAACAACAAACTCAACCATTACGAAGAGCGATTTCGAAAAACAATTGAAAGATCGATACGGAAAAGACACGCTATACGAAATGGTAGCACAAGATGTTATTACTAAAAAATATAAAGTATCTAATGATGCAGTAGATAAAGAAGTAGAAAAAGCAAAAGATCAATATGGAGAACAATTCAAAGCAACACTAGAAAATAATCGTTTAAAAGATGAGGAAGATTTCAAAAATCAAATTAAATTCAAACTTGCATTGAATGAAGCGATTAAACAAAGCGTTACAGAAAAAGATGTGAAAGACCACTATAAACCAGAAATTAAAGCTAGTCACATTTTAGTAAGTAACGAAAATGAAGCGAAAGAGATAAAGAAGAAATTAGATACCGGCACTTCATTTGAAGAATTAGCAAAACAAGAATCTCAAGATTTAGCATCAAAAGATAATGGCGGAGACCTCGGATACTTCGGGGCAGGCAAAATGACACCTGAATTTGAAAAAGCTGCCTACAAATTAAAGCCCGGCCAAATTAGCAATCCCGTAAAATCACCAAACGGCTATCACATTATTAAACTAACTGATAAAAAAGATTTACAACCTTACGATAAAGTGAAAGACTCTATACGTAAAGACTTAGAAGAAGAACGTCTTGCCGACCCTTCCTTCGGTCAAAAATTATTACAAGATGAATTAAAAAAGGCGGATATTAAAATAAATGATAGTGATTTGAAAGATACATTTTCTCATCTTTTCGGGAAAGGGAACTAAAATAAAGCACGATCTTATTTTTTCAAATAAGGTCGTGCTTTTATTCTTTCATTAATACTTTCAGCTTTTTCTTCAAGCTTTTATAATGCCAATTGATGTGATCTAGTTCTATCTCCATTTTAATCCGGTGCTTATACCTCTTTCTTTAAAAGATTATATGCATTTCAAAATTAACCACGGATACCACAATACCTCTTCTGCCTCAATTTCCCCATCATCAATTAAATGGATAATCTGCTTTGCATCTTCATACTTATCAACAAGTGATAATTCATTTAATTTCTTGCCAAACGCTTTAAAGTCCACTTGCAAATTATTATAAATAAATGAGTAAAACCAATCGGGCTCGTAGCCGCATATATCAAATCCTAATATTTCATCATTTTTAACATCAGCAGGTAATGAACTTTCGAGAAAGTCATATATAGAAACTTTAAAGTCATTTTCTTCTCGCTCATTCATTAAAAAATCCGTCCGATACTCTTCTGAAAGATGCAAACTAATAATCTCTAAATTTTCTATCCCTTTTAAATAATTTCGCTTAAAGAATCTCGCATCTTCTAAATTTTTAAAAGCATTCGGCCACGAGAACTTTTCTTCTTCCATTAGTGTATCTAAAAAAGATTGTCCACTTTCATGTTCCTCTTTACTAATCTTCAATCTTCCATTTATCATCTGAGCAATAGGATCATTTTTATTTGAATTGCACCAAGTGAAAAACCAATAATCCGGAAATGTAGGTCGAATCCCATTACATATCGTTAAAATCGTTTGTGATAGTCCCTCAATATTGCATTCTTTATAGATAAGTTCCCTATCGTAGGAAATTATGAGGTATCCGGCGTTATAAAATTTCATATGCATATCTCCTTTTCAAAGGGTTGCTAAACATTCATTACAAATGTGGAATCCTCATACTTCCGGTTAGCTATACAGTTTCTACTTTACGGATGCTCTCTAGTTTCTTTATACTCATCAATAATATATCCTGAATAAGCAGTAGCCTGCCTCTCATATCCAATTCTCGTTAGTTTTATATCATTAATCCATTGGAAATAATGCGTTAGCTCATGCGCAATAGTAACCAGATAGCACCCTAAAGCGTTATCTTTTCCATTTTTCTGCACCGTATCATAATAATCCCCTGTCGAAATACGAATATACGGCTCAACATTTCGATCAAACGGCCCAAAGAAAGTACCATAGACTAGCTCTCCATCCATTGCCTTTATTTTATATGAAGTTTTCACATAAATAGGTACTCTAATTGGGAAAAAGTATTCTTGGCGCAGCCATTTACAAAATTCCTTAATGGCTCTTCTTACTTCAGGATCAACATCTGTATCAAATTTCAATCGTAATCCAGTACGGTGACTCTCCTCTTCTAAATTATAATATTCTTCCCAATTCGTCAGCGTCCAAATATGCATATTATCAGCCTCATTACTTCATATTTCCTAAAGAAGGAAGGTTCATTTCGATTATTTGATTGGCTCCCCTAATTTTTCACCATTTTTAGTTTTAATACTAAAACTTTCCTACCTTCTAAAAAGTATAGAATAGTTAATCCTATAACTTTTTGATGTTATAACATACCTCTTCTATACTTTTTACATCCGCTTCAAATGATACTTCATACTCCCATTTTTCACTCTTTAAATCATTTTTAGAAAAAGTAAAGTATACGAAAAATCGATTTCTTTTGAGCTTCACTTTAAGCTCCATTTCCTCTTCATCGGCACTCAATACAGCTTCCTTACTTTCTTTTCGCAGTAATGCTTCTAGTTTTTTCCCAAACCCAATTATTTCACTTATTAAAAACATGGGCCCTTTATACTCATAATGGAAATTATTTGTGGATATAGCTAAGAAATTCAGTTGTAAATCACGTAAATACAGCTCATCATCATTTGGATACAAATATCCAAATGATGCAATAGTTATCTTTTTTTCGCCCCCTAAAAATACCATCTCAAGTTCTTTTCTTCTTTCCACCATATGACCTTCTTCCATTGTTTATCCTTCTGCGAACAATACCTTAGAGTAATAGCCTCATATTCGTAACTTGCAATCACATTTCCTTCTCCATCTGTTTCGTATAGCGGATTACTTTGTATCAAAAAAGTGCATCCCAAAATTAAACTATTTGTTTAGATTTTGAGATACACCGAATCGACTTTACTTTTCTTTTTCAAAAATACCAGCTAAGAACAAACTAATTCCTAGAAAAATGAATATCAATATGTTAATTTTGCAACTCAAGAGCGACATATAGGAAGTAAAACTTATTAAAATGGCATATATTAGACTCACTACTAACACCGTTACCACTTTATATTGTCTTTTTTAACATAATCGCTAATACAACTGCAATTAAACCAACATTATATACACCCATATTTTCTACATTTTACAAACTTCTTCTACACTGTCATAGCATACATAATATGAAAATAACAGCTAAGACCATAAATAATAAGTGCAATCATTGTAATATACCACTTTCCCCCGCACTTCTTTACATACTGCATAAGCCCCCAAAGGCAAAGTAATATAACTGATTGAACTACTAAGATTTTTAATGTCCCCAATAGTGTAGCTATCATAGAATAGGTAATCCATATACTCAAAAATGAACGTATAACTATAACCGCAGCAGCGATTTTTTGATAATAAAATAGTTTTATACTACCCGCATAGTAATCTTGCAAAAGAATAACAGACGCTATTAAAATATTTAAAACAAGAATCACAATAAATTCCAAAACCGCTATCAATTCTTCAGTTCTCCTTCTTTAAATTTATTTACGCTTTCCTATCGCATTAGAAATACGCATTAACTTTGCTTTTGCAGAATTCTTCTTCGCTTTAGCTATACTCTCTAACCTCGCTCCTGGAAGCCTTCCAAAATGTTTTTTCGGATTTTTAGCCAATCGGGATACATTACGACCCACCTGTTTAAACGGGACAGTCACTCTTCCTTGGATAGTTTTCCCCAGAAGTCTTGCCCCCCTTTCATAGGAGTTATAAAACCTAAAACTCTCCCTACTCCTCCGAAAGCCAAATCACGTAAAGCACCTGTCCCTGTGGCTTTTAAAGCACCTTTCCAACTATATCCACTCTTCCTGTTTTTGTATAAATAAGAAGCTAATCCAAAACCAGCACCCATTGCTGCACTTGCAACCCACCATGGAGCACGCCCATCAGGATCCACCATCATCACCGGATTATTATCACCATACGTATACCCATTCATTGTAATCGGATCATCTTCATCACCTGGATCAGGATCCACCGATAAGAACACACCATGATCTGGATTATAATAACGTGCCATCAGATAATACGTGCCAATTTCTTTATCATACATGTATCCCGCATATCCAAATGGATTGTCTGCTGCGATACCTTTTACTTCACTCTTTAATACGTTACCCCACGAATCATATTCATACGTTGCGACAACTCCTCTATTTTGATCTGTCATCGCGACTACATCACCACGAGGGTTGTAGTGGTAGTATACTGTTTGTCCTTGCGATTTCATTGCTAGACGTGTACCACTTGTAGAATATACATATTGACGAAGTACAGTTCCACTTCCATCTGTTTCATACAATGGATTGATACTGTCTCCATCATAGAAGTAGCGTGTTACTGTTCCACTTATATTCTTTTCAATACGCCGATTATCCTCATCATACTTATATGTTGCGAATGCATTGCTCTCACCTTGTTTTGTAATCGCTACAATCTGGTCATCTTCATTCCATGTATACTTGTACTTTCCATCAGATGTACGATTTCCATTCGCATCATACGTCAGAGATTCATCTCCGAATTTAACAAGCTGATTTCCTTCATTAAATGTTGCCGCTATAGATTTTGTTTCTTTTCCATTCTCTACAACTTTCACACTTGTACGGTTTCTAAATCCATCATATGTGTAAGATTTACTTGTCCCGTTTGGTAATGTCTCGTTTAATAGTTGGTTAATCGGGTCATATATAAAGTTTGTTTCTGTTACTTTTCCGCCTGCACCTTCATGTTTAATCTTCGTACGGTTCCCCGCTTGATCATATTCATATCGTTCAGAAAGAAGAATACTGTTTGACGTACCTACTACTAAATCTTTAATTTTGTTCGTATGATCATAGTTGAAGGTAGAACCTGAACCATTTCCGGCTGTATACGTACGAATATTTCCTTGATCATCATAATCAAATCGATACGTTTGAGAACCGTCTGTCACACGGATGTTTTGATCTAACGTGTTGTAGTCATACGATACTTTATTTGTGTATCCACCTTGCGTTACTGTTTGTTCTTTTAATTTTTCTGTCTTACTGTTTGCTTTGTCGTGATATGCCCAGTCAACTTTTCCGCCTCGGCTATCCGTTGCACTTGTGGCGCGATCTGCCTTATCGTATGTTTTCGTACGTTCTACACCATTAACATGATCTTTTACTTTCGTAACTTGTCCATTCTCATCACGTTCGAATGTAAATGAATCTTTTCCATTTCGCTTTTCACCAATGAGGCGATCTGCTGAATCATAAACAGATTCTAAAATTGAGCCGTTTGGCATTTTTGTTTTAATCTTGTTTGCACTTTCATCATATGTGTGTTCAATACGACGATTTAACGCATCGACATACACTGTATTTTTATTATCTACATCATATTCAAATTTGTGTGTTTGCGTTTTCCCATCAAACATGACAGATTTCTCTGTTGTATTTCCTTAAAAAAATAATCCCCTAACATTTTAAACATCAATAATAATAAATAATAACATGAATATTCAATTAATTTATCGTATTTTTTAGAAAATGGCAAAACAAAAAAGACCCATTCCCTAACAAACTAGAGAAAAATAGATCTTTTTCATTCACTTTATTTCTTAAAGTAAGTCCAACCTTCTTCTTGGTAAATCTTTTCTTCTTTCATCAGTTTACCAAGTGCACGCTTAAATGCAGCCTTACTCATATTGAAACGTTCTTTAATGTCTTCTGGGTTGCTCTTATCCCAAAACGGCATCGCTCCGCCTCGTTCTTCCATATATGCATAAAGTACTGCTGCATCATCTTCCATTCCTTCTTCTTTACGAGGAAGAAGTGAAATGTTGATTGTACCATCGTCTTTCACATCAATGATACGGCCTGTTACGCGCTCACCGATGCGGACTTGTTCTTTTCTTTCTGTATGGTGTAAGAAAGCACGGAAATGCTCGTCAGTTAGTATGAATGAACCAACTTGAAGTGAGCGATATACACGTCCATTTACGTTTTTATTACGCATAGATGGCGTTGCATCTACGATAATTTCTTGCATATCACTGTCTCTTGCCGGAAGAGCAATTAAACGATCACGATTCGTTAATTTTAACGTACAATATAATTCGTCGCCTTCCACAGGCCATACTGGCATATAAATTGGAAACTCATCAAGTGGAATTAGTATATCTTTTGATACACCAATATCAACAAACACACCTAAACTAGGAATAACTTCTACAACCTTTACCCAATTCCAATCATGTGTTGTAATAATTGGTTCCTTCATTGTTGCTGAAATACGATTTTGGTGATCAAGGTATAAGAATACATCAATCGTATCGCCTTCTGCAATTTCTCCAGCTAATTCGTTTTTATGTAGGAAGATTTCTTCCTCTTCGTTTCCAACCATATATCCGATTTCCGTTTCGCGTAAAACAGTTACCTGTTCAATCGATCCTAATTGCAAATACATATTTTTTAATTCCCTTCTATATATATAAAATTATCTTTTTTATCATTCCAAACAAAAGTTAATTATAACACGATTTTTCCTTTATTTGTCCAACTGCCCAAAATTCACTATAATTAAATAAAGACTGTATCTATAGGACTATATTCCCCTACGGATGATCCGTCAAAACACTTAAGTTGCAACACTCTATCTAATCGATGTATTTTCCGCTATACTTTAATATGTATATTACATAGCCTATTTAGGTGCATGAAAAGATAGAAATTTATTTGGAGGTGCTAACTATGGCAAAAGAGAGTTCTTTTGACATCGTTTCGAAAGTAGAATTACCTGAAGTAACAAACGCAATTAACATCGCATTAAAGGAAATCCAAAACCGATATGACTTTAAAGGTAGTAAAAGTGATATTAAATTAGAAAAAGAAGTACTTGTTTTAACTTCTGATGACGAGTTCAAATTAGACCAAGTAAAAGACGTTCTAATTTCTAAACTTGTAAAACGTAACGTTCCAATTAAAAACTTGGACTATGGAAAAGTTGAAACTGCATCTGGTAATACTGTTCGCCAACGTGCAACTCTGCAACAAGGTATCGATAAAGATAACGCGAAAAAAATTAACAACATCATTAAAGAAATGAAATTAAAAGTAAAAACGCAAGTACAAGATGACCAAGTACGCGTAACAGCGAAAAGCCGTGATGACTTACAAGCAGTAATCGCAGCCGTTCGCAGCGTCGACTTACCAATCGACGTACAGTTCATTAACTACCGCTAAGAAAAAAAGATCCTCTATCTATACAGAGGATCTTTTCTTTTTAACCGCAATTAAAAAAGCAATAAATAATACATTCACACCAACTATTAAGGAGATAAATAACCAGTTCACACCTGTTTCTTCGCTAACTTTATACACATTCGACTCTTCACGCTTTAAAACAAGATAAAACTTTCCGTTTTCTTCTCTTATAATTTCGTCTTCTAACAATCCTCTTAACTCTTGTTTTTCACCAATTGCACTTACAGGTAAGGAAACCTTTTGCGTTTTTTTCGTATTATTAATCGCTACTAGTGTTACTTCATCTTTATACTTTCTTTTTAGTATACTCATTCCATCTTTATCATATAGAAGTTCAAACGTACCACGTCGTAAAGATGGTCTCGTTTGTCTAAGTTCACCTAGCTTCGTTATGTGCTGCATAAACTTTTCATCAGATTTGAAATCCATTAATCGTCTATTATCTGGAGCATCTCCCCCATCTAATGCGATTTCAGTTCCGTAATAAAAATTCGGTATCCCCGGGGATGTTAATAAGTAAGTGATCGCTAGTTTTAAACGAGACGGCGGGTAATACATATTTTCTTTTGCAATACGTGCAAATCGCTTTGTTTCTTGATTATCTAAAAACGTAGCGAATTCCTCTTCTTTTCCACTCACATCATATAAAGGTTTCACAGACATATCTGCTTTTGAAAATGACTCTACTATTTTTTTATAGTACTCATTATCTTCCTTTGTCATAATGTGAAAATCTTTCTTTACCTTCTGCAAATCCTTTTGTACTTCATCCCAAAAAGCACGCGGCTTTTTTTCACTATGTATCACATAACTTCCGTCTAAATCGACTTCTTTTATCCACCATTTCATCGAGTCAATTAATTGTTGTTCATTTTCTTCATACGGAAATTGAAAGACAACTTTCATTCCTTTTTTGTGAGCCTCATTTACAAGTTCTTTCACATCATTTTCTGTTCCGAAATGTTCATTTACTTTTTGAAAGTTTCGAACGCTTAATCCATCATACTTTTCACTTTCAAAAAGCGGCGAAAGCATAACAGTAGTAAATCCCATTTCTTTTATGTAGTCCAATCTTTTTATAATCCCACGTATATCTCCGCCCTGATACCCTTCTAAATTACCAACGTCTAACTGTTTGTCATTTTTCGATTCTCCGTTATTAAAGCGATCAATCATAATGGAATATATAACTTCATCTCGCCATTCCCTTTTTTCTTCCGCAAAAGTATGTACTGGTACAAACAAAATAACAGCTAAACAAAAACAAATGAATAGTTCCTTAGTCCATATTTTTTTCACACGCATCCCCCAAACTTCCAATTGTAAGAATATTATACCAATTTTTAGAGCAAATCGCATACGTTGATTTTATCCCTTCAAAATACATCATGTCAGGTTTTCTAACATTAACTAAAAAGTTTTCTGAATTTTTAGTTGATTTTTCTTTTTATTTCGAATATGATATGAAACATAACATATAGATGTTATTTTTTCTAACATCATAGGAGGAGAGAGAATGAATACGGGGGATACAGTTTTTATTTTTGTAACGACAGTAATGGTCATGTTGATGACACCAGGATTGGCACTTTTTTATGGGGGTATGGTTCGCAGTAAAAACGTACTCAGCACGACAATGCACAGTTATAGCGCAATGGCTATCGTTTCGATTCAATGGATTGTTATCGGTTATTCTTTATCATTCGGACCAGATTGGCACGGACTTATCGGCAATCTCGATTGGTTCGCTCTAAACGGAGTTACCTACGCACCAAACCCAGACTACTCATCTACTATTCCTCACAATTTATTTATGATGTTCCAACTCATGTTCGCTATTTTAACTCCGGCTTTAATTTCAGGTGCATTCGCCGAAAGAATGCGATTTTCTGCCTTTCTTATTTTTATCCTGCTTTGGACAACAATCGTTTACAATCCTGTCGCTCATTGGGTGTGGGGCGTTGGCGGATGGCTGAGAGAACTTGGTGCGCTAGACTTTGCTGGCGGTAACGTCGTTCACATCACATCTGGAGTTGCTGGTCTCGTATTAGCTATTTTCCTAGGAAAACGAAAAAACATAAGCGGTACCTCTCCTCATCATTTACCATTTACAATGTTAGGCGCAGGCTTACTCTGGTTCGGCTGGTTCGGTTTTAACGTCGGTAGTGCATTATCTTTAAATGACGTAGCTTTAACTGCATTTATTAATACAAATATAGCCGCCGCTGCCGCCGCTTTAACTTGGATGCTTTCTGAATGGTTCTTCCAATCGAAGCCGACTGCGATGGGAGCTGCTTGCGGGGTTGTTTCTGGTTTAGTCGCAATTACGCCAGCTTGCGGATTCGTTACACCTTTCTCCGCTCTTCTTATCGGAGCAATTGGCGGTATATTATGTTTCGGTGCTGTCTTCTTCTTAAAAAACAAATTCGGGTACGACGATACACTCGATGCATTTGGATGCCACGGCATCGGAGGAACTTGGGGCGGTATTGCAACTGGACTATTTGCAACTACTACTGTAAACGGTGATGGCGCTAACGGATTATTTTACGGAAACGCATCTCTCCTTTTCAAACAACTTGTAGCAATCGGCGCAACATATGCATTCACAATCATAATGACGTACGCCATCATTAAAGCGATTAACTTCTTCCTCCCTGTTCGCGTCGATGAGCACGAAGAACAAATGGGGCTTGATATTTCGATGCACGGGGAGAAAGCTTATGAGTATACAGAGAGATCTGTGAACTAAAACTTACAAACATACGAAAAAGGTGTACTCCGTTCTAACACGGGGTACACCTTTTTCGTATATTCATAACAACACAAATATTCCAAACTATCGGTATATAAATATCTTTATCTATCTATTCATATAAGTATCTTATCTTTTCAATAGCGAATTTAAAACAAGTTGCACAGCAACAGCGTCATCTAAATAACCGATAGGAAAGATGTAATCTGGAATCACATCGACTGATAATATAAAGTAGATCAACGCACTTCCCATTAAGGCAAGTTCTGCAACTGTCCCCTTCTTCTTCGTAAATCTCTCATACAATTCTTTTAAATCATTAATAAATGGACCAATACTACTTACCTTTTGAATTTTTTCAAGAAACCCCTTTTCAATCGTTTCTTTTCCTTCTTCTGTTTGCGAATATTGCTCGTAATTAGCCAATTGTTGCTCTACATTCGCGATACTAAACTTTTGATCATATAACTGTGAAGATTCAAGTAAATGTTCAATGCTATTAATGGATACTTGAATATCAGATTGTTCTTCCTGCTTTGTTTCAATAGAATAACCTGCCGCCACAAACAAATCTGCGATCGGAACACCGAGGCAATCTGCAAACTTTTGCAAATGCTTTGGATTTGCTTTTCGCTTACCATTTATAATCATTGAAATAGTAGCAGTATCAATTCCAGTAAGCGCGCTCAGTTTTCGCATCGATAAAGATTTTCCCTTCAGTAATTCTTTTAATAACAACCCAAGATTACTTCTTTCAGTTCCTTCAGACATATTCCATTCCCCTCTATTCATGAGAATAATCATAGTTGTCACATGCAAGATAACTACAACTTCTATACAATTATATTAACAAATTTTTTTGCCAAGTTACAAGGTGGGGATTCGTAATATATGTTTACATTTTGTAAACATATATTACGAATCATAAAATAAAGCCATCTTAAAAAATCGAAATTTTTTAAGACGGCTTTTTCTGCGTAGTTTAATAGAGCAACTTATTGCAACCACTTTCTCAATAAAAAAAATATGCTACTACAAACAATATAAGAACTAATAAAAGTGAAAAATGCAACTAGAAATGAATGGTGCAAGGAAAAAGTTAGCACTGTTAATAACGAAGACAAAAAGAATATATCTAATAAAATAAAATACCCTGAACTTAAAACACTTTCTACTAATTGTAATTCAGCCTCAAGTTCAGAGTACTTCAACCTTTTATAAAGTAATCTCACTTCGTTCACCTTCTATTCATCTGATGTTAAAAATATCATTCCTTTCTCTTTCTATAAAGTGAAACTTTAATCAGTGGAGGTTTTGATCATCCCCGCTGATTATGAACCCGCAAATAGCTGGATAACTCAATCAAAAAACGCAGCAAACGCAATAATTAATAGTAAAGTTCCGCTAATCAATGTTCCAAATTGCCCTAAAGTAAATTTCCCAATACGAACGTGAGCTATCTTTCTCCCTAATGCAACTCCGCCCCAAACTGTTATGAAACTA
This sequence comes from Bacillus sp. DB-2, assembly GCF_003315125.1. Taxonomy (NCBI): domain Bacteria; kingdom Bacillati; phylum Bacillota; class Bacilli; order Caryophanales; family Bacillaceae; genus Bacillus; species Bacillus sp. DB-2. Next base: position 53,065 of record NZ_QNRN01000012.1, on the reverse strand, counting down.
CCAATTGCCGCAGCAACACATATCGCTATCGGATTCAAACCGAATAAACCAGCACCTAATCCGTTCGTTAATGCATTAGCAGACAGACCAATGCCAAGAAAGATGGATTCTACAAATCCGATTCCTCCAGATTCACCTATATTTTTCGTTAAACCATTTATTTCTGTAGATGCTACCTTACGAGGAATTGCTAATAATACAATTCGAAGACCAATGACAACTAATAAGAAAGAACCAATGACTACTGGCATAATCCCAGGCAAAATTTTCGAAAGCCATAACCCAAAATAAATCCCGGCCACACTAAACAAAAAGCAAATAACCGAAATGATAAGATTGGAAAAATGACTAATTCGTATGTTGCGAATGCCGTAAGAAATTCCCACTCCTAAGTTATCAATGCTTGATGAAAATGTCAGTGCTAATACCATCATCCATGCTGTCATTTAATTCATTCACTCCTCCGCGCGAAATATATTTCTGAATATTAAGATAATTAACGCGACATGCATAGTATGGAATATGAATAAGGGAGATACAAACTCCCTATATTCCTTCCACTTAATCCCCCTCCTCCCTTAAAAGCGAGGAAGAGTGAACCATTTCATTATATTCATACGATTTGCTTTTCCTTTTTCACGAACAGAGTGAAAAATTTCACCTGTGAAAGATCCCATTTTCGTAGCAACCTCTTTTTGCATCGCTTTATTTTCTGATGCCGCTTTTACACTTAAATCTAACGCCTGCTCAAAATGCTCTAATGCTTTTTCCAAATGATAATCTACATCTTTTTCTAAAGCTTTATGCATCATGCTTAATCTCCTCCTCTTCATCTTGCGCTTGTTCAGCTGCCGCTTCTATAATTTCTTGTTCATCAGTAGTGTCATCTTCCACATAAGAAAGTTCTTTTTCAAATTGCTTTTGCATCCTATCCATTTTCGCTTCCACAATAATATCTTCTACTTCTTCTTTAATTGTTTCAAAAGTAGACTTCACACCTCTTGCTCCTGATTCAACAAGCGGACGAAGTGTATTTCTTACGACAGGTAATAAAGCGGCACTCGCTAACGCTAAAGTAGATCCAATAACAACTTTTCGTATCATTTTCATTGCTCCTTTACACTGTTTTTAATAATGCAGATTCAGAAACTATCGGCTTTACTAGATTATTATTCTTATATGAAACTAAATTAATAATAGGCTTCGAAATTTTAGATACTGTACCCGCTACGAGAAGAACAGGTATCCATTGCGTCAGTGTTAACGGAACGGTATGGAATATACGAGCTAACGGCGGTACATATATAGCTGATAACAATACGAGCCAAGACGTTCCTAACGCTGCAATAAAGAAACGGTCTTTTGACCAATCGCGAATTGTTTCTTCTGATCCCTCTTGTCTCCAGGAGAAAGTTTGAATGAGCTGTCCGGCAACTAAAGCCGCAAACGCTGATGTTTGCGCTACTGGAAGAGGTACTCCAGCCGCTAAACTAATACCAAATACAGCGAGCGAACCTACCCCAAGCAATACTCCTCTTGTCACAACTTTTTTATACAATTCTTTATCAACAATATCTTGGCGTTTCGTTTGCTTCGTTTTGTTTCCAGGGTTTACAGCTAAAATCATCGCTGGTAAAGCATCGGTAATAAGATTCATTAATAAAATTTGAATTGGTACTAACGGAATCGGCATTCCTGCAATAACAGCCGCACTCGTCACTAATACTTCCGCCAAATTGCCCGTTAATAAACAACCAACTGCTTTGCGAATGTTTCCGATGATCGTTCTACCTTCTTTTACCCCTTCAACGATTGAACCGAAATGATCCTTTTTCAAAATTAAATCAGCAACTTCTTTCGTTACTTCTGTTCCGGTTTGCCCCATCGCAATACCAACATTCGCCTTTTTTATAGCCGGTGTATCATTTACACCATCTCCAGTCATAGCGACGATTTGACCGTCAGCTTGGAATGCAGTTACAATTCGTAATTTGTGAGCCGGGGTCACACGAGCAAAAACAGATGTATTTTTTACAACTTCTTTTAATTCCTCATCTGTCATGTTATCAATTTCTAATCCCGTTAAAACACGATCTTCACGATTCCAAATCCCAGTTTGTTTCGCAATAGAAATCGCTGTAGTCGGATGATCTCCCGTAATCATTACTGGCTTCACACCTAACTCAATCGCTTCATGAATACTCTCTTCCACTTCAGGTTTTGGCGGATCAACCATACCGACTAACCCAACAAAAATAAGATCATCATTTTCGTTAGCACTGTACGCAAAACCTAATACTCGTAATGCCTGTTCCGCAAATTTTTCATTTTGTTGTAAAACGACTTCTTTTTCCTTATCACATAACGGATATATTTGACCGTTATCTTGATACCATTTACAACGAGGAAGAATTGCCTCTACAGAACCTTTCGAGAACTTATACAACTCTTCGTCGTTACTCTCTTTACAAACAACACTCATAATTTTCGTCTCAGAATCAAACGGTTCTTCATGATGGCGTTCAAATGACGCCATATCTTCATGCAGCACACCCGCTTTAGAAGCTAAACTTAATAAAGCCCCTTCAGTCGGATCACCTTTCACAACCCATAGGTCATCTTCCTGCTCTAATTTACTATTGTTACAAAGGACACCAATTTGAAGAATGCGAGCTAAATCAGGATTTTCTAGCGGCATACTTTCCGTTTCATGATAAATAGCATCTTCTACATCCATATCTACAGAAGCAGCAACTTTAGATGAAGTTACATCCGCAATTGTCCCTACTGGTTCATACCCATTACCCGTTACACTCCATAAACGATTTGGCGTAGCAATTACTTTAACAGTCATTTCATTTTTCGTAAGAGTTCCCGTTTTATCAGAACAAATAACCGTTGTTCTACCAAGCGTTTCTAAACTTGAAAGCTTCCGAACGAGCGCATTTTGCTTTTGCATACGGAATATACCCGCACTTAAAGCAATCGTAATCATAATTGGCAAGCCTTCTGGAACAGCAGAAGCAGTAAGAGCAACCGACGTTGTAATCATTTGCGCAATTGGCAGTCCCCTAATTAGACCCGCTACAAGCACAAGACCACCAGCTACAAATGCCCCTTTAATAAATGTTTTACTAATAGATGTCACCTTTTGCTGTAATGGCGTAGGCTCTGTTTCCTCCCCTTTCATTAAGGAGATCATATAGCCCATCTCTGTACGCATACCTGTTTCCACTACGATTGCCACCACTTTACCGCGTGTTACGGACGTCCCCATAAAGAGCATATTGTTTCGCTCTGCTAACGAACATTCTTCTAGCATAGTGTCAGCTTTCTTTTCAACTGGAAGTGATTCTCCCGTTAACATCGCTTCATTAATTTCTAAGTTCCAAGAGTTAACAACGCGAAGATCAGCAGGTACACGGTCTCCCGCTTTAAGGCAGACGATATCCCCAGGAACGAGTTCACTACTTGATATTTCTATTTCCGCTTCTTCCCTTATTACTTTACAAATAGGAGCGCGGAATTGATTTAAAGCCTCAACTACCTTTTCCGCCTTCCGTTCTTGAAGCGTCCCAATTATTGCATTTACAACGAGAATTGTCCCCATTGCTAATCCATCAAACCACCCACCAGATATAACAGATAATCCGGCTGCTCCAAGTAAAATAAGCGATGTAAATTCTTTAAATTGGCCCATAAATGATGCAATCCAAGGAACTGACGGTTTCGGTTCAATTTGATTCATTCCGTATTCTTCTTTTCGCATATTCACTTGTGCATCACTTAATCCATATTGTTTCTCAACTTGTAATCTATTCATCACTTTTTCTTGATTAAATGTATACCACGGAATTTGATCTTGTTTAGCAGGAATCACTTTTTGCTGAGAAGAAACCATTTTCGACAATTCTCCATAAGAAAATATCTTCTCGCTCATTCTTTTCGCCCTAGATAAGAACGTTAACGATAAAGCATTTGCAAATAAGGCGATTACAGGTGCTGTGAATATAGACCAAACTGCTAACATCTCTCCCACCACATTCCACACTTTCGCTGCGCGGAAATGCTCATTCACCAACATATTGATTCGGTTTGCATACGCTGTAGATTGAGAGATATTTTTTATTTCTTCAAATGATATAGACGAAAAATCGGTATTTTGATCAGTTGCAAATAATACCTCTTCTCCATTTGAACGAAGCAATTCCACCCGTTTGGTAGCATCACCCTGCTGCCAGCTATCATCCACACCGTATTGAGAAAGAATGTTACGATTTACATGTAAACTATTTTGCAAAACACCTATACTCCACTTATTTTTACGTAACCCATTGACTACTTCTTTGAGTTCAGGAATAATGGTAACCTTCGATCCAACTAATAGACCGCAGCATTTTTTATTTTTAGCGACGAACTGAACTTGAAAACCTTCTTTTTCAAGTCTCTTCGCTTCCAGCTCATACGCACTTATATCTACACCATTTCGCTCGGCAAAATCTTTACTTCCGAAAAAGGAAGTTATCCCTTGAATTTCACCTTTTATCCCTTCATTCTCTACTTGAACTTCAAACGCCTTTCTTAACGTTCTTCCAGTTTTCGCCGCCTGTTGCACGACTTCTTCTTTCCAAACATGCTCACTTTTTTCAATAAGAGAAGCGGCTGTGCACCAAACTTGCCCGTCATTTTCATCTTGTGAAATACAACTCATTCCCTCTGCTGAGACCTGGAATATACGAGATGTATCATCCAATACTATCGTTTTTGTCCGAGATAATTGCGATAACGACCCACCACTCGGAATGACATATCCTCTTTCTCTTGCAACCAGATCACCTTGTCGCCACGCATATTCTGCCGATGAGACAGCTGGTTTGGGATTAGCAGCTAATAAAACTGCCATTCCGCGCAAAGGATTTCTAGTGAAAGCCCAAGTTGCTCCACCAAAAATCATTCCCCATTTTGATTGTTTTTCACTATAGGCTTTAATCTCCGGGGAAAGGAGATTTTCTTTATACGCCTCATTTTCTTCGTTTATGTTTGCTTGACTACGCTTCCAGTTTAAGTAGTTTAATAGACTAAGACCGGCAAGCACGACAATATTCTCCCGTGCGAGCGCAAGTGCAAGTGTTCCTACACCAAGCACAAGATCAGAATTCACCTTTTTGCTAGCAACCATTTTTTTGAATCCTCGCTTCAAGAACGGATAACCCGTCACAACAGATAAAGCTCCGGATACATAAAAAAGACCAGGACTTCTAGCTAAGGCAGATCTCCCCATAAATAATTGTTTTATGCCGAAAGCACCTAACCCAACAACTGAAAGTGCTAACGGTAACGGCACACCTTCATCCTTTTTGCTATGAACCGTGTCATTATTACGAGAAACTACACTAGATGAATAATCTATTAATTCCTTCTTTTCTTCACTGCTATTTGTACTAGTTTTCTTTCGCTTGGTCACTTGTTCTTCTATAAGTTGAATTATTTTGCAAATGTTATGTAGAGAGGTCTTGTTGATATCGTAAGTAATAAGGGCTCTTCCTGTAGAAATTGAGGGACTTACTTGATAAATACCTTCCGCTTGACTAAATCGGTCTAATATCAAGTTCGCCATGTTCTTGTTGTATTTTAGCTTGTAAATTTCAATTCGAATCCTTCCAGGTAACGATCGTATAAATCTCGTTTTTAATGATTTACTTTGCATCATCATCCTCCTTATCGTCTTGAAGGAAGTAAAAAGGGTTATTGCTCATGTGGTACTTAAGGACTGACGGGCAAATTTTCATAATCTATATTTTGCTCAGAATGATACGCATTTACACGAGAAACCCATTTTTCCTGGAATTTAGAAATTGTATTTGGAACAGCTTCTACCGCTCCTAAAATTGGTGATACTGTTCTCACAGCCACTTTACGTGCCGCTTCTTTCACTTTCGGTAAAGCTTCTTCCATTTCTGAACCAGCACTTTGAATTTGTTCTTTCGCACCAAGAAAAGCTGATACTGTCTTTACTGCTAGTTTTCGTAATCCTTTCCTTGCTTTTGGTGATGCCAATATAACCGCTGCTACCCCAATCGCTATACCAATTGGAGATTTCATAAATCGAAACATATTCATTTCTCCTCACTTAAAGTTATTTCGAATCTTTAAAACGAACAATTCATATACAATTAAGTAACCTTGTAAACCATTTCATCACATCCCTTATTTTGTAAAAAGTATATAAAGAGTATATATTTTTGTTTGTGTTATTTCAACAATTTATTAGTTTTTTGTAAATTTTATGTTAATTCTGAAGATTATTTTGTAAATACTTCTATTTCTACGTAATGGGATAAGTAATATATTCCATAAACTTTTCTTACTCAATTGTTGAGATTTTGTTGAGAATTCATTTTGTATTTTTACAAATTATAAACAAGGACATGCACTTTTACGAAACAACTTTTATATACTATAAAAAACACTATAAGGAGTGATTTTCATGAGCTTATCCTACTGGAAATACGCTATCCTCAATCACATCACTGTAAATTTCCGCACCTTCTTATTCAATATTACTGTCGCTATTTTAGGTGAAATCGCACTCTTTCTTGTCCTAAGTTTTATTCCAAAAAGACTTCATAAATTTTTCGCATAAAAAAGCCTGAGTTCCTATTGATGTAGAACTCAGGCCACTTAGTTTTACTAAGTAAAAGGAAATTATTACACTTATCGTTTTTGCTATATAGCGAAATTTATACATATAATTTATTCGCATTTACGCTCATGTATACCCCATCTAGTATTATAGAAAATATATCAACGATTTTTTAAATATACCGATCGTTTCCTTCTATTATATCGACTTTTCGACACAACATATCGATTTATCTGCAAAATTCTACGTAACTCAAACGAGAAATACCTCTGCACAACTTATGAATCACCGTACTTACTTTTGTTCAAGCTTAATATAATAAGAAACGCAATCGCTATTACAGCTAAAAAGCGAACTGGATTAAACGGTGTCCCTACCGTTTCATTAAACCGATGATAAATAAAAGGTATCATCTCAAGTACCATTAACCCCATCGCAATTTGAAACGTCTCAGCCATCGCTTTATTTTTTATAAACGCGGCGCGCTCATCACCCTGTTTCCCGATTGTTATAAACATTTTTACAATAGCAAATACTACGAATAAAAATAGCAACATTCATAAAATACACCTCTTATATGTAAAATTTTTTCGACAAAAGTATAACATCTTTTACACAAAAAAAGACGACCGAAAATTCTTCCAGTCGTCTTTTCCTATTTACTTCGGAACATTCCCTACATACTGCGTAATATCAACATTTAACGCCCCAGCTAAACGCATGCCGTACTCTTGATCTGCACGGAAGAAGTTACAAACAGCTAATAATTTCGTGCGCTCATTTACGTCTTTTAAGTCGTTTGTTAAGTTTGCAATTAAGTTGTCTTGTTCTTCTTTAGAGAATGAACGGTAACGCTCACCTGCTTGTTTAAAGTCATTTGGTTTCTCAATTTTTTCACGAGATACGTAGCCTTCTACTTTCATAGTTGAATCGCGGTAAGCCCGATCTTCAACCGGATTTTCTGTATGACGGCTCGGTTCGTAGTTTACTGTAGATGGGTTTTGATTTACTTGCATTGCACCATCACGTTGTTGGTTATGAACAGCTGCGTATGGGCAGTTTACAGGAATTTGTAAGTAGTTTGCACCAAGGCGATAACGCTGTGTATCTGGGTAAGAGAATAAACGCCCTTGTAATAATTTATCTTCAGATGGTTCGATGCCATTTACAGTTGCACTTGGAGAGAACGCCACTTGCTCTACTTCTGCGAAGAAGTTTTTCGGGTTACGATTTAACGTCATCGTCCCTACTTCAATTAATGGGAAACGATCTTCTGGCCATACTTTCGTTGGATCTAGTGGATCGAAGTCTAAAGAGTCCGTTTCATCTAGTTGCATTACTTGTACGTGTAAATCCCACTTTGGATAATTTCCTTTTTCGATTGCATCGAATAAATCACGAGTTGCATGGTTGAAGTCTTTTCCTTGTACTTGCTCGACTTCTTTTGCACTTAAGTTACGCACACCTTGCTGTGGCTTCCAATGATATTTAATGTAAACAATTTTACCTTCTGCATTAATCCATTTAAATGAATGTACGCCGAAACCTTCCATTTCACGGTAGTTTGCTGGTGTACCATAATCAGAAAATACCCATGTCATCATATGTGTAGATTCTGGAGTTAACGTCATGAAATCCCAGTAACGATCTGGCGTTTGGACATTTGTATCAGGTGCTGGTTTTAAAGAATGCACCATGTCTGGGAATTTAATTGCGTCACGAATGAAGAAAACTGGTAAATGGTTACCTACGATATCGTAGTTTCCTTCTTCTGTATAGAATTTAACAGCGAACCCACGCGGATCACGAGCTGTCTCTGGAGAACCTTGACCATGAATAACCGTTGAGAAACGAACGAATACAGGTGTTTCAGTTCCTTCATTTTGTAAAAACGCTGCTTTCGTATATTGCTTCATGCTGTTTTTCGTTACGAATACACCGTGAGCACCTGCACCACGTGCATGCACAACACGCTCCGGAATACGTTCACGATCAAAGTGAGCAAGTTTTTCTACTAAATGATAGTCTTCTAACAATACCGGTCCACGGCGACCAGCTGTACGAGAGTTTTGGTTATCTCCAACTGGAGCACCTTGGTTTGTTGTTAAGCGATTATTTGGATTCATCAGGGGGATCCTCCTCTTTCTTTCATAGTAATTATTATTTATTTAAAATCATTATAAACTAATTATTATTCAAAATTAAATCCTTGTCAACTATTTCCTTCATTTTTTTGGAAACAATTTCAGCTAAACAATCCATAAATACAGATTGTGAATTGGGCATATTTAGTCTAAAATATGCGGCATTTAATTCATCAGTTACAACTTTATCTTCATAATCGTTGTCATATAAAACTTCTAAATGAATCAATGTGTTTTTAACCTAAGCAACAAACAAATTCATACTCTGTAAACATTTTATTCATTGAATCTGTTAATTTATGCGCCTGCTCTTTCGTTATTTTCGCAAGCGGTGAAATTCCTTCAATTGCTTTATACCGTCCGGTTAAATTTTGAAGCGCTTCTTCAGACGGCTTACGCCCGTGATGAATGTGAGTGTACATCATCTAATGACTCCGGCGTTCCATACGCCATCACAAGCAAACCTATTTTCTTCGTCATCTATATAGCACCTCAATTTTGGAAATGAGAATCTTTTTCAAGAACATTTGTTTCCAATTATAACAAGCAATAATAAGTACGTCAAAATAATAATTCTAAATAAGTATTGTTTCTAATATGTTTTCGAATTTTATATGACAATTCATTTAATAAAAAAGCGACTTACATATGTTTTGTAAGTCGCCCTTTCTCCTATTCTTTAATATTTACCCCATACTCTTTAAACCAAACGTGAATTTGCGCTAAATGAGCTAAAAGCTGAGGCCCAGTCATTAATTGACCGAACCAAGGCGATTGAAATGCACTGCCGCCTGACTTAATCAATCCGCTCAATTGCTCTTTATCAAATAACTCGTGCAAAATTGAGCCTTTATCCGTTAATAAATCTTGGAGCCATACTGTTACTGCTTTCGTATAGTGCGGATTATGCGTTTTCGGATACGGACTTTTCTTTCTATATAATATATCATTTGGAAGTAATCCTTCTAACGCCTTACGCAATAGACCTTTTTCGCGGTTTTTATACATTTTCATTTCCCAAGGAATATTCCACGCATATTCGACAAGTCGGTGGTCTGCAAACGGAACGCGTACTTCTAAGCTTGCCCCCATACTCATACGGTCTTTTCTGTCTAATAATGTTGTCATAAACCATACCATGTTCAAGTAAAATAGTTGTCGTCTCTTCGCTTCAATTGGGCTTTCTCCCTCTAAAATAGGAACTTCTTGAATGGATTCTTCATAACGCTGCTGTACATATTGTTGTAAATTTAATTTATTTCTCCATTCTTTCTTTAGCAGTTGTTCACGTGCTTCTGTAGATCGCATCCACGGAAATGCACTTGATTGTAAATCATCTTCTCTATAAAACCACGGATAACCTCCGAATATTTCATCTGCACATTCTCCAGATAAACCGACGACAAAATCTTGTTTTATTTCACGGCAAAACCATAATAATGAAGAATCAATATCTGCCATACCAGGCAAATCGCGAACGAGTACCGCTTCTGTTAAATACTGTGCTAGTTGTTCATTTGAAATGACGCAGCGATGATGAATTGTTTGAAACGTCTCCGTCATTAAATGAATAAATGGAGCATCTGAATTGGGCTGAAACGCATTCGCTTTAAAGTATTTTTCGTTATCTTCATAGTCAACAGAATACGTGTGTAATTGCCCTTTTCCTGATCTTTCATACTCTTTTGCAGCTATTGCTGTGATAGCACTTGAATCTACACCTCCTGATAAAAAAGTGCATAGTGGTACGTCAGAAACTAATTGTCTCGTAATCGCATCTTGTAATAAAAAACGAGTTTTCTCTACTGTTTCTTCAAATGAATCTTCATGTTTTTCACTTTTTACATTCCAATATCTCCATATACATAAACCGTCTTTTGAGAACGTCATTGCATGACCCGGACGCAGTTCTTGAATACCAGCATATATACCGTGACCAGGTGTTCTAGATGGTCCGAGGCCAAATATTTCTGACAACCCTTCTAACGTTACTTCCGCCTTCACATCTGGATGCGCTAGTATCGCTTTTAACTCTGAACCAAATAATAATCGTCCGCTATCATATTTATAAAAAAGCGGTTTTACACCTAATCGATCTCTGGCAATAAAGACTCTTTCATTTTTCTCATCCCATACTGCAAACGCATATATACCGTTTAAATGATCGACACATTCTTCTTTCCATTCAATATAAGATGCCAATAGTACTTCTGTATCGGAATGCCCTTTAAATGTATAACCTCTTCTTAATAACTCTTTGCGAATATCTTCTGTATTGTAGAGCTCTCCGTTATAGCAAATCGCATAACTCGTTTCGTCTTTTAAACAAGTCATGGGTTGTTTACCACCTTCAGGATCTACAACGATTAACCGTTTATGCCCAAATGCGACGTTCCCTTTAATCCAAACTTTATTATCATCTGGACCGCGTTTCGCTAGCGTTTCCGCCATCTTCGTCACGATGTCCCTTTCCCCTTCTAATGAGCGTTTATAATCCACCCATCCTGTAATCCCGCACATAAGAATCATCCTTCCTAATCTAATATCTGTTTCTGAACGTGCAGTAATCCCCACCCTATGAGTGCGGATACATAAAAACAACAAACTTGACGATAACTAACTATCCATATATGGAATAGCAGTTTCACAGTGTAAAGCGTGTTTTATTGTATGCCCATCTATCTTTAGGTGTGTCTAGTTATAAAGAACGTACGAACTGTCCATAACAAGAATAACTATTTCTATAAAAGGAGAAATGAACTATGATACAACGCAAACATATTTTGTATAACCAACCGCGCGCTCATACAGTCGGTAATGTAGAATATATAAACAAAGAATGGGTATTCTTTGATGATGAAAATGATGAGGCTTTTCTATTAGAAGATATTGCTGAAGATGGTTTTGAAATTTTATATAACAACAATTGGCTACCAGCTCGTTTTTATGAACAAGACATATTACAAATTGCAAATGAACAACATTCTCTCCAAAACGGGGAAATGATACGAATTCGAAAAAAATTACTTCTTAGCTATAATGAATGGCTTGAGGAATTACCTGACTCTGTCTTTACATTATTAACCGAATCATTGCAATCACTTAATTACTCTTTATATGATTGCATGTATTGTCATAATTATTTATCCTTCTTGCCAAAAGAGGAAGCATGCGAAGGAGTAAATATTCTTTTATTCGATAACGACGAAATGATTTGTACATTGCAGCATCATTTTGTACGCCACTCTTCCTCTAATAAAAATATTTTGCGATTTACGAAAGTAAACGGAGAAGAGTTGCATATTGATGCGACATAAAATAAAAACCACCTTATCTCCCAAATATTTGAGATCATAAGGTGGTTTTATTTTTATTTGAATACGTACCAGCCAAGCGGTAATTTTAGTCCTAAGTATAATACCGCTACTAGCGCGACAATAAATAAGCCCCAAACCGCCCCTGTTGGTTTGTTTTTGCTCATTTTCACAAGAACCATTTCCATTCCAGCGATTACTAATATACCAGCTAGCATTTTCATGCCGTACCACATGTGCATGCTACCTGTTGCCGTCTTCACAATACTCATGTACAACATGAAACCTGTCACAATAATGATGATATACATAAGGCGAAGCCCCATATGTACACCTTTACCTTTTCTTCCTGCTGAATAAAGTGAATACGCAACGAAGAATAAAATTAATCCTAACGCCCATGCTGTAATATGCATATGTACCATCGTATCCCTGCCTCCTCTTTTTCACACTTTTTCACTCTATATGATAACATGTTCATATATTTTCAGGAAATGTTTCGCTTTTTTATATTTAAATGCTATAATATTTAGAGTATTTACAAACTTCTTGTAATAACAAAAGGGGGAACAATCATGATTCAAACTAAGGATATTATCGAACTTACAGACACATACGGGGCAAATAACTACCATCCACTTCCAATCGTTATTTCTAAAGCAGAAGGCGTTTGGGTAGAAGATCCTGAAGGAAACCGCTATATGGACTTATTAAGTGCATATTCTGCAGTAAACCAAGGTCATCGTCATCCAAAAATCATTAACGCTTTAATTGACCAAGCTAATCGAGTGACGTTAACTTCTCGTGCTTTCCATAGCGATCAATTAGGTCCTTGGTACGAAAAAGTTGCGAAACTAACAAATAAAAATATGGTACTTCCTATGAATACAGGTGCAGAGGCTGTTGAAACTGCAATTAAAACAGCTCGTCGCTGGGCTTATGATGTGAAAAAGGTAGAAGCAAACCGTGCAGAAATCATCGTTTGTGAAGATAACTTCCACGGACGTACAATGGGTGCTGTTTCTATGTCATCAAACGAAGAGTACAAGCGCGGCTTCGGTCCAATGCTTCCTGGCATTATTGTAATTCCTTATGGTGATTTAGAAGCGTTAAAAGCTGCGATTACACCAAATACAGCTGCATTCATTTTAGAGCCAATCCAAGGTGAAGCAGGAATTAACATTCCACCAGCTGGTTTCTTACAAGAAGCTTTTGAAGTATGTAAAAAAGAAAACGTTTTATTCGTAGCAGATGAAATCCAAACAGGCTTAGGCCGTACGGGTAAAGTATTTGCTTGCGACTGGGACAATGTAACTCCTGACATGTACATACTTGGTAAAGCACTTGGCGGCGGCGTATTCCCAATCTCTTGTGTTGCAGCAAACAGCGACATTTTAGGTGTATTCGAGCCAGGTTCTCACGGTTCTACATTCGGTGGTAACCCACTTGCATGTGCTGTTTCTATTGCAGCTCTTGAAGTATTAGAAGAAGAAAAATTAACAGAGCGTTCTCTTCAATTAGGAGAAAAACTAGTTGGGCAATTAAAAGAAATTGATAATCCAATGATTACTGACATTCGCGGTAAAGGTTTATTCATCGGTATCGAATTAAACGAGCCAGCTCGTCCTTACTGTGAACAACTAAAAGCAGCTGGTCTATTATGTAAAGAAACACACGAAAACGTAATTCGTATTGCACCACCTCTAGTAATCTCTGAAGAAGATTTAGAGTGGGCGTTCCAAAAAATTAAAGCTGTACTATCTTAATCATAGTGAGGTTGTCCTAAATATAGGACAACCTCTTTCTTTTTTTAGTAGTTTATCGTAAAATAAAATTGAATATTCTGTTTTTCGTTAAAAAGGGGGTAACTGTATGCTATTGAAATACGGTAAACACATTAACAATTTAGCTACAATTTTTATTTCTATGACATTCATCGGCTTCATATTATCTACAACTTTACTCAGTCATTATTCAACTCCTAATACATTCACACTACTCAAAACATCATTTTGGGCTGCTGTTTTCCTTACAATTATCGGTTTTGGCCGTGAGAGAAGCGCACTTGCAGTTATGCTAATTGGAATTTGTACTTTAGCATTAATCGGATTGTATATTTTCGCCATCATAGATTACTCCGTTAATCCACGCCCATAGAAAAGAGCTATCTTTTCACAAGATAGCTCTTTTTTCATTTCACTATATTTCTTAACGTACCAATTCCCTCTACTGTAATAACAACTTCATCACCAGCATGTAAAAACTTCGGTGGTGTAAAACCTTTACCAACACCAGCTGGTGTCCCTGTTGCAATGATATCTCCTGGCTCTAATGTCATGCCTTTACTTATAGTTGAAATAATCTCTTCTACTGAAAAAATCATTTCTCTCGTATTTGAAGTTTGCCTTACTTCTCCATTTACCACTGTTTCAATGTGTAATGCATTCGGCGTTCTAACCATCGATTTATGAATTAAATACGGTCCCATCGGACAAAATGTATCGAAACTTTTCCCTAGGAAAAATTGTTTATGTTTTCTTTGAATATCCCGAGCAGTTACATCATTTATAACTGTATATCCAAAAACATGATCAAGAGCTTTTTCTATTTTTATTTGTTTCCCTCGCTTACCGATAACGATTGCTAGTTCACCTTCGTAATCAAGTTCATTCGTCGCGTGAGGGTGACCATTAATTTGCTCATCAATTCCAATCACTGTTGTTGGCGCCTTTGTAAAAATCATTATATTTTCAGGGATAGACTCTACTCCGCCCATTTCTACCGCATGCTCACGATAGTTCTTTCCAACACAAAGAATATTTTTTCTCGGCCTTGGAATCGGTGCTAATATTTTCACCTCTGCTAACGGATAATACGCCGATCCCGCATTTTCCTTCGCCCAATTTACAATATCGTACACTTTCTCAAGACATTCGCTTCCTCTTTCAATACACTCTAACATGGTAATTGGGATAGTAACCTTTTCCCCTTTTTGTCTTTGCGCTTCTCTTAAATGTAATACCTTTTCTTCCTCTTCATCCACAATACCTACAAATACTTTTTCTTCTTTCTTCGCCGTTACAAAACGCAACATTTCCACTCTCCATCCTAAAACTCATACCCTATAATTGTATTCGCATCCTTAAGAAAAAAACCTTCTTACACACGCTAATTTTTACAATATTCAACCATTCTTACATTTGTTCCTCATCCGTTATTTGACATAAAATGTAGAAATTATACTTTTTTTAGCGAAGATGTTTCTTTTTTATGGGATTTTTGTATAATATGTACTACATATATACATAAAATTTATTGAGAGATGGAGCCGATTTCAATGTTTGAGCAAGCTATCGAAAAAAAACGCGAAAAAATGATCTATTTTGCTGAACGCTACGGAATGACTTCTCAAAAAACAGTAGATTGTAGCCAGGAATTGGACAGGCTCTTAAATGTTGTTTGGCCTATACATACAGATTGCACACATACTCAAATGTTCGAAACACATACGCAATAACGTATGTGTTTCTTTTATTTCGAAAAAATACACATTTTATTGAAAATGCCCATACAATAGTAGAAAAGAAAATTTTAAAAACGAAAGGTGTTTTGTATGCCAGCTATGGTCGGACATATTCGTATCGTTAACATTGGATCAAGTGGTATTTTTCATATTGGAGATGTATTTGCGATTAGGCCTATTAGTTATTCACGCGCTTTTGCCGGAGCCGGTTCATTTAATGTTGGGGATAACGTCTCTGTCTACAATTATCAAAGCTCAACGACCGTCAATGATTCAGATGTAATTGATCAAGCAATAATTGGTTCGAACTAAAGGGGGCGATTGCATTGAATTTTTATGTGAACCAAAGTATCATCATTAACAGCATTAAAATCGATAGCATTACGACCTCTTCCGTTTTTCAAATTGGAACTGCAGGTAGTATTAAGGCTCTTTCTAAATTCTCAAATTCTGGCGGATTTACAGAACCGCTTCGCCCTTTACATGCGAAAGGACAAATTATTTCCATCAAACCATCAACTAGTTCTTCTTAAGGTATCCTTGTCATAAATATATAGCAGGAATATATTTCCCCTCCCTATTGAAAAGGAGGTTTCACAAATGAATCAAGATATATATACTTACCTACACCAACTTCAACAAGCTCTCCACATACAGCAGCAAACTATTCTAAACCTTGAAGAGCAAGTTCGCCTACTACAAGAAGAGCTTAATGAGTTAAAAAGTCGTCCCTCCTCTTCTATAGGAAAAGTGGAATATAAATTCGATCAATTAAAAGTAGAAAATTTAAACGGCACTTTAAATATTGGCTTGAATCCATTTTCAACAAAAGGGCAACAAATTGAAGATTTTCAAGTGGATACAGAAACATTAAAAGTAAATCCTGAAACAGAAACAAATCCAGACTTTTATCAAGGTATCCTCCAAGAAATGCATCGCTATTTAGATGAAGAAGCGTATAGTCGAATTCTCCATTTTGAACAAGAAGAGAGAACGCCGCTTGATGAGATGTATCGACAAATGATGGTGGATGACATAAAAAAACAGATGGAACATAGACTTCCATATTATTTATCACAAGTTCAATCGTATGAGGGTATTTCCACAGATCCCGATTATTTACGAGACATCATTATTCAAGCGATGAAACAAGATATTGACAAGGCGTTCCTTTCCTTTATTCAACACATACCGGGCAATTTCCGAAAGGAGTGAGTATGTATGAATTTAAATGTTGTAAACCGCGAGTTAAAAGTAGGCCAGATTAAAATGAACGGGGTTTCTTCTTCCGCATTATTTTTAATTGGAGATGCAAACCTTCTCATCCTTTCTTCTATTCTTGATACGCCATTCGAATCTGTTACAGAGGGACCATTTGTACCATTAGTAACAGATGTCCCTCCGACTCCAGGTTGAGGAGAGGAAAAATTATGCTCCGTCATACTTCAATTGTACAAAATGTTTCTATCATTTCTATGGGGGTTTCAGCCGTCTTCCAGGCCGGGGATTCTAATCAAATAGAATTAAAAAATAGAGCACTTATCGTTCATCGAGAAATCCCTTGTTATATAAAAGGTGAAGGTCGTTTTGATGCGTTTGAAATCTTTACAGATGAGTACATTACAATTCCAAAGCGAACAACAGATGTAAAAATGAATATTGTAAATGAGTGCCCTTTTATTGAAGTAAATGATGTTCACTTGCGAACCCTTTTAAATTCCGCGTGCTTCCAAATCGGCAATGTTGACTATGTTTTTAATAATTCTCGTACGCTACAAATCCGCCAATTTATTACTGATGAACCTTCCTCTAAATAATTCATATAGTAATTAAAAAGCTTAGTAAAGTAGGTGGATGGTATGCCTTCGGTTGTAGGAAATCTCGTCGTTCAAAACAGTAACGGCTCTTTCAACTTAGGAGATTTTTATAATGTGTCTCCGAAAGAAAATACGAAAGCTTATAACGGATCCGGGGCTTCCAATGTCGGATTTGTCGTCAATACTTTTAACGGCGTTAGCGCAACAAATACATTTGATTCTGATGTGGCAGATCAAGATCAGATTGGAACAGCGTAAAAAAGAAACAGCCTTAGCTCTATTTTGTGTAGAGCTAGGGCTGTTTCTTTTAATTTTAACATCTTACATATTTACGTTTGAATCCGAGTCTTCCTCTATCAAGTTCTTTATGAATACTTTCGTAAGCATTTAGAAAACTGCTTTTTTTGTTGTCCCGTTTTAGCTCCACTATGCCTACTTCCTTTGCAGTTTCAACTGCCTTTTCATGTAGCGGCACATATGAAATCCCCACAGTGTTTAGAAAATTATTCATAGCGGATTTCGTTCGTTCTGGCGCATCGTGAATTGTATTTTTCACAACTTCTAGCATACTGGTAATCTTACTTCCGGAAAATTCATGGTCTTTTCGATTCCCTAAAAGCCAGCAGTAGCAACTCCAGCCCGCGGACATTCTTAGTTCGTTACCACTTGCAATCCATTTATCAGCAACGTCTTGTGCAAAATCTGATTCTGATAAAGTTACTGCCACCACATAATCGGACAGCATATAAAAGTACGCCCCATCCATCCAACGATCAAAATCCGATTCATTCATAATTTTTGGGTCTGCAATAATGCCTGCAAAGTACATTGCATCGTAGTTACCTGTGGCATACAGCTCTTCAGCTAAACTTTGATTTATTTTTATTTTCTTTGCGATTGGTTTCATAGCACCTGTAGCTACGCCAAAAAGTGGATCCTTTGCACCATTGGATATGTATATTTTTTTAGTTCGTTCCTTGCCGAGAGTTTCAAGCTCTTGCATTACTGTTTCAAAATCCATAGTGTTGCACTTCCTTCCTTAATATTATAATCAATTCGATTATATAAACTAATCATTAGTTTAAGATGCTACTCCTCACTAATGATTAGTTTTTCTTTATTGAAATGATAATCCCTTATCTTCTAAAGCCGCTCTCAATTTAGGTAAAGATGCTGGTCCTATACCGTGCAGTTTCAAAATTTCTTTTTCACTATACTTTGAAAGTTCTGCTTCAGTCTTTATTCCATGGTGCTCTAACGCTCGCCTTGCTGGTGCTGAAAGAAGAGAAAGAAAGCCTTCTTTTGGCTTTCTCTCTTTCTCACAGGTTGGGCAAGTTGGACAATCGCTACTTTGTAGTACTCGTGTCCTTGATCACAAGTTCTTAACGTCGCCATAGTCCATAACCCCTTTCTAAGCTCTATTCGTCAATATTTACAACATGATTTCCATCAAAGAAATATAAACATTTCTCTTTCACAGGATGTTTTAAGCTTTTCTCGAGTGCTTTTGCATATAGTGAAAGCTGTACTTTGTATCGGTCTTCTAAAATTGGTTTCGCTTGATCAAATCCGCCTGGGAACTTTCCTTCAATCGTATCTGTTTTAAAGTCGATTAAAGTAATTCCGTCTTCCTCTTCGATCATGCAGTCGATAACCCCTTGGACAAGTATTGATTCGCCTTTCTTCCCTTGCCAATCTTGATACGCTTCTTCTGCTGAAAGCATCATCGTAAATGGTACTTCGCGCTCAACACTTTTTGCTGCTAATACCCTTTTACCTAAGTCACTGTCAAAGAATGAAATTACCTTTTCAATCGCTATTTCTTCAGCTTGTTCAAATGTTAATAGCTCTTTATTTACCATTCTTGCAATTTGTTCTTGAAGAACTTCAATCGTAATTGGTTTCTTCAAATCTACATGCTGCATAACGGCATGGACTGCTGTCCCTCGCTCTGCGTATGTTAGCCCTTTTTTCTCCATAAAGCGCGGACGTGTTTTAATTGGTGCACGAAGTTTTTTAATAAAGGCGTTATCGCTACCTTCTTCAGATTGATAATTCCTCTTTATTTCTGTAACAGACTGTTTCGCACGGTGAGATGTCGCGTCCGCATACCCGTATTCCCACATCAATCTGTCGTACACTTCTTCTTTCCGTTCACTTTCTAACGGAACAGCTTTTTTATCACGAAGCGCTTCTAATAACTCTTGTTTCTCTTCTTGAACTGGTTCTGGTGCAAGTAAATCTTTTCCTTCAACAACTTCTACTTTCCAGCTAGCACTATATTCATAAATTTCGCCTGGAATATTTCCTTGTCCTAATTCAAGAAGCATTTCACTATCACGATGTCTATATAATGAAGGTGCAATCCAGTCTAAATAACAAGACGCTCCGGCACGTATATGGTCTGGTAATAACCATTCACTATGCTCCCTTGCATCGAGCCATTTTTCCATTTCTTTATTGGCATCTTTAACCGTTCCAATTAAAATTAACTTCTCTTTCGCACGCGTTAACGCTACGTATAACACGCGCATTTCTTCCGCGATTAATTCCATTTTCATTTTACGCTTAATTGCTAGTTGCGATAATGTCGTATATTTAATTCGTTTACGAGGATCGATAAATTGTGAACCGAAACCGAAGTCTTTATGCAGTAAGAAACGTTTCATTAAATCTTGTGTATTAAAACGACGACCTAGTCCCGCTACAAATACGACTGGGAACTCTAGCCCTTTACTTTTATGAATCGTCATAATACGAACGACATCTTCTTGTTCACCTAAAGCTCTCGCCGTTCCCATATCATCACCGCGTTCTAAAATACGCTCAATAAAGCGCAAGAAGCGGAATAATCCTCTAAACGATGTTGCTTCATATTGTCTTGCGCGATCATATAGTACACGCAGGTTTGCTTGCCTTTGCTTTCCGGCTGGTAAACCGCCGACAAAGTCGTAATAGCCTGTCTCACCGTACACTTTCCAAATTAAATCAGAAAGAGATTGTTGACGCGCAAATTCACGCCACCCTTGCAGTAAGTTATAAAACCACTCTAATTTATCATGCAGTTCTTGTTCTTCTTCAAGCGGCGCTCCCTTTAAGAATGAGCTCATCACTTCATAAAACGAGCCTTTCTTTCCATGAGCACGAAGCGTCGCAAGTTCTTCGTCATTTAGTCCAACGATCGGTGAACGAAGTACAGCTGCAAGCGGAATATCTTGCATCGGGTTATCAATGACGCGGAATACGTTCATCATAATATTTACTTCTGTCGCTTCAAAGTAACCAGTCGCAAGGTCAGCATATACCGGAATTCCTTGTAGTTTTAACTCTTCCATAATTTGCGGCGCCCATGGCATGGAGCGAAGTAAAATAACGAAATCACGATATTGCACTGGGCGCATACTATCGGTTTTACGATCATACACTTCATAGCCTGAATCGACCATTGCTTTAATACGCTGCGCCATAAGACGAGCTTCAAGCTGCGCTTTTTCTACTTCGGCACCTTCTTCACCGTCTTGCACTTCTTCCTCAGTTTGCTGAATACATAATAGCTCTGCCGCTACATCTTCACCTTCTGGATAGCTAGCACCTAGCTTTAATTCAGCGTCAGCATCATAATCGATTTCGCCGACTTCTTCGCCCATAATTTGTTTGAAAATAAAGTTCGTACCTGCTAGCACTTCATGACGGCTACGGAAGTTTTTCGCTAAGTCAATCTTCATTCCGCCGCCCGATCCTTCTTGTGTGAAACGTTTATATTTTCCTAAGAATAAACCAGGCTCTGCTAGTCGGAAACGATAGATTGACTGTTTTACGTCACCAACCATGAACAAGTTTCCTTCACTCTCGGAATCTTTCGTTACAAATTTAATAATTGATTCCTGTACGAAATTCGTATCTTGATATTCATCGACTAGTACTTCAGCAAATTTATTACGATATTGAAGTGCTACTGCTGACGGCTTCATTTCACCGTCTTCACTTTGCTCGCTTAAAATTTGCAAACAGAAATGCTCTAAATCTGTGAAATCGACCATTCCTTTATCTCGCTTAATCGCTTGGAAACGCTCTGTAAATACTTTTACAAGCTTCACGAGTTTTTCTAATACAGGATGCATATCTTGAAAATCTCGTAAGAAACTTTCGGGTCTGCGGCTAAATAGCTCTTCTTGTAATTTCTTCACTTCATCTTTCGCTTTATTACGAAGAGAATCTACTTGTTTTACAACATCTTCGTTGTAATCACTTTTTTTAATACGCTTTAACGTTTGCCACGATACATTTTGCATCGCTTCATAAACGCTTGTCCACGATCCACGCGCTGCTGAGGATAACGTTCCAAGTAAAGCTAAATCCGCTTGTAAAGTTTCAACGCGAGGCGCTGGACCATCAGGAAGCATTGCGAGTTCAGTCGCCTTACGAATATGCTTTTCCGCTGTTTCAAGCTGAAACTTCACATCCTCTAATAAGTAAGAAGCGTACACTAAATCTTCAATCGTCTTTCCTTCAACGTCGTATGCTTCTACTAATTTATCAAGCCACTTCTCCGGGTTTGGATGCGCTCTTGATTCTGTATGAAGCGCTAAAATCATTCGTTGTAAGTCATCGTCACTACGGTCACTCGTATAACGATCAACTAGTTCAAAGAAAATACTATTATCTTCGATTCCATATTCTTCTTCTAATATGTCATCTAGCACTTCTTCTTTTAATAACTCATTTTCTGTTTGGTTCGCAATACGAAAACGAGGATCGACATCAAGCATGTAATAATATCCTCTAATAACTTGTAAACAAAATGAATGAATTGTAGAAATGGAAGCTTTATTTAATAAGCTAAGCTGCTTTCTTATATGCTGTGAACCTGGCCCATCAATTAATACTTTTTCTAACGCTTCCCCAATTCGATTTTTCATTTCTTGCGCTGCTGCATTCGTAAATGTTACAACGAGCAGGCGGTCGACATCGACTGGATTTTCCTCACTTATAATCTTTTTAATAATACGTTCAACTAATACCGCTGTTTTCCCTGATCCAGCTGCCGCTGCGACTAAAATATCACGTCCGTTCGCTACAACCGCTTTCCACTGGTCATCTGTCCATTGACTACCTTCTGGTTTCTGAGGCCAATTTTCTATCATTCTCCGCCAACCTCCTCTCTAATTTTCTCCATCGCTTCGCTATCTTTCATATCTTTTAACGTACGGAATTGGTTATCTTCAAGTGATTCATCAAATTGACAAACAGATTTGAAGTTACAGAACGTACATGCCGCTTTATTCCCCTTTTTGTAAGGAGCAATATCGATAACACCTTCTGTAATGTCTTTTCCGATATTTTCAAACGAGTGGTGTACATATTTTTGAAGTACGTTAAACTCTTGTTCACTTGCAATGCTAGAACGCGCACTAAAACTACCATCTTTTTTCAGACCAGCAGAAATAATATCAGAGCTTCCTGTTGAAAGTTTATTATCCATTAAACGCACAACGTCAGCATCTCCTAGTACGAGACCTTTCATTTTAAATTTCTTTAAAATTTCTTTCTCAATTTCTTCTTCAGATGCATCGCCTTTCATCTCAACAATCGGGTTATGAATATGGAAATACAATACACCCGCCGGTGATGCAGTACTGCCCTTTTTCATCCACGTATGTGCATTTGAAGTAACAACATCTAAATACGTTAACATTTGAAGTGCGAGTCCGTAATACACTTCTGTTAAATCTAACGCTTTCGAACTTGATTTATAATCAATAATACGAAGGAACGTACCACTCTCATCTTCCGCCTTATCAACACGGTCAATACGGCCAACTACTTCCATCTTCACACCATTTGGCAACGCAAATTCCATTGGTGGAAGAGATCCAGTCCCGCCCATACCGAACGGTACTTCTAAATCAACTGGTACAAATCCACTCGACTTCGCATGTTCACGAAGAATAAGTGACGTACGGAAAATGATTTGTTGTAGTTTTTGCTTTAAATAGAAATGACGGTTCGAACTTAATAAAATTTGTCTTTGTAATAACGGTGCAATTTCTTCTATTACTAAAGCAGAAAGGTGTTCACACTCTTTTATTGATAAATCCGCCCAAGTCCGATTTTCACGTAATAACTTGTCTGCAATTCTCTTCAGCGCCGCATGGAATAACTCACCGATATCTGGCGCATCAAGTTTGAAAATATCACGCTCTCTTAGCGATAAACCGTGCTGAGCAAAATGAGCGTACGCACAGCGATTAAATAGCTCCATACGAGAAACGCTTCCCTTAATTGTATCTCCATATAAATCCCTACTTACATCTGTACTTAGTTTCTGTGCACGATTTCGGTAGAATAAACTTGATAACACACGGCTACTTTTTTGCTTCCATTCATCTGAAGTAACGTAGAAGTTATATACGTCCCACCAAAAGTCTAAATTGCCTTCAAATCCGTAACGCTTCCACGTTTGCAATTGCTGCATGACATAAGACAACGTTACTTCTGGCGTTGCTACATATGAGATTTGTTCCGAACGCGATAAGTCATTTACATCATTCGTAATAAACGATTCTTTCACATCAGGGAACATTCTTTTTATTTTTTTAATAAAACTAGAAGCAAGTAACGTCTTTCCTTCTTCATCCGCAAGCGGACAGGAAATGTATAACTTCTCAGATGCTCTCGTCACCATTTGATACATAACGAACTGTTCTTCTAATAAAGTTTGTCTCGTCGTTGGTGCTAATTCGATACCTGCAGCGGTGAGAACATTTCTTTCCTCATCAGAAAGCATACCTTCATCCATAGGCGCTGCTGGAATCACTCCTTCATTTACTCCAATAATGAACGTCGCTTTAATATCTGATAATCTAGAATGATCAATATTAGCAACTAACACTTGATCTAGTGACGGCGGAATGTTCGCAAATTGAAGTGCCTCAAGACCTGTCGACATAACCTCCGTAAACATTGAAAGGGACATCTTCTCTTCGCCAAGCATCTCAACGAACGTATCAAGAAGATTCATCACTTCTTCCCATACTTGCTCATGGTCTGTCGCAAATAAGAAATCTCCATTTTCTTCTGCACGAACACGTAATTCTTCTAGTTTTTTCGGAACGTCAAGCTCCTCTAAAAATAAATATACCGCTTCGCACATTTGCATAACTGTTCCAGCACGCTTCAGTCTTTTTTGCATACGAATAACTGGCGTTCTTACAACGTCGCGAAGTCGATTTATTTTCTCTTCCATTTCACGCTCACTGTCTGTTATCATTTCGCTCGCATCATCAAGAGAACGATAACGACGATACATCCACGGATCTTCAGAAGTCCATCTCTTCCCTTGTACACCGTACGCTAAACAGTAGTTTTCAAACTCATCCATCTCTTCGCGCATCGCTTCTTTTCTTACATCTAATGGATATAAAAGCTCTGTTTTCACGCAGCGAAATACTGCATCATAACGCCAATTCCCGCTAATAATCTCGAGTGCAGAACGAATACATTCTACTAGCGGATGATGTGACATTGGGCGTTTTTCATCGATGAAATGCGGGATATTATAATCCGTAAATAACGTTCGCATTACGTCGTAATAACTTTCTCCGTTACGAAGAAGGACTGCGATATCTCGGTAACGATAGTCTTCATCCGCCACAAGTCTTCTAATTTCACGAGCTACCCCTTCTACTTCAGCTCGTAAATTAGCTGCTGTACTAATTGTCACACTCGCTTCACCGTGATACTTTTCATTCGGACGCGCTTCATAATGCGTTTCTAAATGAGCTAATGCTGGAGAATGAAAACGCGGTTGTTCCATAAGTGGAATTGTTTTTTCAATTTCTATTTTCTCTTCACGCGCTACTTGTTTTATTTTTTCATACGTTAACGTCGTTTCATAAAATAAATCTAGTTCATTCACTGGCTGCGCTAACGTTTTTTCATCTATCGTTAATGTTATTGTTACTCTTGTTCCTAATTTCATTAGCCCTCTAACGATTTCTAGCTCTTGAGGAGAAAATGAATGGAATCCATCTATATAAATTTCCGCGCCTTTTACATACTCAGAGTCTGAAAGCTTCTCAATTAATAATTGTAAGTAGTCTTCTGAATCTAAATACTTTCCGATTAAAGCACGTTCAAAATCATCATATAATAACTGTAAATCATACACTTTATTCGCTAGTAGCTTTTGCTCTGCACTACTGCTATGTGTGTCTAATTGTTGCCACATTTCATATACGTTAGACGGCGTCACATTGTAACGTTTAAACTCAGCAATCATACTACCAAGATGTTCAAAGAAACCGTTTTGCTCCGCTGCTTTTTGAAACACAGATAGTCCATCTTTACGAGACTCTACAATTTTACGAAGCAACATATGTACACCAGCTTCATCAATATGAAGACGACTCGCTCCGCCAACTTCTTGCAGCACCTTCCACGCTAATCGCGAAAAACTAAAAACTTGTGCCCGAATAGAACCTCTTACATCTTCACTCCCAATTAACGCCTGCTGCGTTTGGAATGTCATCTGTTCTGGCACAAGATATAATATTGTTTTCCCTCTTGGGCGCTGTTTTAACTCTTCTTGCACTTCGTGTAAACAAAGTGTACTTTTTCCACTTCCAGCTCTACCAATCACAAATCGAAGTGACATGTAACCCCACCTTTCACTTACATAACGAACGTTAGTTTGCTATCACAATTGTATTATAGGACGATAAAAAAGACAAACATACTCGTTTGTCTTTTCCTTATACTTCATTTTATTATATCAGCCTTTTGAAAAATTCGTTTGTACCTCTTGAATCGGCCAATATCGTAAATCAACTTTACCGACAACTGTATCAGCTTTCACAAAGCCGAAGTGCCTACTATCCCAACTACCAAGGCGGTTGTCACCAACTACAAAAATAGAACCGGGTGGTACAAACTTTTCTTTCGTTAATTCTTCTAATTTAAAATCACCTGTTAATTGCCGTCCATTCGTCTCTTTCTTATACGTCTCTAAATAAGGTTCCTCCACGAATTGTCCGTTTATATATAATTTATCATGCTTATATTCGATATGATCCCCAGGTAAACCGATAATTCGCTTTACATAGTCCTCTTTTTTATTCGCATGAAAAACGACGACATCAAATCGATTCAAGTCCCCTACTTGATAACTCACCTTATTCACAACGAGCATATTTCCATCTTGCAATGTCGGCATCATTGACTTCCCCTCTACAACGTACGTTGAAAAGAAAAACGTTCGAAAAAATACAGCTAATAGTACACCAATTAAAATTGTTCTTATCCACTCTAGCCCTTCTTTTTTCAAAGTTTTCTTCATTCGCTTCTCCCCTCGCCCTTTAATAATTAAGCTTGCATTTATAAAGTGAAACTTAATCGGTAGGGGTTTTGTTCATCCCCCACCGATTATTAGCCCGCACCAATCGGGCATTTACGGGCAGTTTGATCTCCCACCTAACTTCTTTGCTTCAGTCGAATTTTTTGGTGGGAGTTTTATTGCCCCCAAATAGCGGGACAAAGAAGAATTTTCCTACTGTAGTTCTAACTTTACTTCAATTTTTTTACCGACATACCATAAACTAAAAATAACAACGCCCACAATAACCGATTTCACCGGCTTATGAATAAATGACACTAAATCATGACCGATATACGTTAAAATAAAGATCATAACAAGCTTTCCGAATGCTAATGCTAGTCCAAACTGTTTTACGCTAATGCGAGATAAACCAGCTACAACGTTTATAAGCGCAGATGGTGTGAACGGAAAACAAAATATAACAAAGATTGGCGCGAACCCTTTTCTTTCAATCCATCCCATCGCTTTTCGCACTCTCTCATGCTTATTTACAAAAGAAAAGAAACGACTTCTTCCAAAGCTACGAATAATGAAAAATACAAGCATTGCACCAATTACTGACCCAATCCATGAATAAAGAAAACCGAACCAAAAACCAAATGCAACAGCATTCGCCAACACAAACACAATGAGTGGCAATGCCGGAATAAGCGCCTCTATCATCGGTAAGCCAATACCGAGAAGCGGTCCGAACGCACGATAACTTTCAACAATATGATCCATATTTTCTGGTGAAAAATACTCTTTGATTGTTTGAAAATCCATTCTACACTTTACCCCTTTACTCTAATTACTACCTCTACTGTATCATCGCTTAAATGAAAGAGGAAATGGTAGATACGACATATGGAGATGTATTTATTAAAGTTTCCATATCATTCGCTAGAATTCCTTCATTATTATGCTATGATAATCTTTCAATATTCGACAAGGTTTGTTGTATGTTTGGTTGTTTGAGGAACAATATTTTTTGATGATTTTTTCGGTAAATGAAATTACACCGGTGATTTTCTGAATACATCGATCACAATTTGATTTTTATCGACTTTCCGACAAAAACAGACAAATAAAAAGGATGAGTCTCCCCATCTTTTCCCTCTCACACTTCGCCTTCCTTCACAAAATACACTTTCTCATATGCTGGTGTTAATTTAGATTCTTCATTTTTATCAATCTCTTTAAAGCAAGGATTTCCTTGTTTTTTCTTACGATCTTCATACTCTGTCCGTAATTTCGCTGTACGATTTTGCTGATTTTCAAAGCTACTTTTTGACATTTCTAGTTTCACAGCGAAACCATTTATAAATCTAATAATAAGATTTCCATCTTTTAATTCTTTATTATCTTCAATATGAAAATGAGATAACCACGCACACTCTTTTCGAGAATAAGAATACGTAGGGAAAAAATAAAGTTGATCTGTCGGACTAATTGCGATAGGAGCTTTATGTGTAATACGAGTTAACTCCTTCGTTCCTTCTTTTCTTCCAAAGAAACTAGAACCATGTTTCCGGCAACTTCTCTCTATAATATCAAGAGGCTTTTGAAATACGAAAAAAGAATCTTCCATTTCAACAATTCGCGTAACAACTTTCTTTTCTCCTAGAACAACAGGAAGTAAGGCCATTGTATTTTTGCTTACAACATAGTTTTCGACATAACGTTCTACTTTACTTTCCATAGTCTACTGTCTGCTACTACAAATATAGGCAAATGTATATCCTTAGAGTATGTAGTTTTTGCACGCTAAGAATACTTTTATCTATACTCGCTCTTTTGTTAGTAACAGATTTTTCACCTCTCTTTTTTTAATTTTCGATTGCTATTTAATTTCCCTTCTTCATTTCCCTTTTATAGTAGCACCTACGAAAAGGAAATGGTTTACATTCTGCGATTCTTTACAAATACTTATAATAAATCAAATATAATACAAATCTGTTAATGATAATATATGGATACCAAAAGAATAATCTGTATAAAAAGAGGATTCTATATACGAAAAAAGAATTTATATCATTTGTAATATGTTTAACACATTCCCCTTTTCATATAATTACAGCAATTAATTTTGCTATAATTAAAATATAAATCAAATATACGGAGGTCTCTCATGGAAGAAAATCAAGATCATCCAACAATTCAAATGAAAAATAGTAACATTGTTATCGTAAAAAATTCAGCGAGTATTATATTCGGTTTATTTTTTATTTTACTGTTCTTCGCGAAGCCTTTTCGTAAATCTAAATGTCCAGAATGCAAGAAACGTGAAAAGAAAAAAGCTGTGAAAGAACACTAAAAGGCCTTCCTTTACGGGAAAGCCTTTTTACATACTGATTACCATTTCCTTCATTCTTCTTCATCCTCAAAAAAACCTACTATTTTTTCTTCCAAGATTCTCTGTATCTCTTTCAACCTGTACTATGATTATATATGGTTCTTGATCTAAATAACGAGAATGAGACTTCCTCAAATCAATTACCGTCACTTTATCATTTTCATAAGTTTTCGAGTACGCCTTTATTTCTTCAATCGCACTTTTTAGGCTGTCTTTATTACTAATATAAATATCGTATATCTCAACAACAAAAAAAAGGATGGCATAAGCCATCCTTTTTTCTATAATAAACTATAAAATTATAGTTTGATTACGTTTTTAGCTTGAGGTCCACGGTTGCCATCTTCGATTTCGAAGCTAACTTTTTGGCCTTCTTCTAAAGATTTGAAACCATCAGTTTCGATTGCAGAGAAATGTACGAATACATCGTTTTCGCCTGGAACTTCGATGAAACCGAAGCCTTTTTCGTTGTTAAACCATTTTACTTGTCCTGTAACTGTCATAATTATTTCCTCCTAAGAAAATACATTTTATTATTTAGTCTTCATGTATAAAAAAAGAATCCACACATTATCAAATTCGAAACATAAACTAGTTCTCACATACTTTTCCCCGTTTGTTTTCGGCACTTGATAATATATGGATTGCTTAATTTAATTATTCAACTGGTATTATCATAGCATACTTAAAATAGAATGTACAATCCTTTTTAAAAATAAAGTTTCTAAATTTTAGTATTTTTTATAAAATATAACCACACCTATTCTAATAAGGAGGCGTGTATGACAGAAATAATCCCTAAAAAAACATTAAAGAGAATTGAAAAAGATATTGAAAATAACAACCTTGGAAAAGCAAGAGATAGATTACACGGATTAATCGCTACTTATCCGAATGAATTAGAAATTAGGAAAAAACTCGGTGACATTTACTTTACATTACAATACCCAGAAATGGCTGGACGGTATTGGTATCTTGAAAAAGAGAAAACAGATGTTATGCACGCGGCATGTCTACAATTTGAAAAATCGATGGGAAACGACTCTTATCATATTGTACGTGCTTTAAAATTCAAAGGAGATCGTAACATTATTACAGGACTACACACCGAACGTCCCTTACAGCCATTGCAGAAAAAAGTGATAGAGAAACTAATTGATGATTATGAAGAAACATGGAAAGACAAACTATTTACATGGGGCTGTCTATCATTATTCGCATTCCTTCTTTTCACTGCTATTATTGGTATATTCACTATATTGGATTGGATATTTTAAATAGAAGTGAACGTCCCACAATACGACGACAAATAAAATCACATCCACTTTCCGACAAAGTTTAACAATGTCAGCGACGTAATAATAAATAAGAAAAGTGCCCCCAAATTTTTTTGGGGGGCACCTACTTATACCTTTATTTCGTAAACTGTTCTTCTTCTGTGGATCCTTTTAGAGCAGTCGTTGATGAAGTACCGCCTGTAATCACTTGTGCTACTTCATCAAAGTATCCTGTTCCTACTTCGCGTTGATGGCGCGTTGCTGAGTAACCGTATTTCTCTGCTGCGAACTCTGCTTGTTGTAATTCAGAGTACGCTGCCATGCCGCGCTCTTTATAACCACGCGCTAATTCAAACATGCCGTAATTTAACGAATGGAATCCAGCAAGCGTTACGAACTGGAATTTATAACCGTACGATGCAATTTCTTTTTGGAAGCTTGCAATCGTTTTTTCATCTAATTTTTGTTTCCAGTTAAAAGAAGGGGAACAGTTGTAAGCAAGTAGCTTCCCTGGATATTTCTTATGAATTGCGTCCGCAAAGCGTTTTGCATCTTCTAAATTTGGCTCCGACGTTTCACACCAAACGAGATCTGCATACGGCGCATACGCTAAACCACGTGCAATTGCTTGATCAAGACCTGCTTTCGTATGATAAAACCCTTCTGGCGTTCTTTCACCTGTAATAAACTCTTGATCAACTGGATCGATATCGCTCGTAATTAAATCTGCTGCATCTGCATCTGTTCTTGCAACGATAATTGTTGGTACACCCATTACATCCGCAGCAAGACGTGCCGAAATTAAATTACGCACCGCTGTTTGCGTCGGTAATAATACTTTTCCGCCTAAATGCCCGCATTTTTTCTCTGAAGATAATTGGTCTTCAAAGTGCACGCCAGATGCACCCGCTTCAATCATCCCTTTCATTAATTCAAATACGTTTAACTGTCCACCAAACCCAGCTTCAGCATCCGCCACAATTGGGACGAAATAATCTGTATCACCGCTACCTTCCATATGCTGAATTTGATCAGCACGTTGAAGTGTTTGGTTAATTCGTTTTACAACAGCTGGCACACTGTTCGCCGGGTATAAGCTTTGGTCAGGATACATATGTCCAGAAAGATTCGCATCTGCCGCTACTTGCCAACCGCTTAAATAAATTGCTTTTAATCCAGCCTTCACTTGTTGCATCGCTTGGTTTCCTGTTAATGCCCCAAGTGCATTAATATAATCTTCTGTATGAAGTGATTTCCAAAGCTTCTCTGCACCGCAGCGCGCTAACGTATGTTCAATATCAATCGATCCGCGCAGACGAATTACATCTTCAGCTGTATATGGACGTGTGATCCCTTTCCAGCGCGTATCTAATTCCCAGCTTTCCTGCAATTTATCAATTCTTTCTTTTTTCATATGTTCCATCCCCTTTTCTTGTTTCTTATAAAATTTCATAACCCGGTAATGTTAAAAACGGCATGAACTCGTTATTACGAACAAGGTTTGTAAACAGTTTTGTAGCCTCTTCAAATCTCCCCTTATTAAATGCTTCCTTACCAATCTCTCTTTCTATTTTTGCTAGTTCTTCTTCTTTCAATTCTTCCATCAATTTAAAAGTGATATTACGGCCATCACTTAGCTTTCCACCCTCATGACGAATCCACTGCCATACTTGTGCTCTTGATATTTCCGCTGTTGCCGCATCTTCCATTAAGTTATAAATTGGAGCTGCTCCTCTCCCGCTTAACCAAGATGCAATATATTGAATACCGACGTTAATATTCGTGCGAAGACCACCTTCTGTAATCGTTCCCATCGGTACTTCTAATAAATCCTTTTCTGTTACACGTATTTCTTCACGCTTTCTAAAAATTTGATTTGACGTTTTCATTATGTGATTAAATACTTCCATTGCAACCGGTACAAGTCCCGGGTGGGCAACCCAAGTCCCATCATGACCGTCTAAAGCTTCGCGCTCTTTATCAGCACGCACTTTCTCGAAAGCTGCCTCATTTGCTTCTGGATCATTTTTAATTGGGATTTGCGCCGCCATCCCTCCGATTGCTGGCGCGTTACGACGATGACACGTTTGAATAACTTTCAAAGAATACGCGCGCATAAACGGCGCTGTCATCGTGACTTGCGCTCTATCCGGAAGTAAAAATTCATTATGATTACGGAAGCTCTTTAAGAAACTAAATATATAATCCCATCGTCCGCAGTTTAAACCAGCAGAATGATCTCTTAGTTCATACAAAATTTCATCCATTTCAAATGAAGCGTGAATCGTTTCTATTAACACAGTCGCTTTAATCGTTCCATTCGGAATACCGATATACTTTTGAGCGAATATGAAAACGTCATTCCATAATCTTGCCTCTAAGTAACTTTCCATTTTCGGTAAGTAAAAGTATGGGCCACTTCCTTTTGCTAAAAGCGTCTTCGCATTATGGAAAAAGTACAATCCAAAATCCACCAAACTGCCAGACATGTTCTTGCCGTCAACTTGCATATGCTTTTCTTCTAAATGCCACCCTCTCGGACGCACAATTAATACAGCTGTTTTACTATTTAAACGATATTCTTTTCCGTTTTCATTTTTATGTGAGATCGTTCTCACAGCAGCATCTCGTAAGTTAATTTGACCTTCGACAGCATTTCTCCAAGTTGGTGCATTCGAATCTTCAAAGTCTGCCATAAAAAGATGTGCTCCTGAATTTAAAGCGTTAATGACCATCTTTCTATCCACCGGACCAGTAATCTCCACGCGGCGATCCTCTAAATCTTTCGGAAGCTGGGCGATTGTCCAATCCCCTTCACGTATATGCTTTGTCTCTTCTAAAAACGTAGGAAACTCCCCCGCATCAATTCTTTTTTGTTTCTCCACACGCTTTTGTAAAAGTTCCGTGCGGCGTTCATTAAAATTTTCATGCAGTTCCTTTAAAAAACTAAGCGCCTCAGGTGTCAATATTTCGTTGTACGCTGGTAACATTTCTCCGGCCAGTGTAACCCGTGAAGTTTGCGTCGACATATTAGCATCCCCTTTTTAAACTGTCTTATAACAGATTTGATTTTATGTTTTATATTATATAACAAATCTTCAGAAAAGGAAGTTTTTTTTGAAAATTTAATGTTTTTTTACAAAACTGTGTTTATCCATTATGATTTCAAGCAAAAAAAGAGTCAGTGTTATATAACACTGACTCTTTTTTATTATTTATTCAAAAATTGTTTTAAATAAGAACTGCGCATATTGTTCACGTGTTACTTTCATGTTTGGAGCAAAGTTTCCAGTTCCATCTCCTACAGAAATACCATTTGAACCTACTGCATTAATCGCATTGTATGCCCAATGTCCTTTCGGTACATCTTTAAATCCTTGTGTTCCTTTTACTTCTAATTCATATGCTACTGTAAGCACTTGAGCCATTTCTGCACGTGTTAGTGTATCTTTCGGTCTAAAGTTTCCAGTTCCATCACCGTTAAAGATACCTACCTCTGTTAATACTAAAATTTCTTCTAAGAACATTGTTGATTTTTCATTAATATCTTTGTATGGATTCTCAAGGATATCGCCTTCCTCGAATACTTCACTGAAATCGATAGTACGATAAATTAAAGCAGCTACTTGTTCACGAGTTATGTTATGTCCAAAACCGAACACGCCATTTCCATAACCAAGCATAATTTCTTCTTGTGCTAAAGTTTGAATTGCTTCGTAAGACCAATGTCCTGCTGGTACATCTTTAAAGATAGCCTGACTTGCTTGTTGTGGCTTAGGCTTAGCAGCTACTTCAGCATTCGCTGTAGCGCCTTCAGCACTAAATGCAATTCCACCCATAATTGTTAAAGCTGTTGCTACTTTTAATATCTTTTTCTTCACTGTATTCTCTCCCTAAAAAAAACATATTTTTTTCTAATATAAAGAATTTATGGAAAAGTAACAATACACTTACCCATATAATGTTTGTCTAATTTGTGAACTGTATTTCACATACTTATCTTTATACTTAATTAACAATAAAGTTACTAAATCGTACTTTTTTTCAATAAAAAGTAACTATAATTAACCTGTTTTTTCCATAAATACTAACCATGGAACTATGAACAGCAGAATAAATATACAGATAAACAATTTAAAATAAGAAAAAAGCGCGTAATTCCCGCGCTTTTTTTAAAGAAATATGATATATTAATATAATTTTATTTTTCTTGTACTATTTTTTAAAAAACTTCCGTTTCATGTTATTCATCTTTCAAATGAAAATTAATAATAGCTTTATATAAAAATGTTGCATATTGCTCACGTGTTACAACTTTATTCGGTTCAAACTTTCCATTTCCTGTCCCTACTATGACATTATTTGATTGCAGAGCACTAATTGAATTTTTTGCCCAGTAATTATTCGGTACATCTTTAAATGTATGCTGTTGCTTCACTTCAAATGAAAATGCCTGTGTAAGAACTTGCGCTACTTCTGCACGTGTAATTGTTTCCCTAGGTCTAAAGTTCCCCTTCTCATCACCTTTAAAAATACCGCGCTCTGTTAATGCTAAAATTTCATCTGGAAACATTGTTGATCTTTCAGAAATATCCTTATAAGGATTTTTTAATGGGCCTTCATGTTTTATATTAAGTGCGCGATACAGTACTGCCGCCACTTGTTCACGTGTTACGTTATCACCTACACCAAACTTTCCATTTCCATAACCTAGCATAATTTTATTATATGCCGCATCTAGAATATAATCATATGCCCAATGGTTTACTGGGACATCGTCAAATACAATCATTTCAGGATATTCTTCTGCTTTTATGTTAGGAACATTTGCACTTACCAATAATCCACCCATAATAGTCGCTGCCGCCATTATACGGAACATTTTTTTCTTCATAGTCCTCGCTCCTTCATTTCCACTTTATTAAAAGTGGAACATAATAGACTAAATTCTTTCCCCATATTACATATGCTGTATTTGCAAGCCCTATGTAATATATTGCATTTTTAACATCTATTATTTTGAAGATTACTAGGAGAGCCAATTCGCTCTCAATTCCAATTGGTATTCTGAATTGCATGCAAATCATTTGAAGAAATATTCTTATCTTTGCGCTCTAGTTTCTCTGTTTGATTTTCAAAAAGGATAAACAAAAGCTTTTGCAAAGATGTTATATATACAATATTCTACTATCTACTAATCAAGTCCTTCACTTATAAAAATTTCACTTTATAGACAAAAAAAGCGCAAATATCATATTTGCGCTTTTTTCGATCTTCATAGATTAATCGTTTGCTTAGAATCTTTGAATTGTATTATTTAAGAACTTCGCATACTGTTCACGGGTTACAAGTTTTTCTGGTTCAAATAAACCATTACCCGTTCCAACTATAGCTTTATTTGCTGAAACAATATCACCGCTAACAAATATCCACCCTATTAAACTTAATGATGTAGCTACCTTTAATAACTTTTTCATCCTTCTCATCCGCATCTTCCTTTATTTTCCTACTCTTATATTGTATAAAAAATAAGGGGATTCTCAATACGATAGGAGGTAATTTTTCACACTTCATAATACGTATTTTCTTTTACCACCACTTTTTCATCCTTCGTTTTTCGAAAAGTAAATGCCATTCCTACAAATATAAGAATAATCCCTACAATTTGCATACTAGTCGGTCTAAAACCGGTAAAAATCGTATCTAACAAAATTGCAACAGCAGGATCTAAAAACACTAATACAGAAATAAGTCTCGTCGGTAAATCCCTTAAACTGTCAAAAAACAAGTAATATACAAACCCAGTATGTATAAGTCCTGTCGCAGTAATCATCATCCAGTTCATCTCTGTTAATCCTTGAAAATGTCCGAAATCTACGAATGGCAGCAATAAAAATATGCCTAAAAACGTTTGTAAAAAGGTCATCGCATATGCGCTCGTATGCTGAATCCCCTTTCCTAGTAACGTGGTAAAAGCATAAAATAAAGCCGCAAGAAGTGCCCATACCATTCCAGATGACATTAATTTCTCAAGTGACATACTACCGTCCACTCCAGCTACTAACACTGTGCCGATAAAACAAATAACAATGGACATAACAGCAAATACTGTAAGTCTCTCTTTAAATACGATACTACCGATCATTAATACGATAATTGGCGCGAGATGATACACTGAAATCGCAATTGTAATCGACATGAGTTCAAACGCTTTAAATAAAAACACCCAGTTAAAAACGAGAAATACGCCACACGCTAATATTTGCACAATTTCTTTTTTATTCCATTTCTCATTTTTATATTGTCCTGTTGCAAACCAACATAGCGTTAAAAATAAAGTCGCACAAATACAACGAATAAATACTAATTCAAAAGATGGTAAACCCGTTTGGACAGAAAAAAATCCAATCGATCCGAAAATAGACATCGAAAGGATCATTTTTATAGTCGGCATTGATTTTGAATGAAACAATTTTCTCCTCCCCCTACAATCATCTTTTTATAAACTAAAAATTCTAAAAACATTACATATCATTATATATCACAATTGAAAAACTGTAAAAAAATAGAATGTAAAAAGTAGAATTCACACCAAATCTTCATAATAAAAAAATCATCCTTTATTTCTTATAAAGGATGATTTTTTTGCTATTTATTCAGAGGAATTTCACTATATATAAACTTAAATATACTATTTTTGAAGAGTAAATTGTGAAACAATCTGCTTTAATCCTCCTGCTACGCTATGCAGATGCTCAATTGAAACTGAGATTTCTTGAACTGATTTTTCTTGCTGTTGAATAGACTCTTTTACCCTATCAGTTCGATCAGATGACCTTTGAGAAATTTGCGCCATGTCTTCTGTAGAAGCAGAAATCTCCTCACTACTCGCTGCAATTTCATCTGTAGACATAGATACCGTTTGAATTTGCTCAGATACTTGCTGCACTTTTTCTGTAATTGTTCCAAATACTTTTTCTGTATGCATTACTACTTGAGTACCTGCCTGCACCTCATTATCTACTTTCCCCATCATATGTACCGTATGGTTCGTTGTTCCCATAACTTGAATAATAAGTTTCTCAATTTGTTTTGCAGAATCACTAGATTGTTCTGCTAATTTTCTTACTTCATCTGCCACAATTGCAAATCCTCTACCACTTTCTCCAGCACGTGCAGCCTCAATTGCGGCATTTAATGCTAATAAGTTAATCTGAGAGGTAATACCTTGCATAACATCAATGATTTTAACAATCTCTTCTGATTGTTCCTTCATAGTCTCAACTTGTTTGACACCGCTATGTACTGAATTTTGGATTGTATCCATCTGTTGAATCATTTGTTTCATTAATTTGTTACCACTCTCTGCATCTAATGCTGATTGAGCAGACAATTCATTCACAGAGGATGATGTATTCACTATACTCTGCATTCCTTGTGTCAACTCTTCCATCGCACCCGCAGTTTGCTCCATTGCTTGCATTTGACTCTCTGCACCATTTGCAACTTCTTCAATATCTATAGTGATTTTCTTCGCTGCACCACTAGATACTTCCGATGCAGATACTACTCCGTCTGCATGTTGGAATAAAAGCTGAATATTATTATCTACTTCTTGCATATTTGCTCTTAGCCCTGCAATCATCTCGTTAAAATCACTTACTAATAAGCCCAATTCATCTTTAGCATTATAATCACCATATACAGTTAGATCCCCTTCTTTTGCTCTTTCCATCATACGACTAACCGTTTGTAAAGGAGCAACTATAAGCTTGCTAATAATATAACTTACTATACATATAACGATTGTAGTAACTACTGCAAGAATGATAAAAGTAATAACGGACTGATCTATCATTTTTTGAGAATCTTTAAATACTTGATCAGCTAAGTTTGAAACATATGCTTCTAGATCTACCGCATAACTAGCTAACTCTACTCCCTTTGGTTTTAATTCCTTATGAAATTCGTTTACCAGCTGGGGTTCGTTTGTCACCTTCGCTTTTTCAAACAACTTTTTATATGTATCCATATAACTTGGCAAAGATTTCTTCATCTTCTGAAACAGTTCATCCTCTTGCTTACTTAAATTAACGCCATCATCATATTCTTTTAATAAAGAATCATATTTCTTTAGATCCTTTTCAACATTACCAATAATCCCCTCTTTATTTGTCCCCTCATTTTGTGACACTGTAATTAATTCTAGTAAGTTATATTCTAGTGAATTTTGTGTACGAAGCATCCCTTCTAATAAAATTGCTGAATTTTGATAATCATCTACGACAATTTCCGTATCATACTTAATCTGATTAATTGAATTAACTGCTACACAACTCATAATTACCATGCCCAAAACTGCTAATGAGATAAGCGAGAGTAATTTATGTTTCACTTTTAAATTTTGTAAAAAATACATATTTCACCTTTATTCCTTTATATATAGATTTTTAGAATTTTATAGCTTATTATTTACAAAATCACAATAAAAAGCAATGATAAATATTCCCATTCTCAAACTTATATTTTTATAGAAAGAAAGAAGTAGCATAATCGCTACTTCTTTCTTTCTTTTTTCTGTTTTTCATATTGTTCAAACGTATGAATTCTTTCGAAAATTGGTGGATGTGTATATAAGAAAAACTTCACTAACGCAGGCGGATTCACTTGGCTTAAACTTGTTTTTGATAAATATTGAAAAGTTTTCACACCTGATTTTCCATCTTTCGTCATGTCTAGAGCGTATTGATCTGCCGCCCGTTCCTCTATACGAGAAACGTAGTTTGTTGCTGGTTGTGCTGCAAAAGATAATAAAGAGGAAATTAAGAAAAATAAAGGTAAAATTGAGAAACATGCTAATTTTGGAATTTGCAGTGTATCTCCCCATTTTCGAATACACATATTTATAATACGACTAATTAAATACATACCTATAAACGATAGCAACACATAGCTCGCAACGCCCCAATATATATGTTTCATTACGTAATGTCCCATTTCATGAGCCATTATAAATAAAATCTCTTTATCTTTTAATTGCTTAAGCGTCGTATCCCACATTACAATGCGAGAGTTAAGGCCAATTCCCGTTACGTACGCATTTAACGAATTCGTTTTTTCCGACATATTTACTTCATATACGTGCTTAGCTGGAATATCAGCTTTATCTGCCATTGTCAAAATTTTCGTTTCTAATTCTTTATTTTTTAGCGTCGAGAAATCATTGTAAAGTGGATCAATAATAACAGGTTGCACGAACGTTAAAAAGATTGTAAATGGTACAGAGAGCGCCCATCCTGCTAACCACCATCTCTTCGGGAATTTACGGATAAGCCATAAAAGAACTGTAACAATGAGTAACATAGTCGCATAATTCACCCAAAAATCGATAACATGATCTTTTATCCAGCTTTGTGTACTTTGCGTGGAAATGCCATAATCAACGGACACTTTACGCCCGATCCACTGCATCGGTAATGCAAGAACTGTTGTTAGTAGTGATAAATAAAAGAAATAAATCGCAACTTGTAAGACATTTATTTTGGTCGTTTCCTTCGACCATTTCTCAAACTTTTTTGAAATACCGAGCACGAGTACAAATAATAAAATAATCCATTCAAGAGGCGTCGCTAAAAAGAACAGTAAATTTTTCACACGCGAATAATCTTGACTTAGCGTAAGCTCCCTCGCATTCATAAAAGTTTCTGGATCTGCACTCGTTCCTTTATACATGTCCGGAATGAGTTCATGATTCCATCCAAATAAATACCAATATATAAGTAATGCAAACCCAACGTACAAAAAAAGCGACCACCCAATAACTTTCCTCACGCTATTCCCTCCTCTATGCTGCCTGTCTATTATTATTGTAAGTTCGTACTTTCAAAATTAGAACAAGCTAATCGTGATAATTGTTCTAGCTCGTTCAATTTACATAAAAAAACTCTTCCATTACAAGAAGAGTTTCACCTATTTTCTTCGGCTCATAATCTAGTATAAGAAATGTACTTTCAAACAAGCTCCTTTTACATATCCTATATATTCATAACCCTTAAAATCCGCCTTAAGGAAGTACATCTATTAACAAACTAAAATCTTGCAAAGAAAATGAACTATATTTCATAATACCTTGCACAGCTAAAAGTAAAATAAGACCGGTCACACACATATAATTAACGCTTTCTTCACTCTTTTTTTCAGCAACTACTCCGCCCGTTATGCATAGAACCCCTAATAAATGGAGCGCTAAATACATAAAGAAATACGCTTCCTCCCAGCGAAGAATAACATTGACTGTCGTTATCAGCACTATACTAAGCACAATCAAATAAAAAAACTTATTTGATGATATTGTTTCATTCATATAATTTTATACATCCCTTTCAAATTTCGAATTAATGATGTTTCAAAGCTATAAAGTAAATGATTGTTTTCATGCCATAAAACAAAAGGAAAGCCACCATTACTTTCTCGAATACTTTATGAACCCACATATACTTCTCTTCATTTTTTTTGAAGATGCGCTTCATCATTTCTTCTACAATTAGACCAAATATTAGTAAAACCCCTAACACAATAAGAAGAGAAATAATATTTTCTTTTAAATGAGTACTAGAAAATAAGTAATACTCTGGAAACGCAATTGTATCTACTACAGGTTGTAACCAATGACAAACGCTTTTATCACACATATCTGTAAGAGACGTAGACTCTATAATGTCTTTCAATATTTTTTCAAACGTTTTCTTCATCTTACTTACCGCCCACTACATCTGAAAAACTCTTTTCCTGCTCTACATATATAGCCGGCATTTCTTTATTCCAATATTTGCGGTTAACAAATAAAAAGATGAGTACTAAGTTTAATCCCGTTATAAAAATAATAAGTCCTGGAAAGAACGTCGTATAGTGCGAAAAATCGGCAAAACTCATTATCTTTTCTCTACTTACTAAAAAAGAAGAACTAAGCACAAGGGCATTGTTTAACATATGAATAGCAATTGGCATGAGCAAGCTTTTCGTACGAATATATACGATTGATAGTACGACGCTAAACACAACTGCACCAAGGAAATCAACATGTAAGCAAGCAAATAAAAGTGCTACAACGACCATTGCTATACTAGTACCCCATTTCGCTGCAAAACGCTGTAGTAAAAATCCTCGAAAAACAAATTCTCCGACAATAGGCGCGATAAATACAACCCTAATAAATTGAAATACATATCCCCCGGTACTATCTATAATCGGTTCATGCAAGGCATTCATAATAAAATCTGGTGTAATCCATGCAAAGCTGTACATATATAAAATAAGATAGCCGTAACTAAACATACAAAGCATAATCGCGATGTACAAAACTTGCACTAGGTTAAATGTTTCGTTTCTATTAATAAATAATGAAAATGAAACACGATGCTTTCTATATCCGTAAAAAATCCATATTATTGGAAGGATATAAAATATAAGCATATTTATAAAAGATGAATTTTGTATATGAAATGTACTTT
The DNA here is from genome assembly GCF_003315125.1 of Bacillus sp. DB-2. NCBI lineage: Bacteria > Bacillati > Bacillota > Bacilli > Caryophanales > Bacillaceae > Bacillus > Bacillus sp. DB-2. The sequence continues at coordinate 11,126 of NZ_QNRN01000012.1, read as the reverse complement.
CTAGCAATTCATTACTACTTCGTACTATTAAAATTAATAGTGCAAATACAATTAAAAAATATCTAGCTCGCATCGTTTGAAACGGATTCACATTCATCTCCTCCCCATGTTACTTTTATCATATCATTTGAATCTTAATTTTTTGTGAAAGAAAACCTTAAAATTTCCTTAAAAATTCCATAAGTTACAAAAAGATGATATGATATTCGAGGAAATTAGGAGGGATTCATATGTATCACGCAAATATTCTACTCATTGATGATGAAACAGCAATTTTACAATTACTAACTACCATTCTTGAAAAAGAAGGTTTTTCTCATATTACAACTGCAACATCAGCTGAATTAGCTTTATCTCTCACCGAAAAAAACAATTACGATTTAATTATTTTAGATGTCATGCTTCCTGGACAATCTGGTTTTGATATTTGTCCGATTATTCGCCAACAAACAGATTGTCCGATTTTCTTCCTATCAGCGAAGGCATCTGATTTAGATAAAATATCTGGATTTTCATACGGTGCAGATGATTATATTACGAAGCCATTTAATCCATTAGAAGTCGTAGCTCGTATGAAAGCACAACTTCGAAGACATATGAAACAAACAGTACTACACGAACAAAACGCACACTCCATTTCATTTGGGAGATTTGAAATTGATCAACATTCTGCGGAACTAACAGTAGATGGAAACGTTGTCGAATGTTCCGCTCAACTCTTTCAACTACTACTATTCTTTTGTGAGAATCCGAACTACGTATTTTCGAAGGAAGAATTATATGAAAAAGTTTGGGGAGCACCTGCCTATAATGGAGATGATAATACTGTTATGGTTCACATTCGAAAACTACGTGAAAAAATTGAACAAGATCCAAGTAAACCAGAATACATAAAAACGGTTCGTGGACTTGGCTATAAGTTCATTACAAAGTAGGTTAAAGATATGAATTTTAATAAACGACTTATAATCCAGTTTATTTTACAACACGTTTTTGTCTTAGTTACGTTACTTATCGCAGTAATTGCTTCTTTTTCTTATTTAATTTTTCTTCTTAATAGTACTTTATATGAACCTAATATTTCTGATTATGATACCTTTACAATCTCCGAATATATTTCTTCTGAAGACAATAACATTACTTTAAAATCTGAGGTAAAAGATTTAATAACAGAAAAGAGTGATTGGCTTCAAATTGTAGATGAAGATGGAAAGGTCCTTTACAACTTTAATACGCCTAACGATGTTCCGACCTCTTACACAAAGACATCCTTACTTACGTATTTACAGAATAGTAACAACAATATTTATAAATTTAACTATTGGGAAATTAAATTAGAAAAGAAACCAGTGATCGTTATTTACGGTGCCAAACTAAAAAGTAATGCATTACTAAAAACGATACAACAAGGACACCCTTCTTTATCATTAAGTGAATTTGCATTAACTGAACAAGAAAAACAATTACTTTCTAAAGAAAAAGCAACACTGCAAATATTTAATAACAATGGCGAAGAAGTTTTTTCCTATCCAACTGGGAAGAAAAAAACATTTTCGGCTATAAAAACGGCTATTAATGAAAAAGAACCGTGGAATTATAAAGAAAATATATCTAGTTTTTACGATTCAAATAGCGGTCATCTCGTCGTTGTATCCGCCCCAAACGCTCATTATTATCCAGATGATGAATTAGATGATATATTTACCAAGAAACTTCTAATCGGATGCAGCTTAATCCTCCTTATTGTGTTTGTTTATTTAGTCATTCTTTCAATTTGGTATGGAAATAAGTTTGGAAAGCCTTTATTACACACGATGCGCTGGCTTAAAAACATAGCCGGAGGAAAATATGAAGAACCTGTTAGTAAAAAAGGCAAACCTGTTCGGTTTCGGCGCTCCGGTAAAGAAAAATGGTCGTTCCGTATATTCAAAGACGTTACAAACTCACTAGAGCACCTTTCTATTACTTTGAAAAAGAACGATGCAATGAGAAAAGTACTGCAACAAACACGTGAAGAGTGGATTACGGGCCTGACGCATGATCTAAAAACACCGCTTAGCTCTATATACGGCTATGCATTATTACTAGAATCGAAGCAATATAATTGGACGGATCAAGACATTCAACAATTTGGCCATGTAATGAAAGAAAAATCTCAATATATGACTACATTAATTGACGACTTAAGCTTAACATATCAATTAAAAAATGATACTCTTCCTGCGCAACACGTAAATGTTGAAATTAATCAGTTCGTCCGAAAAGTACTATTACAATTTATTAATAACCCGACACTACAAAATCAAAACATTGAATTTGTGCCAAGTTCAAGCAAAATCCAATATTTTATTGAAGAAAAATGGTTCCAACGTATTATCGAAAACCTACTCGCAAACGCTGTAAAACATAATAATGAAACGACAAACGTAATCGTAAAACTTTCGCAAAATGCAAATTCATTTACACTATCTATTTCAGATAATGGAAAAGGTATGGATGATAAAACGAAAGAACTTCTATTCGAGCGATATTACAGAGGAACGAATACAGAAGAAAGCAACATCGGAACTGGACTTGGTCTCGCCATTACAAAACAGCTCGTTCATGCCCATAATGGAACGATTTTCATTGATAGTGAACTTGGAAAAGGAACGACGATTATACTTGTGTTTCCGTTTAGTTCGTAGAAAAGGCGCTATATGGCGCCTTTTTTCTTTTCTGGGGGAGTTCCACGGTAAATGAAATTATATCGGCGGTTTTTTAAATATATCGGCGCAACTCAAAATATATCAGCGATTTTTCAAATATATCGACCGTAACTCGAAATATATCAGCGATTTTCAAGATATATCGATTTGTCGACAAAAATCGTCAAATGTAGCAATCTATATTATAAGAGGATCTGTGTTTCATACTCCTTACAAAAAACAATTCAATATTCCCCCCCGTATTACGGATAAAAAAGCGAACCTCTCTGGCTCGCTTTTCCTCCTATTATTTCTTCTTCACTGGTATCCAAAGCTCAACTTGAGCGAACTCACTTTTATCTGCATGGCAACGCTCATCGTATTGTTCAAACTCTGTAACTCCGCAATGTTCATATCCTGAATGCGGAAACCATTCTGAGAATACTGCATTCCACGTTTGGTGAATAGACGATACCATTTCTTCATGAGGAACTTTTGGCGTTGTAAATACTGCATACGTTGCGGATGGGAATGTACGCTTTGCAACTGCATTTGGTACATTTTCAAAGTCTGTAACTTCCATTCCGATAATATAAGTGAAGTCCCCTGTTTCTAAATTAAAATCAGTACATAATCCTAGCTCTACCCATTGGCTCGTATCTTTACGATTCGGAATCGTCGTTCCAAGATCTTTTTGTAAATATTCTTGCCAAAATAATGGGATATCTTGATGGTTTTTTCCTTCTTTACTTGTCGTCTTCAGCTCATAACCCGCCATTAAAAATTCTGGTTTATTTACAATACGATATTCCATTTGTATGCCCCCTAAATATGGATTTAATTTTCTTTGTTTTACATTCACTCTATAATACATTGGTGTTTCAATTTCTTGTTTTCGATATTCACTTGGTGTCATTTGAAATAATTTTTTAAAGGCTCTCGTGAACGTTTCGTGAGATTGAAAGCCATGCTCAAATGCGATATCAATAACTTTTTCATCCGTATGAGAAAGTTGATAAGCTGCCCGGGCTAACCTCCTCTTTCGAACATACTCCATTACTGTATCGCCTACTAACGCCTGGAATACACGATGAAAATGCGACTCAGAAAAACCTGCAACACGTGCTAAATTACGCAGCGTTTGTTTTTCCATTACATCTTCCTCAATATAATCAATTGACCTTTGAATTTGTGTTTCATAGCTTTCCATCTCTGTTCACCCGCCTTATATGTATTATGATAAAAGAGAATCCTATCCAATTCTTGACGTTTTTTACTATAATTTCGTAAAAATTGTAACTTTTTTATATGTATTTCGTTGTTATGTATGAAGGGAGGGAAATGTAGTGAAACGTAAACAATCATTAGAAGAAATTTACTCAGAGCATATGCAAGATTTATTTCGCTATCTTCTCTCCCTAACCGGAGATTCTCATAGTGCTGAAGATCTCATGCAAGAAACATTTTACCGGATGCTCGTCCATATTGACTATTATAAAGGAGAAGAAATTAGGCCGTGGTTATTTACAATCGCCTACAACGCCTTTATCGATTGGTACCGAAAAGAAAAGAAGTATAAAACAACGCAAATTGAAGAATTCCATTTACCAAACGTGCCAAGTACAGAGCACTCTTATTTCGTAAAACATGAGATTACGAGTTGGTTACAAAGTATATCCTCTCTTCCGCTCGAAAGACGAAATGTGTTACTACTACGAGATTACTACGGATTCTCTTATAAGGAAATAGCAGAAATGACTGGTCTCTCGTTAGCAAAAGTAAAAATTGAGTTACACCGAGGAAGAAAAGAAACGAAAAGCATAAAGGAGTGATACAGATGGGTTGTGCAGAGTTTAAAAAACTGTGGACGAAATACGAAAAAGGAACGCTCACACATGACGAACAAGAACAGTTAGAAAGTCATATAGAAACTTGTGCAGAATGTGAAGCTCATTTAGATGAATTGCTTGCGAAGAGTGAACCCGTAAAGAAAAAATTACCGCCAAAAGATCTTAAAGTTCCTTTTTGGAGAATTAAGTGGAAACATCGGTTACAAACGTTTGGTTTTATATTATCCATTTGCATCGTTATATATATAATCGGCGGGGTATTATCAGCCTTTTATTTTCAAGCTAATAATGATAAAAGGCTAGAAGAAATTAGAGAAGTTCCTTCGCTTGCACTTGAAGCAACTATCCCAAATAGCCGTGTTATGGGGGGCGGAACAAGTGTAGAAGCTTTTTTCCGTACGAACAGCAGCTTCGATTTAGTAAGAACCGTCGGTAAAAAAGAAATGCCACTCGGTACAGTAGAAACAAAAAGCTTCTTATCATCTGTAGATGTCACGAAACAAACTTGGATGAATCCGTTCTATCAACCAAAGCTCTTCTTTGTTCATCCCAAAACAAAGCAGGGTGATTATTTAAAGGATTCCTCAAAAAAAGTATGGGATACACTTGCAAAAGTACATGATGGAACCGTTGCAGAAGTAGCAATTTCTTTTGATAAAACTTACACTTTAAAAGAATTAGAACCGCTTTTATATAGCATATTCGAAGCACAAGAACTCCCTCCAACTCCTGTATGGTACGCTTTAGATACGGGACAAGAAAAAACAAATGTAGAAGATTACATCCTACATGGCGGGGAAGCTATAGGATTTCCAGAACATGTAAGATTTCTAGGTAGTAACGCAGACAAGTACAAAACGCCAGAAGATCAAGTAATCGAAATGATGCGCGTCCTTTCTATCCATAAAAAAACGGTAAGTAAAATAGCAGCACTTCCTGAGAAAGAACTAAACTTAGATAAACGTTATAAATATGTAAAAGATAACGGCGTAAAAGTATACGGCATTGTCATTACTGGGCCGTCGAAAGAATTATTAAAATTACAAAACTCCCCGCACGTACGTTATGCGACTCTTGGAGATATTGAGGTTTGGAATTGGTTTGATTAGTGAAAATGAAAAAGTTGTGTAGAAAATAGCTGCTATTTTCTACACAACCTTTTTAATAATTTAAAACCTATATTTCACTAACAGAATCCGTGAATAAAGCGTGGAATACGTTAACTTCCCCCATACGTAAACATTCCGTTTCTATATCAGGAATTGTAGTTCTAGCAACCTCTCGTTCTACTCTTACAAATCCTTTTGTATTCATTAGTTTTTCAAATTTACAAATGGTATCCATTTCTATATCAATGATTTCAAAAGCCCACTCTCTTAACTCTTCATCATATGTTGTTTTTAATACGTAGTAATAATAATATTTATCAAGTAAGCTAACAAAAACCCCTAAATCAAGGCGCTCGCCTCTTGATTTTCTTATCCAATCAATATCATCATTTAACATCGGTTCTTTTCCGTTTAGTAACACATTATATTCTAGACAATTATATAGGTTTAAATCTGTATAGTCTGACACGTGATAATCACAAAATGTTGACTCGATTAAAGACAAAATTTCCTTTTGAGAGCTTTCGTTTTTTATAAAACTCTCTTTTAAGGCTACAAACTTTTTATGCTCTTTGGACTCCTCGTACAATCCTTCTTCTTTCACGATATTTTTCGGAAAAAATTTGTAAACTGTTTCTTTTAATTCATTCATCATTTCAGGTTTTGCCGTTTTAACCATTCTGTAAATCCTCCTATGTTAAAAAGAATTCTCACCGCAATAAAGAATCACACCCTAAATATGTTATTAATTAACAAATAAATTATATTAAAATAAGCAATATGATTCAATTCTGTTTTTTTAAAATTTTTCTGTTATAATGGCTGATTCCGAACATTTTCTTTATCATAATATGAAAATTACAACAAAAAACGACAAAAAACTTTAAATTACCTTAAAAAATATAACAATCCCTATATAAAGAACGAAAGATCCTAAAGCGATTATTGAAAAATATATTATTTTTGTCACATTAAAAATTAGTGCTTTTTTCACAAATTATTTTTGGTGGAAAACTTTATAAAATTTATTTTTCACTATAAAAGGTATTTCTCTGGTAAAATATTATAGTCTCGTAAAAATGTAACACATTTCCATACGAACAACCCTTTAAAGCGAAAAGGTGTCATCATAATTGATGACACCTTTTCCTATTACAAATAAACTAATTAGAAATCACTTTCACATACATCCCTCTTATCGCCTTTTCATAAGCGATATCGCTCATCTGTCTTATTTTTTCCGATATAACAGACGATCGAACAACTTCACCTTCACGAAGTAATGGAGGATCAATAAGACGCACTTTATTTTTCTGATGTAGATCATACTCATCTCTATCTTCTTTTACTTCTATACTTGGATGAACTTTTCTTAATAAAGCATCTACTTCATGATCTTTACATAGCTGTAATTTCGTAATAAGCTCATGATCTTCAAGAAGAAAATCATCTGGATGGATTATCTTTTTATGAAGAGCTAATTTTAACGTTTTAGCTAACATATCGTTTCCATAAATATTCATTGGTTTCATAAAGAAATCAATTACTTCTTTGTAATACGTCTTCGTAAACCACTCTGCCATTTCGATACTTTGAAGAACCATTTTCCCATCTACTTCGATTAAGTCCTCTAAAAAACTATGAACTTCTTCTAAAGAAATATATCCATATGTAAACATATCCCGTAATGTGTAATCCACTCGGTCTGCACATAATTCTGGCGCAGATCTTTCAAGTAATGTCCACTTCGAATCATCTAACAAAATATCTTCATAGTTATAACCATGTTTTGAAAGAATCGCCGGAATTTCCGAGTTTTTCACGACAGCACTAAATATTTCTTCATGATAACTTTCATTTTCGTTATCAAAAACATAATCAATCACATGAGAAAAAGCAGTATGCGATACGTCATGCAGTAAACCAGCAATCTGTTCTTCTACTGAACCACCAAGCTTTTTAATTAACAACATAGCACCAACTGAATGATCAAAACGTGTTACATTCCATTTCTCATTCATTAAGTAACTTGCCCCGGCTTGATGAACCCCTTTCAGCCTTTGCACAGGTTTACTTAAAATTAATTCTTCTAACACTTTATCTACTTTAAACTCACCGTATATGACATCTGATATGATCACTTAAAATCCCCCTTTTCGAGCAGAGTCTTCTTATAGTATCTCTTTTTCCAAGTAGAGTAAATACGGACATTCCACCCTTATATATCTATAATTAAAAATATATTGATTTTACGTTTATTTTTAATTATATTATAAATGTCTGTTATTTGTTTTAATTCATTTATTATACTTTTATTGAGCGCTCCTTATATGGAGCCTTTTTTTATTGAAAAATGTGGGGACTTTCATTTCTATCAAGCTAAGATATTAAAGTATCCCAAAAAGAAAATTTTATCTCTTCATAGTTGTCCATGGGAATTCAGTTCGTTTTTTTATTTCGCGAAACAATGTACTTCTTAACTTGATGGCGATGTGGCGAGTTCCTTTTCTTCCTCCACTCCGATTATACCTATTGAATTTTCTTCTCTCTTATCTCATGCCAGCCACACTCTCTCCAAATAATTTTTAAATAAAAACATGGATAAACTAATAAATATAAATTAGGAATCCACCAAGAAATATCGAAATCTAAACGGATTGTCCAAAATGCTAGAGCTTGTAATCCTGAACAAAAAGTTAAAATTAATGATACGAACGCAAAATGGCTCCAAATAGGATTTTGTTTAAAGTGCAAATACAAACTTAAGAATCCCGTCAACGAGATTAATAAATCTAAAGGTAGGAAAGACCAATTCCATGCCACTAAAATAGGATTTTGATAATCTTTAAACAAATATTCTTGTGGAATCATATGAAAAATTGTTATGAACCAATACATAACGAACCCAATATCAGTAATAAGGAAAAAATATTTTAAACGGTTCAATGTACATGCTCCTCCACCACTTCTTTTTTCTTCTCTTCATGTGCTGCACTATTAAAATTTAAGATTACAACTCCAATTAAAATAAAAAGAATCGCTAGTATCTTAATTACATTGATACTTTCTCCAAAATAAACAAAACCAATTATTGTAATCGTTACAATTCCCATACCTGACCAAACTGCATATGCAACGGACATCTCCATCCCCTTTAATGTAAATGACAGAAATGAAAAACTTACTACATAAAATACAAAAATAAGAATACTTGGGACAAGTTTCGTTAATCCATCAGATAGTTTCATCGCAGTTGTACCAGCTACTTCAAATAAAATTGCGAAGCATAAATAAATCCACTGCATTATTCTCCCACCTTCTATTTCGAATTGGAAATTCCATACAACAACATGTCCATAATTGATTCAAGCATACTTCCTAATGTATATTCACTCTTTTCAATAAACATAGGATCATATATGCGATTCAGTGCTCCTAAATATACTTCAATAAAAAACGGAACTTGAATTTGTCTAATACTCCCTTCCCTCATTCCCTCCTCTATTAACCGTATTACAGTAGACCAACCTTCACGTAAAAATTGATCTAATTTCAACCATTGATTATAATGGTTCTTTTTTAGTTCTACTAATAAACGTGCATCCATGAATTTAAATTGTTGTGGAGTGCAAATTAAAATGCTTCTTATTTTTTCAACTGTTTGTAACGTATCATCTTCAGCGATATTTTTTTCCTTTTCTTGAATACTTTCTATAACATTGAGAATAACTTCATCTACTATCTCATCTTTTGAAGAGTAGTGCTCATAGATTGTCCTCTTACTCACAGCTAATTGTTTTGCTAAGTCACTAATTGTAAATGTAAATCCCTTCGTTTGAATTTGATAAATTGTTTCTGTTAATATTCTTTGTTTCATAATCCGCCCCCTAAACCCTTGGTACCCATTCAGTTTTATTGGTACCATTTTATTTTACAATATTTAACACTACCTACACAACTAGTATTTCACAAACTCTCTTTTATTTAACGAATTAAAATCGCGTCTGTTAGTTCTCCTAGTTCAGCTATTTAATATCTCAATCGTTGTTTCAGCAAACCAAAAACTGGTAAAATATAAGATTACTGAGGACGATAAAGGTGCATTTATAGTATCTTGATCACATAAATTTAAGAAATTAGATGCGGAAAGTAAAAAACTACATGCACAGTTACAATTTGTTTATGCAGAGGTTTATGAAAAATAAGGGGCCATACCTGACTGTTCAACAATCGGGTTAATTTGCAGGGTAATACTGATACATGAAGCTCTAGATAAAGTTAAACGCAACTCTATAGTTTTTAGGAATTACGTCGCATACTGTTAGAAATTTGATAACATAAGTATATTATTGAATTTCATCAAAAAATATTACCTAAATAATGATAGGTACAATGCAGCGAACGAAGCCACTTGGAAACTAATTTATAATTATAGTATGAAAGGTCGGATAACTATGAGTAGTTATTTTCCAAAAGCGGGGAAGTTAATTGGTGGGATAATTATGCTTATTATTTTTCTTTCATCTCTTTGGCTTATATGGACTGGAGAAACAAACATTCGTTATAGTGGAGATCATAAGGGCACGATGCCTTTTTGGAACAAGTGGATCCCTGTTATTGTCGGTATACTCTTTGTCCGTTTCTTACCATTTCATCATAAAAACTATAATCCCCTTCAACAGTCTGAACCAAGGCGCATCATGATTCAAGCTATTGTCTTATTCTTGAGTGGATCCCTCTTCACGATTAGTCTTCTCACCACGAACTTTGAAGAGATGGCATTACAATTGTGGTTTATGATATTTAAAATTATTTTATTATTATTCACCCCATTAATGCTTCTTTTGTTTTATAAAAGTAACCCTAAAAAAGAGCGACCAAGATCTGTAAAATCAATAGAGAATAATAGATGGTATCGTTTTACACCACTTATTGTCATTATAATCTGGGGTTACTTCAACTTCTTTTCTACATTCTCTACACCATTTGTTTCAGCGAGAATGGAACCCACGGTTTTAATCTTAATTTTACTCGTAGGGTTTCTTATAAATAGTGTACTTGAAGAGCTTTTTTATAGGGTTTGGTTGCAAACACGTTTGGAATTATTACTAGGTATTTGGCCGGCTATTCTTCTTACTTCATTGTTATGGGCGAGCTGGCATATCGCATTACACGGCTCTGGTCATTGGGATGTTGATACAGCTACGGTCATTGCAAACCATGGTATCGTAGGTCTATTCTTAGGATGTTTGTGGGCACGTTATCGCAAGGTATGGGCAATTATTATTGTCCATGGACTAATTAATGCACATCCACAACAACTAATTGAGATTATATTCAAGTAAAGGGCGCGATTGCGAAATAAAAACTAAAATGGGCTATACATGATATTATCCCCTTTAGGTAGACAGTGTAAAAAGACCATGTACATACATGGATGTTACACTATTACTTGGAGGGGATTTTTCATGACTAAAAAA
>NZ_QNRN01000011.1:0-217534 GCF_003315125.1 Bacillus sp. DB-2 | reverse complement strand
TGCGTCGATAAATTTATCAAGATGGGTAAAATAAATGCTTGATAATAGGAGGTAACGATACTGCCTCGTGTGGAGTGTTATACCCCTCGTCCCTTTGGGGCTGCGAGAACACGATGAAGCACTAACTTGTGTAAATTTGATTGAATTGTATAGATTTAGTTAAGTTTATCGTATCGGGACAGGGAATATAATGACAGAAGTACTAGAACTAAAAGAAGAATTACAACAAATTCAAAATAATAATTATGCTGTGCCAGAAGACGTAGACGCATATCCATACGCACAGTGGATGCTAGATTATATCGGATCACCTGATGCTGAATTACGTGATGATTTGATTTATAGTACGCTTCACAAATGGATTACAAATGATGTATTTAGACAAAAAGAATTACGAGGATTAATGTTACAAGCGATTAGTCCTGATTATTTATTTTATAAAATTGGTGAAAAGGGCACAGACTCTGTATTTAAACGTGCGTTCTCCGTATTAATTCCGCCGCTTATTTTATCTGTTCATGAAAGAGAACCACTGTTATCTGAAGAACAACTGTATAGTGTAGCAGAACAAGTTCTGGAATATGTATATTTAGAAGAAGATGTAAGGGGTTACGTAGAAGGAAAAGGCTGGGCACATTCTACTGCACATGCGGCAGATGCACTAGATGCTTTAGCACGTACAATACAAAATCGTGAGTTTTCATATGCAATCCTTGCTGCTGTTCGTCAAAAAGTTCGTATGAGTGACTACGTATACATACACTTTGAGGATGAGAGATTAGTAACGCCAATTATGTCGTTACGTAATCAAAATCTTTTAACTGAAGAAGAGTGGAGCAACTGGCTACATAGTATAGCAACTGTTGAAGACATCCGACATCCTCAGCAAGCTATTTTAGTACAAAATATTAGAACTTTCTTAAGAAGTTTTTATTTTAGAGTTTTAGAGACAGAGGGTAGTACAGCCTTTACAGATGATATATTGGAGACTTTGAAGGATTTGCGTAGGTATTAAAAAAGCATTTGAATTAGAATATATGATTCAAAACTTATAATAAATAAAAATACATTTTGTTAAGAGAAAAGTACATAAAACTAATACCTTCCAAACATACTAATAAAATGTGTTGGAGGTGAAATTTATGGACAAAAAAGACTTTCAAAAAGTTTATAATGATTACTTACATCAAGGAGAAGAGCAAGCTCAATTTGAAGTAGACAATGAAGTCAATTCAGGAGCAGAACAAATTGTTGCCGTTCGTAAAAATGATGATGGGGATTTAATTGCTTTTAAAACATGTAGTGGAAGAGAGTTAGATTATATTACTGCTCTTGATGAAGCGAAATCAGGGAAGTTAGCTCATGTGGACGTATTTCATAAGTATGGTAGGGATATTATACGTAGTGAACCGGATGGTATAAAGGAAAATAACTTAGATAATTTACCTTCATTTTAAACGGGTAAACCTCAAGAAGAGAATGTTCATTTGGATATTCTCTTCTTTTTTATAAAGCTTTCCCTACAAATAGAAGGTTCATTTCTAAAGTGCAATCATACTTTTAAAGAGTGCTCTAAACTTCTCTTTATCTTCAGCTGTAAATGGTTTTGGTCCCTTTGTACGCTTACCGCTTTTTCGAACCATTGCACTTAAATACCGTGTTTGTAATAGTTGTTCAATGTTTTCATTCGTATACTTATAGCCTTTATGGTGTAGAACGATACAGCCTTTTGCTAAAGCTAGTGAAGCAAGACCATAATCTTGTGTTACGATTAAATCTTCTTTTTTGGCTAACTGCATTATTCGGTAATCCGCAGCATCTGCTCCGGAATCAACATAAATTGTTTCCACACCTGTTGGCTGCTTAGCATTAGAATAATGAGAGAAGCTAGTAACGAGGGTAACAGGAATTTCGGCATTCGTAGCTTCATAAATAATCACATCTTTTACAGGACAAGCATCTGCATCAACGTAAATCTTCATTTTATCACTCCTATAAAGTGAAACTTTAATCAGTGGGGGTTTTGTTCATCCCTCACTGATTATTAGTTGAACCAATCGGGCGTTTACGGGCAGTTGATCTCCCACCTAACTTCTTTGTTCCAGCTGAATTTTGAGGTGGGAGTTTTACTGCCCGTTAATGCGGGATAAATAGGTTCGTGTTGATAATAATGGTAGATTTAGGTTTTGTCAAACGAGACTTCTTTACATAATGTTATTTCCCACAAACCAAAATAGCCTCACGCAAACGAGAAATGCCTTCTTCAATTTGATCAATATTCACTTTTCCATAAGATAAACGAATATAACCATCTTTCGCGCCGAAAATACTGCCCGGCATAAAGGCGATTTCTTGTTTTAAGCTTTGCATAATAAGCTGTTTTTCGTTTATCGGTTCGTTTAATTTTCCCCATATGTATATACCGCCAGTTGGGTTTGAAAAAGAGATTTTATCGTGAAGCTGTTCATTTAAAGCACGGACGATAATGTCTCTTTTTTCTGCTAGTTGCTTTCGTAAAGGAACTATATGCGACTGAAATGGAACTGTTTCGAAAAATTGTTGTATAAGCCACTGCGGGAATATACTCATTCCTAATTCCATTTGGTGACGCGCATCTGATAATCGCTCTACGACAGACTGCGGAGCGACAAGCCAGCCAACTCGTAACCCTGGCGCAATCATTTTAGATAAGGAATGTACATAAATGACAGTTCCATTTTCATCAATCGATTTTAAAGTAGGACAAGGTTGTTTCTTTTCTAACGTAAGTAAACTAGACGGATCATCTTCAACGATCGCAATTCGTAAGTCTGCGCAAAGTGATAACAATTTTTTTCTACGGTTTGGATGCAGCATCGTTCCCGTAGGATTTTGGAAATTTGGATTTAAAAAAATCATTTTAATACGATGTTTTCTATACAATTCCTGCACATCGTCTGGATTAATACCGTGTTCATCGACAGGTAATGGGAAAATACGAATACCTGCCGATTGGAATAATGGTAATGAGTAGCAGTGAGAAGGGCTTTCGAAAGCGACTGCGTCACCTGGATTTAATAAACATTGTACGATAAGGTGAAGTGCTTGCTGTGCACCAGATGTAATCATAATGGATTGTTCAGTCGCTTCAACTTTTAAATATTCCTTCATATATTTCACTACCGCTTGTCTTAGCGGGAGATACCCCTGGGGATGATCGTAACTTAATGACTGCGTTAACGGTTGTTCTCGCAAAATCGTTTGTAGTTGATCGTGAGGATAGAGGTTACAACCGAGCTCCCCGTTTGCAAAATCTATAATGTTGTCATTTTGTTGTACTTCCGCCCGAATATGGCGAAGTAACGGTAAGTTTGGTAAAAACGTGCCACCTTCTACGAAATTTCTCCAGTTCGGCGTTAAAGTTGGAGAAACACCCCACATATGTGTACTTACACGTGTACCTTTACCGGTCGTACTTTCTACAATTCCCATAGCACGTAGTTCATTATAAGCAGTCGTTACTGTACTTCGGTTTACATTTAACTGCGTAGCTAATTTCCGTTCGGAAGGGAGGAAGCTTCCTGGAGGAAGTTCTCCGTATGTAATACGTTTCTCAATAAAGTCAACTACTTGCTGATAAATTGGGATTTTACTGTCGTTATCTAGCTTCCATTCCATACAAACGCCTCCGCAAATCTTATATACATTAAGTATAACAAATTGGCTGGGTAAAAAAACAGCCAATTGGACGGTGTTATATCCAGCCAATTTTACTATGCTAAATAGGGAAGGGGAGATTCGGATGAAACGATGGCAAATGGAATGGCTCCTAGTATCAGTAGCATTAGTATGGGGAGCAAATTATACAATTGGAAAGTATGGCGTGGCATATATGTCATCCATTCAATTTAATAGTTTACGATTTTTAGTAGCATCACCGGTATTATTACTTATTACATTTTTAATGGAACGATCACTTCGCATTGAAAGAAAAGATTGGTTACGATTAGTAGCAGTCGGTATCGTTGGAACGACAATGTATCAAACGATGTTTATGCTATCTGTGAAATATACTTCAGCAACGAACGCCTCATTATTAATTGCGATGTCACCTATTTTTACAGGAATATTAGCAGTATTGCACAAACAAGAACGTTTTTCTATGAAAGTACAAATGGGTTCAATAGTAGCATTTATTGGTGCAGCATTCGTTTTATTAACAGGACATACAGGAGGAGCTACATACGAGTATGCATGGCTCGGCAATATAATTGGATTAGTCGCAGCAATTGCGTGGGGATGGTATCCCATTTTAGCGCAACCACTTATCACAAAATACTCCGCAATGAGAGTCACATCATGGTCTACTTTAATTGGAATTGTACCTCTCGTTATATACTGTTTATTCAACGTAAATACATTAACGTGGCCAGTAGATATGCCAAGCTGGGGATCACTAGCATATTCAATCGTCTTTGCGACAATCTTCGGACTTGCAATGTGGTATGTCGGTATTAGTAAAATCGGTTCAACGAAAGTAATGGTTTATATGTATCTCGTACCATTGTTCGCAGTTATCTTTGCAGCTGTAACAATTGGAGAGCAAATCAATATGATGCAACTCGTTGGCGGTCTTATAATCTTCATCGGCTTATATGTTGTAAAAAAAGGCGGAATCAAAAAGCCAGCTCTCAATTTGAAAAAAGTAAGTTAGTAGTAAAAATGATCTCTTTCATATAGAAGGAGATCATTTTTTATTTCGTAATAAAAGCGCTTGTTTAACAGCCCATTTTTGATGATCGTGAAGTAAATGTTCTATAGCAAGTGATGGAGACAGCCATTGTAAAATATGGTCTTCTTCATGAACTTCAACTTCATGTATCTTTTGTGCGATGTAAAAGAACCCGTCGTTTAAATAATATGTATCCTCTTTTTCGGCATAAAAATATCGTGCTGCATTACCGATATAACGATCAATTTCAATCGCCCAACCTAATTCCTCTAGTAATTCTCGCTGTAAACATGCTTCTTTCGTTTCCGTACCTTCCATACCGCCACCAGGTAAAAAGTAATGTTCTCCTTTTTCGATGATAGCTATTTTTGAGCAAGCATTATTAAAAATAACCGCATAGCAACTTGGCCGTAATACATACTGAACAGTAGGTTCTTTATAACCAAATGTAAGTTTTGAAATCATAAAACACGACCTTTCTCTATAAAATACATAAAAGGAATATTAAGACAAATATAGAATTATATAAGTATAATCTTATAGGAGTGGAGTGATAACAACATGATAAATCGAAAATGTTCAAGGTGTAAAGAAATAACAGGTACAATACATGGTGGTAAAAAAATAAATGAAGAATTTTTGTGTGAAGATTGTCTACAAAAAGGAATTGCGAGCGGGGAAATCGAATTATCACAAGTGGAAGAAGAACAAACTTCGTATCTTTCTATAAAAATATTAAAAATAATGAGTGTTATTTATTTAATAGTATCTATTATAACTGCTTTTTCTGCTGGAGCACTTATACAGGATCCAGGGCTTGGTGGAATATCATTTTCAATAACAGGTGCAGTTGGTGTTATGATAATTGGATCGATATTCCAGTCTGTTCTTGTATTTTCAGGTATTTGGGTATTCATTCTGTTAGTCGAAACGGTTATTAAAATATATGAAAAAATGAAGTGAGTGAGAGGGAGAAATACATGCGAGTAAGAAATATTCAAGGGGAAGATTATGTAAATATTCATTCTGTATTAAATGATTGGTGGGACGGAAGAGATATGGCTAGTATGTTGCCGAAGTTGTTTTTCGTCCATTTTCAAGAAACGAGTTTTATCATTGAAGAAGATGGAGAAACGTTAGGTTTCTTATGTGGATTTTTTTCACAAACGCATAAAGATGAAGCGTACGTTCATTTTATCGGTGTAAATCCGAAGTTTAGACGAAAAGGAATCGCATCGACGTTATATTCTTATTTCTTCGATAGCGCTCGTGCAAATAACCGTAAAGTTGTAAAAGCGATAACGTCACCAGTTAATAAAAAGTCAATTGAATTTCATCAAGAAATCGGATTTCAAATTGAAGCTGGGGATGATGAAATAGAAGGTGTATCCGTACATACAAATTATGATGGGAACGGCGGGAGTAGAGTTTTATTTTTAAAAAATGTGTAAAGTAGGCTGACGTAAAGTTAGCCTTTTTGTTGTGAGGAGGGATAAATATGGAGAGTTCTCAAAGTAGAAACGAGTATTTACGACGTGTTTATAAAGTGCAAGACTATATAGAATCACATATAAATGATTCACTTTCAATTGAAGATTTAGCTAATGTGGCAGGCTTTTCAAAATTTCATTTTCATAGAATTTTTAAAGGGATGATGGATGAGCCGTTATCTCGGTATGTGAATCGTTTGAAATTAGAGAGGGCAACACACCTTCTTACTTATCGTACAGATATGACGATTACAGACATTGCGTATTACTTCGGGTTCACAGATTCAGCAGTTTTCTCCCGGACATTTAAAAGTTATTACGGAGTAAGTCCGTCTCACTATAGAAATCACAATAGCAAGAATTGCAAAGACGTTAGCGAAGATTCTCAATACAATGAGTGTAAGAAGGTTCGAGGAGAGGTCGAAATTGTAACAGCGGACAACGTAAACGTCGCATACATAAGACATGTAGGTACATATAAAGATTTAGCTATAGATTTTCCAGAAATGATAGAAAAACTATTTCATTACGCATCGAAGCAGAAATATCATGTATTCGAGGATACGAAGGTATTAACAATTTACCACGATCATCATGAGTTTACAGAAGACTATCATTTAAGAACAAGTCTATGTGTAACAATTCCAGATGAGTCCGCAGTAGAAACGAGCGACATTGGAATAATGGTAATACCTTCAGGCAAGTATGCGGTAGGTCATTTTGAAATATTCCAAGATGAATATAAAGGAGCATGGGATTTCTTATACGGTGAGTGGCTTCCAAATAGCGGATATAAACCGAGAGATTCGTATCCTTTTGAAATGTATAAAAATGACCCAAAGCAGCACCCAGAAAATAAACATATAGTCGATATATATGTACCTATCGAACCTTTTTAATCATGGGTTAAAGGGGAATGAATAATGAAAACTGCTGAAAAGTTAGATCTGATTATAAAAGAAGAATACAAAAATATTAATGGTATGTTAGTAGTGCAGAGAGGTAATGTTGTTTTTGAAAATTATTATAATGGTTACAGTCCAGATAATGCGTTTCATGTAGCGTCAGTCACAAAAACGATAATCTCTGCGTTAGTTGGGATATGTGTAGATAAAGGGTATATAAAAAACGTTGATCAAAAAGTAATGGACTTCTTTCCTGAATATAATATTAAAACATCTGAAATAACAGTACGACACCTTCTTACAATGACAGCGCCATATCCTTATGTGGACTGGCAGGAATCGTTAGAAGAACTATGTACACAAGAGGATTGGGTGCAGTATACGCTAAATAGAATCGGACAAGGCGGAGAAATCGGATCTTTTAAATATTCATCTGCAGGGGCTCATTTATTATCAGCAATTATTACGAGTGTAACAGGGAAAAGTGCCCGTGAATTTGCGAACGAACACTTATTTCAGCTTATTGGTATGAGAGAAATTCCAAACTACAATATGAAAGCATTTGGATTCGATGACTTATTCGGAAAAGATGTAAAAGGATGGGTGCACGATCCAAATGGTATTTCGACAGGTGGATGGGGACTTACGTTAACAGCTAGAGATATGACTAAGTTTGGACAATTGTATTTGAATGAAGGTACGTATGATGGAAAACAAATTCTTTCAAAATCGTGGGTACAAGAATCAACAGCGATGAATTTAAATCAATATGGTTACTTATGGTGGTTACGAGAAGAAGATGGTGTCTATTCATACTGTGCAATGGGCGATGGTGGAAATGTGATTTGTTGTGTACCGGAGAAGGAACTGGTGGTGGTGATTGCATCTGAAATTGTACCGGAAGTCAAGGATAGATGGGAGCTAATTTATTCTTTATTGTATACAGCTAAATAATTGAATTTAGCAAAAAAGATGGTATGAATTGGAATTTCATACCGTCTTTTTTGCTATTATGTATAAGTAAGAGATAGAAAGAGATTTTTCTAGATGGATTAAAGATGTTGTGTGAAAGGTGAGGGTATGGTGACCAAATCTAATATTGTAGAAATTATTTCAGCTTTAGTATCTATTTTCGGTGTGTATATTCTTATAAATGCACCAGAAATGGGGAGTAAGGCAGCTAGTAGATCTGTTACAGAGCAGGGCGGTCATATGGATACAAGTACATATTTAGCTATATTACAGGGGTATGGAAATTCTTATACCATTCTAGGTGCGATTTGTTTATTTATGGGAGTGCTCAGTTTAATTTTGGTGATTTCAATTCAAGTATATAAAAGTAAATAGAGGTTAAAAAAGAAATGCTCCTGTCAATTTGATAGGAGCATTGTTTGTATGAATATGAATGATTTAGATTTATAGATTAATGAGTGGACATGAGCAACTAAGATTTAATATTAATCAGGTCTAAATCTATGAAAATGTTGAAAAGTAAACATTCTGTATAACTACAGAAGGCTTGTTTAAAACAGGGTATATTATTGGGATATTAATGATCAGCAAGTTGCTCATCTGAATGTACAGAGAGAAATAAAGCAGGATTAGGAAAAATCTTAGTGTATGAAAATCAACAGTCAATTTTAAAAATAGCGTAACTTAGATTTTATGTCATTTTATTATAAAAAATGTAAATATTGTGTAAAAAATGTAAAATTAAAGAATGTTCTCACTGCACTGTTGTTTTTTTTTGATATAGTGAGGTCACGGCCTAAGAATACTTAAATATTTAAGTGAATATTTTAAACAAGGGGGATTAGGGATATATGAAAAGCCTAATTAAAAAGACATTAGCTACTCTAGGTATTACAGCTTGTGCAGTAGGTACGGTTTCTTCAGTTTCATTTGCCTCAATTAGCTGGGATTCAAGTGCAGCATGGGTGGGTTCCGGAGCTAAAGCTTCTGCATCTGCTTATACGGCGAAAACAAATGAACCTCATTATTACAAGATGACTGTAAGTGCTCGTTTTAATGATGGATCCTCAGGTTTTAGGCAATTGCCTAATGCTTCAAGTTCTGATCGTGTAAGTGTCAATTTTACATCAAACGGACCAGTAAGCAGTGGTAACTCATCCCATGAATGGGTAATGGTTGGCGATAGTGCGTATACATCAAAGGTCATGACAATTAAGTAAGAACTATACAAATAATAATAAAAACCGTGAAAAAAGGATTTATACCTCTTTCACGGTTTTTAAAATCCGGAGGATATATGAATTTAGTATTAAAAGAAATAGCGGTGAACAAAAAAATATTCAGTATGTTATTTATTGGATTTGTATTAACGATATTGCCGATACTTATAGCTATATCAACTCGAGAGTATTATGATGAGAAATTTTATGATAGTAAAAATGGTTATTTTAATTATTACTACTCCATTGAGCTAACTGGTATGGGAGAAATAAATTTAAAAAAATTTCAAGAGTTAGCAGAATCTGATTTTATAAACTCTAGCGTTATTACAAATGATATTCGTACTACTATTCCAGATATCGGTCAAGTGACTATCGTTGGCCTTATTAATATGAACTGGTCCCCGCCTTTGCTCAAAGGTTCTCACATGAAACAAGGTGAAAAGAATAATGTAATTGTAGGAAAGAAAATTTATAAAGATTCTGCAACAATAAAATTATTTAATAAGGAATATACAGTTAAAGGTGTGAGTGGAGCAAATACTGGATATGAATATAATTATAAAATTTACGTCTCTCTAAATGATATGCCAGATGAGGTGAAACAAAGTATACAAAATGAAAACACATTTCAAATGATAGTTAGGTCTAACAAAGATCCTAAAAGAGAGATAGACACATTCATTCAGCATGTTAAGCAGAATAGAACAGATACATATGCTAAAGTGATAAATGAAAAAGAGAATTATGAGAAAGAAAAAAACTCAAGTCAAGCAGTGGAAGAATTACTAAATTTCCCATATAGACTTCTCATCATAGCTTTAATTAATTGCATAATTGTAAGTTATTTTTGGATTTATACGAAGAGAAAGAGTCTATCTCTAAGGAAAGCTTTAGGAGCAAGTAGCTCGAATCTTTTTGTATTTATATTTAGTCAACTATTCATATGTGCAATCACAGCAGCGGCTTGTGCAATAGGTATACAATGGATTTTAAGCACTTTGAGTAAAAGTATTATAGAATATACAAGTTATAATATTAGTTTAGGTATTTTTCATATTGTAATGAGTGTATTTGTCTCTCTTTTAATATCTTTCATTACCTCTTTAATACCATTCGTCTATGTGTTAAAAAGTGAACCTGCTAAAGCATTGAAGGAGTAAAAAATATGATGAGAATAAAAAGCGCTGTAATAGCTTTAAAAAAGAGATTTCTATTTTCACTGCTTCTACTAATACAATTTACGCTTGGATTATCAACTATAACGAGTTCTATTAATGTATTTTATAATTTATACTATCTCAATGACAATTCAAGTTCAGTGTTAGATTTGGACAACACATACTTAATTTCTTTTGATATGAATACAGATAGGTTAAGAAGCGATCAATTTAATAAAGAGCAAATTCAAGAGATTTATAATAAAATTCAACAAAATAAAGATGTGATTTCGTATGGAACATACGAAGAGAGGATAATAGAATTAGAATCAAGTAATAGATTACTTAAAAATAGTATGCTTGGTGATTTGAAAAATAAAACATTTCACGATGAAAGACCCACTATTAATACAATCATAGTAGATGAAAACTACTATAGATTACTCAATGTGTCTTTAAAAACTGGAAAGGGTTTTTTACACCAAGATTTCCTAAAAAAAGGTGAAGAGAGAATGAATGTTTTAGCTGGTTCTTACTTTAAGGAATATTTTCAAGTGGGGGATACAATTAATGATCGATATACGATTATTGGTTTTTTACCAGAAAATAAATTCATTGTAAATAATAATTCCACGAATACATATTTGAAGTTGGATAAAGCAATGATATTGCCTATGCCATCGGAAAGGTATGAAGAACATGAATCAATGTTTTTAAGGTTACATCAAAGCACCGTATTAACTCTACGAAAAGGTGCAGATATAAAGAAATTACAAGAGACAATTCAACTTAAAGGAAACGACGTTACGTTATATCTAAAAAATTTAGGGGAAGAAATAAATAAAGATGTTACTGTTAATAGCTATTCTGAAATCCCACAACTTATAGTAGGAATTCTATTTATTTTATTTTCAATAGCGGGAATTGTTGTAACCACCATAATCTCAATTATGATGAGGAAAAGGGAATTTGGTATAAAATTGGTTCTTGGAGACAGTAAAATTGGAATTTTTATTCAAATTGTTTTAGAAAACACTTTTGTTGGAATAGCTGGCATGGGGATGTCGCTAGCATACTTTTTATTTAGATATGGGGCTCTTCTACAAACAGCAAAAGACTTAAATGTGGCGTCTGTATTAGACTTTAAATTAAATCTGCCTATATTATTTTTAGTATTTCTATTCTTACTACTAATTATTATTGTTTCAAATTTCATTGTCTTCTTGTTTATTAGAAACCTTGAACCTAAAACATTAATAGGAGGGATGGAATAATGAGTTTAATTGAGCTAAAAGATATTAAAAAGGTGTATAGTAACAAAAATCACAAAACGTTCGCTTTAAACGGTATAAACTTAACGATAAAAAAGGGCGAAATTATAGCGGTAATGGGTCGATCAGGTTCAGGAAAAAGTACACTATTAAATGTTATAGGGTTAATTGATATGCCGAATGATGGGGAATATACTTTAAATGGAAAAACATTAAGTGAAATTAGAGCAAATAAAGTTCATAAAACAAGAAATGAAATGATTGGATTTATTTTTCAATATTTTGCGTTGTTAAAAGAACATAGTGTACTGGATAATGTAGCACTACCACTAACGTATAGAAAGCTAAAGAAACGTGAAAGAGAAAATAAGGCGAAGTTCTATTTAGAAAAAGTAGGTTTAAAAGAACATATGCATAAAACACCAGACGAGTTATCAGGTGGACAACAGCAGCGGGTAGCTATCGCAAGAGCGTTAGTGGGCGAACCAGAAATAATTTTGGCTGATGAACCGACTGGGAATTTAGATAGGAAGACCGGAGAAGAAATTATGAATCTGCTATTACAACTTAATGAAGAAGGAAGAACGATTATTATTGTAACGCATGATATTGAAGTAGCGAATCAGTGTAATAGAATAATTGAGTTAGTTGATGGGGAAGTTGTGCGGAGTTAAAGAATGAGAGTTAATAATTATTTATTATTTAAGAAACCATGCTGATTAACTTTTCAAAATGGTTTCTTTTTATTTTATAGAATTAAAATTGTAGTAAAAAGCTACATCCCACCCGTAACTTTTCAGAGCAAAAAATCGTTTAACAAAAGAAAGGATTTTCAATCACGAATGGGGGGAGAAACATGAAGATTTTAATTCTAGGTGGTACACGTTTTTTAGGAAGAGCTTTCGTAGAAGAAGCTTTAAAAAGAGGACATGAAGTTACATTATTTAATCGCGGAACGAATAAAGAAGTTTTTCCTGAAGTAGAGCAGTTAATCGGTGACAGAAATGATGATGTTTCAAGTTTAGAAAATCGAAAATGGGATTTGGTCATAGATACGTGTGGATTTTCTCCTCATCACATTAGGAATGTAGGAGAAGTACTTAAAGATAATATAAAGCATTATACATTCATCTCAAGCCTTTCCGTATATAAAGATTGGATTCCGTATCACATAAAAGAAGATTATAAATTACTACCTGAACCACCAAGTGATAAGGTAAAAGCTGTAGAGAATGGTGAAATATCTCCTTATGAGTATTACGGTGCGCTTAAAGTATTATGTGAAAAAGAAGCAGAGAATTATTGGCCGGGGCGTGTTTTACATGTAAGAGCAGGACTTCTTTCAGGGATGTTTGATTATACAGATCGGCTTCCATACTGGATTGGGCGTGTAGTAAAGGGAGGAGAAGTGCTAGTTCCAGGAAGAAAAGACCGTCCAGTGCAGATAGTTGATATAAAAGACGTGGCAAACTGGGGACTAAACATGGCAGAAACCAATAAAGCAGGTACATTCAATGTTACAGGTCCAAATTATGAATTGACGATGGAAGAGCTATTAAATACGTGTAAAAAGGGTACGAATAGTGATGCTGAATTCGTTTGGGTTGATGAATCGTTTATGAATGAGAATAAAGTACAGCCATGGACGGAAATGCCATTATGGCTTCCCGAAGCTTTTTCATTAGAAGGTGAAACAGATCCGTGGAAAGGTGGATTCTCTATTAATATAGAGAGCGCAGTTAAAGAGGGTCTTACTTTTAGAAGTTTAGAAGATACTGTTACAGACGTGTATGAGTGGATGAAAGAAACGAAACATAGGGAATTAAAGGCAGGTATTTCAATTGAAAGAGAAAAGGAGCTGTTAGATAAGTGGAATGAAACAAAGAGAGTGTAAATAAGGATTCTATGAAAACAGGACTCTGTCTATTGGTTAAACAGAGTCCTAATATTTATCTACCATTCAATTGGTTCTTCCCCATATATTTCCCATAACTTAGGAAACATCTTTTTCAAACCGTCTTCGTCATCTTCATTCCAGTCAAACTCGATATCTATATCGTCGAATTTTTCATTAGATAAGACATGATAAAGTGTAAAGTAAGTATCCTCTTCATCTCCAGTTTTTTCTACATATACAGTGTAACCGAAATATAAAGAAAGTTCTTCAATTTCAGGAACATCATCCTCACTCAAATTTTCTAACACAGAAATTAATCGTTCTGGATCTTCAATACACGCTTCATAAACTTCTTTTCCTTGGAACAATAACCATCCGCGGAAGTAATCAAAAGAATCATCCGAGCAACCGCCTAAAATAATATAGGCAGCTGCCCATAAACGAGACGTATAGGAAGATTTTAATATGCGATGCATATGCGTATCAAAAGCTACAATTTCGTGTACTGTACGCTTAGCGAGATGAGAAGTAAGCCATTCTATTTGTTCTTCTTGATCTTCGCCTTTCGTTTTTGCACGAGCGAGCAGTTCCCAAAATTCTTCTTCTGTCATCGTTTTTTCTTTTATGTAATCTTCCCCAAGGCACGGGTCTGTATATCCCTTTTTTCGTTTGGAAGCGATTAGTTTGTTAGCTTCTTTTATACATTCTTCTTCTGTTTCAAACTCTTTCGCTTTCACACTACCAGCTGTGCCAATTTTTCCGTAAAACACAACGTAGTCTCTATCTTTCACAACGATTTTCCAAAACTTATTTGATTTCTCAGTTTGCTGGATTAATAACGTTTCTATTCGTACCCCCATATTGCTTTTCTAGTATGCATTGTGATTGTAACATATGTATAAATACCTGTAATGACGAAAAGGTAAGTGTAGTTTTCGGAAAGTTCGAAAATCATTGAATGCAATAGAAAAATTTAGTAATCTTATTTGTACAGCACATACATAATAGTTTTGTAATGATTTGATATTTAAATAATATATAGGGGGCATTCAGGATGGATCTTACGTTTAAAGTAGAAGAAACATGTTTTAATTACCGAGTCGGAGCAATTTGTAAATATGATAATAAAATACTTATCCTTCAAGATGAAGGTGAAGAGTATTGGTACGTACCAGGCGGAAGAGTGAAAATGCTAGAAAATAGTGAAGATGCGTTAAAACGAGAGCTTGCAGAAGAACTAGGCGTACCTATTGAAGTGAAGAGATTAATATGGTCAGTAGAAAACTTCTTTACACTTTCTGAGCGAAAGTTTCATGAGATTAGTTTTTATTATGAAGTAGAATTGCATGAATTACCTGCAAATGGGGCGGATCAATATATTCTTGAAGAAGAAGGTAGAAAATATTTATTTAAGTGGGTGCCGGTAGAAGAGTTAGATGCATATAACTTACAGCCAGCGTTTATAAAAGATAAAGTAAAGGATGTATCAGTTCATACAGAACATATCGTGTTACAAAAGTAAGCGTGCTTGGAGGGGAAAACGGTGAAGGGGACTAAAAAAGAGATACATATAGATGATAAAGTCATTCGTTACACACATATCGAAAAAGGTTCTAATACAATTTGTTTTATGTTCTCAGGTTCAGGCTACAATTATGACAAGCCGTTATTTTATTATGCAACGATGCTTATGCTTGAAAATAAAATAGATGTAGTTCATATTCATTATTCCTATGATGGACAGTTAATGGAAAAACCAATGGAAGAAGTAACGAAAGTAATGATGGATGATATTAATCCTATCATTAATGAAGTGCTAAGAAATGGACAATACAACGATTCGATGTTTTTAGGAAAATCACTCGGAACAATCCCGATTGCGAATGATTTAATGAAGAGAGAAGAATACTTACAGTCAAACATGATATTACTTACACCTTTATTGACGTTTGATTCGATTTTTGATTCGATCTTACATAGTCATCACGACGGGCTTTTAGTAATTGGAGATAAAGATCATCAATATAATGCAAATCAAATAAATCAGTTACATAAAACGAATTTACAGATTGAAGTTGTCAAAAACGCTAACCATTCTGTAAATGTTGGAGAATTTGAAACCGAGAATTCGATCGAAGCGATAGCAAAAATAATAGAAAAACTTAAAGAAGTTGTTAGGAAAAACTAACCTATCAATACATGCAAAAAGAGGTGCGAATGGCACCTCTTTTTTATTTAATAAGCCTTCAAAACATGAAGCAAATAATCTTTCCGATTTAGCGGATTAAAGTCAACACGTTTTCGAGTAGGGAAGGGAGCTGTAAGCTTTGTGAAACCAGTTGGCTTTGTTATAAAGATACCTTCTCCTTCAGTAAATGAATGGAGCAGTCGTTTGAAATTTTCTGTTTTTGCAACAGGTAATGATCCTGTTAAATGGTAAGAGTCATTATAGAATATAGGCTCTGCAAAAGTTGCTGGGATGGCAGCTAGTTTATACATTGTGGTACTAATTGCGTGCTCTGGTACAGTTAATTCAAATTCGTTTAATGGCTCATATACACATGTTTCAGCCCGTTTCAAAGCATCCATTAATACGAGCGGTGTTAAGTTTCTAAAGTCACTCGCTGTTGTAACAGGGCTAGCATAACCAGTATGTGTTAACGTGACGATAATGTCAGTAACTTCCCATCCAAATAAACCTTGTTTTAACGTTTGAAATACTGTATCTTCAATCGCTTTATGAAATGCTAAAGGTAGTGATCCAAGTTCAACGTCTAAGTTATACGTTATGCCAGAGTTAAGTTCACCCCGTTCAACTTTGAAGCCGATTGTTGCGTAAAAAGGATTTTCTTTTTCACCCATTACTTCAACGCTATTCCCTAAGTCAATTGGTTTTTCAATACATACAACTCGCGTGTTTGAAAAGGTAACTTGTAGACGGTATTTTTCATAAAGTGTTGTTTCAATAACTTCTTTTTGCACTTCACCGAAAAGGCGAATGTATAGTTCATTGTGAACATTGTCTTTCCACACTTTAATGAGCGGATCTTCTTCGCATAGCTCCATAAGTGCAGCGTATAGATCATGAATTCGCTCTTTAGGTACTGCTTCAATAGCAGCTTCCATTTGTGGTTCGGCAAAGTGAATATCTTTTATATAATCCGTCCGTTCACCGATAATATCACCAATTTTAATATTCGTAAGTCCCCATACTTTGCAAAACTCTCCGCTTTGAACAGTAGAAGATTGAACGGCATCTCCATTATGAAACATGCACATTTTTTTAATCTTTTCCTTATGTGGTAGAGACTCTCCACGCTGTATATCAACATATTTTCTAACGTGTAAACTACCTGAAAAAACTCTTACGTAAGCAATCTTTTCGCCAGAAGATT
The DNA here is from genome assembly GCF_003315125.1 of Bacillus sp. DB-2. Taxonomy (NCBI): domain Bacteria; kingdom Bacillati; phylum Bacillota; class Bacilli; order Caryophanales; family Bacillaceae; genus Bacillus; species Bacillus sp. DB-2. Next base: position 200,513 of record NZ_QNRN01000011.1, on the reverse strand, counting down.
CACGTTCAATTTTAAAAACAACACCGGATAATGTTTCATCTTGTGCCGATTTAGTAGCTGGAATTAAGGATGAAATATTTTTAAGTAATTCAGTTACTCCTATACCTGTCATTGCTGAACCGAAAAAGATTGGGTACACATTTGCTTGCTGTATTTGCTTTTCGAGTTCTTTTCTTAATAGTGCATCCGGTATTATTTCGTTATTTACATATGACTCAAGCAATGATTCGTTAAATGGTGCTAATCGTTCAATACAATCGTCATAGGATTTATATTCAATAATCCGTACTTCCTTTGTACCTTCGTTTTCTACAGAGTAGAAGGGGCATGCTTCATTTGAAAGAAGCTCTTTTATTTGTTTCACAACTTTTTCAGTATTTGCGCCACTACGGTCTATTTTATTAACAAATAATATAGTAGGTATGTTTAATTTCTGTAATATCCGCATTAAAATCTTCGTTTGTGCTTGCACACCTTCAACGGCAGATATAACTAAAATGGCACCGTCTAAAACACGGAATGATCGCTCCACTTCAGCGATAAAATCAGCATGTCCAGGTGTATCAATGACATTTACTTTTAAATCATCAATAAAGAAAGAAACGACAGATGCTTTAATCGTAATTCCGCGTTGTCTTTCTAATTCCATTGAGTCAGTTTGCGTATTGCCACTATCTACTCGGCCAACTTCTTTAATCACATTCGTTTCATAAAGAATACGCTCAGTCAAACTCGTCTTGCCAGCATCTACGTGCGCGACAATCCCTATATTTATTGTTGTCATATATAAATATCCTCATTTCATTTTCCATTTTTAATTCCTCATTTTTATTTGTGTATTGCCGCATTACAATCACTCTCCAGTCATTTAAATTATTACTATTATAATGTAATTTACATTTTTTGTAACGCTACAAAACGCCTTAATTTGGAAAAAATAAAAAGAAAACAAAATGCTTGCATTCTAAATCGATATAGATTATATTAATTGACATATCAACTATTGATACATCAAACATTTTTGATTTGGATGTAAAGGAGGGGTAATTTGACAAGTTCATGCTCAAAAGAAGCAATAATTTTATATAAATTACACTTCCTCAATAAAGAAGTAAGTTCGAAGTTTGAAGGGTGTACGGGTATGAGTCAATCTAGACTAGAGCTTATACTTCAGTTATATGAAGTAGATGAAATTAGTCAAAAAGCACTTCAGCAAGAAGTGAATATTGATAATGCCGCGATTACGAGGCATTTAAAACAGCTGGAAGCAAATGGAATGATTACAAGACGTAAAAATCCAGATGATAACAGAATTACGTTAGTTTCTCTTACAGAAGAGGGACGAAATAAAATTCAAGTGTATCAAGAGGAAAAAGAGCGTTTCGCAACATCTGCATTTAAAGGATTAAGTGAAGAAGAACGCGATAATCTTTTAACAATGCTAGACCGCATTCAAGAAAACATAAAAGAATTATAAAAAAGGGAGAATACAACTATGACTAATTCAGTAAAAACAAATGATTTTAACGAAATTTTAACAGGACGTCGTTCAATTCGTAAGTACGATCCTTCAGTGAAAATTAGCAAAGAAGAAATGACAGAAATTCTTACAGAGGCAACACTTGCACCATCTTCAGTAAACATGCAACCATGGAGATTCTTAGTTATTGAAAGTGACGAAGCAAAAGCAACACTGGCGCCACTTGCGAAATTTAATCAATCTCAAGTAGAAACATCTTCAGCAATGATCGCTGTATTTGGTGATTTAAATAACTTTGATAATGCAGAAGAAATTTACGGTACAGCAGTTGAGCGCGGACTTATGCCAGCTGAAGTAAAAGAAGACCAAATGAAAAAACTTTCAGGTTACTTCTCAATGGTTACACCAGAAGTAATGAAAGATACTGTACTAATTGACGGTGGTCTTGTAGCAATGCAATTTATGTTAGCAGCACGTGCTCACGGCTATGATACTTGCCCAATTGGTGGATTTGAAAAAGACCAAATCGCAGAAGCTTTCGGATTAGACAAAGAGCGTCACGTACCAGTTATGTTAATTTCAATCGGAAAAGCTGCTGACAGTGGTTATCCATCAGTACGTCTTCCAGTTGAAAAAGTTGCTGAGTGGAAGTAATTTTATAAAAAAAACAGAAATAAGTGAGATATGAGAGGGGAAACACCATGATTATTATTCACGCAATATTTCAAGTAGATCCAGCAAAACAACAATCGTTTTTAGAAGAAATTCAGCCATTACTTCATGGTTCAAGAGAAGAAAGTGGAAATGTATCTTACGATTTATATAAAGATACTGAAAAAGAAAGTGTTTATACGATGGTAGAAGTATGGAAAGATGAAGCAGCAGTTGCGAGTCATAATACGAGTGAACACTTCACATCTTTCGTTAGTAAAGCATCACAGTTTTTAAATGCTCCGCTTGATATAAAAGCTTATAATGGAACGTTAGTAAAATAATATGGTTATAGAAGATGACTTTGGCGTATGCTGAGGTCATCTTTTTTATTTTGATAGGAATATATTTACTTCTAACGTGATGTGTTATAATTTGGAAAATAAATATTCTTAATTTTAAAAATATTTTAAGGGTGGAAGTGAAATATATGAACATATTAAAGAAAATCACTAACAATATTTCAAAGGTCATTATAGGGAAAAATGAATCGATTGAACTAGCAGCTATAGCTCTTATAGCAAGAGGACATATTTTATTAGAAGATGTACCTGGGACGGGGAAAACAACATTAGCGAAAAGTTTGGCTAAAAGTGTGGACGCTAAGTTCCAAAGAATTCAATTTACAGCTGATACTTTGCCTGGAGATGTTATTGGACTCGAATATTTTGATGTGAAGGAATCGGATTTTAAAACGAGGTTAGGGCCTATTTTTGCAAATATAGTATTAGTAGATGAAATTAATCGAGCTGTACCGAGAACACAATCTTCGTTACTTGAAGTTATGGAAGAACGTACTGTTACAATTGCGAAGCAGACACATTCTTTACCAGAACCTTTTTTAGTTATTGCAACGCAAAATCCTCTTGAATCGGCTGGTACATTTCCTTTACCTGATGCTCAATTAGACCGATTTTTACTTACTATACGCCAAGGTTACCCTACGAGAGAAGCGGAAAAGGAAATGATGAATCGGTTCCAAACGAATGATCCATTAGAAACGCTGCATTCTATTATTTCGAGTGAAGAAATAATAAATATACAAAAACGTGCAAGGGAAGTGTTAGTAGGGAGTGATGTGCAAGATTATCTTCTTGAAATCATTGAAGCAACTCGTAAGCATGAGCTAATTGAAATTGGTGTAAGTCCTCGGGGCACATTGGCATTTATGAGAGCGATTCAAGCACGAGCGATATTAAATGAAAGAGATTATTGTACGCCAGATGATATAAAACTACTAGCTGCATCCGTTTGTGCTCATCGGTTAACGTTAACGATTGAAGGTGAGATGAAAACGACGAAAGAACAAATTATGAAAGAAATTCTTCATACGATTAGTGTGCCAGTGGAGAATGTACGATGAATCAACAGCTTGTGTATACACCGTTAGCGGAGCCTTTCGTAATAGGAGTTATGTCAGTTGTAGCCGTTATTTTATGTGTATTTTCAAGTAATCTACTCATATTATCTCTCGTATTTTTGTATTTAATTTTAATAGGCGCTACACATATATATATATTCGGAAAGTATCTCGCGTTAACTGGAAATACAATCAAGGTAATTCGAACGTTTTTATAGGTGAAATAAATATGTGCAAATTGAAAATTTCAAACAAGTCGATATTTCCTATTTTCAATATCGTATTTCGATTTAAATGTGAAAACAAGCTAACTTGGAATCATGATGAACTAAACAAAAATCATAGTACAGGTTCAAATTATTATTTGAATTTCAATATAAAAGGAGGAGAGGCAGTTTCATTTGATTTGCAAGCTGTAGCTTTAAAAAGAGGAATCGCGAAATGGGAAGAAGTTGAAATTGTTATTACTGATCCCTTTGGATTCATAACGAAACATATAACATATAAACAAGTTGATACGCCGTCCTATTTAGTTTTACCAGCCGTTCCGAAAATACAAGTTCCTGAATTACAAGAATGGTCACGCGGATTTCGAAAAGCGATGTCTTCTCCGCTATATGATGAAACGAAAGTAATGGGAGTGAAGTCTTATGAAAATGAAGATTTTCGTTCTATCCATTGGGGTGCAACAGCAAAAACAGGGATGATAACTGCGAAAAAATACGAACGAACACAATCTGATAAATATGCGATTTATCTCAATTTACAAAATAAAAGTGGCGTTTCTTTACGAAATGATATTGAAGAGCTTATTGAATTAACGGCAGGCATATGCAAACAACTGCTCATGCAAGATTGTTCATTTGAGTTATGGATTAACAGTGTGAAAGGTAACGGATTGTTACATGTAAAGAACGGGGATAATCGGAAACATTTGCAAAATGTATTAAAGGTACTTGCCTCAATATCGGATCAAGATACGCCTGTATCATCTTCTTATTTTTATACAGCAGGATTTCGTCGTAAGGAATTGGATGCAGTTCCTTTAATTCTTGGTACTTCACCTAGGGAATACAGTAGAACGAATAAATGGATTGTAATTAAAGAATAAGAAGGGATTCATGTCATGTTGAATAAAAAGCGGCATATGAAAGTGAAGTTTTGGAGTGTAAGAGCTTTAATCATACTATTCTTTGCGGTTAGTGCGATAACGTTATCACAAGGTGTTGTGCATGTACAAGACATAGTAAAAGAGCGTTTTTTTAGTGAAAAGAAATCTGAAAAAATTTATAAGGAAACAATAAACAATGAAAATAATGAAGATTATGGCACACCTTTGGAAAAGACAAAAGTAGGAGATAAAGGGATAAGAACAAAAACGGATAGTAAAATGCCAGCTTTCGAAAGGAAAAGTTCATGGGGGGATGTATTTTCTGTGCTCTCAAGCTCATGGATCAGTATAGCTTTTTATGTGATTATTGTAATGTCAATTATATATTCCATCTACAAGTACATTAGGAAAAGGTTGACGAAAACTGAAATAATACAGGAGAAAGAATCGGTCACAAAGCAAACTGTGGTAAGAACCACAAAGGATGAAAAAGTCATTGATCAGTCAGAAAAGTCATTGCCTGCAGATACGATAAGGAAAAAGTTAGTTGAATGGGAAAGAACTTTACCATTTCACGAACAGCGAAGGCCCTATGAAACGATGCAACAATGGCTGAAAAGAATTTGTAGAACGATAGACATTATTCCAATATACGAGTCTGTCCGATATGGTGAAAAGACGTATACGGAGTTAGATATTAAGAAGACTATGCGGTGGATAGAGCGGGATGGAAAAGGGGGACATGAATAGCAGAATATGCTATATCAAAATAAAAAAGATGGCTGAGTTAATCTAAATATAAAAATTATATAAGTAAATAAAATTAGCTGCAAATTAATTTTATTTACTTATATTTAATTGCATGTTAATGTATACTTAATTTTTTAATATCTCTACCAATGGAAAAAGAATATACAAGCTATATGGAACTCTTTGTAGAGTATTGCTTCTTTAATTGTTCATGAGTGTATCTTTGTTTTATTAATATAGAATGAAAAAAGGATGCATTAGAGCTAAACGATTAATGGGTAGCATGTTAATAAAAAATTACATGAGTTTAGTAAAAACTTATAATTTATTTTTAAGGGTGTGAAAATATAATGAAACCGGTATTGAAAAGCATACTTATTTCCTTTGCTTTTTCTGCAGTAGGGATGTGTTGGTTGCTGTTCATGTTATTTAGAGGAGGCGGAGACTGGTTATTGTCTTGGATAGGGGTATTAATGGCATATTTATCTTTATACACTTTAATAGATTTATATTGTAAAAATACATACGAAAAAACATTAAATATAGTGCTTATAAAATCAACAGTTACTACCTTTAGTTTTGGAGTATTAGGAATCATATTTGGTATAATACACGAGCTATTAACACCATGGAGTCTCAGTTTAATGGTTTGGTATTGGCTGCTAACTCTACTTTTATTTTTAACGACCATAATATTATTAGTTATTTTAGTATTTGTAAATCGTAAAGATCAAAATTTCCCCGGGGTATATAGATTACTTATACTTCTAAGTTTACTTCTTACGTTAGGACCAGTATTGTGGTCACTATTTCTTACTATTCTTGGAAATGGTATGAATGCTAGTGCAGGATGGTAAAAGTGGATATAGATTAGTAGTTTAAAGAAGTGAATGAAATAAAAAGTTGATATAGGGTTTTAAGTATGTAAGAGAACGTGTTTTGATAAATTGAAAACACGTTCTTTTTTTATTGTTAATCTTAATATGCACTCCTGAAATTTATAAGATAATTCGATTGGGAAAAAGATATGTTACTGGAACAAACATATATGTACCTTTGAAACGAACACAATTAATGAATCATCTTAAAAATAATAAAGACGAGGTGAAATGAAAATAAGGGCAGTTAAGTCGCTGTCCTTATTTTATATGCCCTTTTTATTTTCATGCATAGCTCTTTCTCAGTTTATCGTATCAAAATCTGAACGTAAGTATTTCGTAAGGAATGGATAAGAAAAAAGAGAGTTTTATCATATAGGATTAAAGTATAACTTGAATTAATCCGATATTAATAGAGGAGAGGGAGCCTTATGAAAAAATGTAATTCAATTAAGTTAGCAAGTTTGGCAGTTTTATTAGCGGGTACTACTCTATTCACACCAGGTTTTACTGTGAAAGCAGAGTCTGTTCAAAATTTATCTAGTCCGTCACAATCACATGATCAAAAGAATCGGAATGGTTGGAAACAAGTAATGCAGGAAACAGTACAGCTTGGAACCCCAGGAATATTAGCGAAGACGTCTAACAATGGAAAGATTAGTAGTTATACTGCTGGCGTCGCGGATTTAAGTACAAAGCAACCGATAAAATCAGAATATCGCTTTCGGATTGGTAGTGTGACCAAGACTTTTACAGCTACGACTGTACTTCAATTAGTAGGAGAAAATCGCATACAACTAGACGATCCAATTGAAAAGTGGCTACCGGGCCTCATTCAAGGAAATGGGTATGATGGCAATCAAATTACGATACGTCAACTTTTAAATCATACGAGTGGTATAGCTGAATATTTAAAGTCAAAAGACGCTGACATAATGAATTCGAAAAAAACGTATACAGCAGAAGAAATAGTGAAAATAGGACTTTCTCTACCTCCAGATTTTTCACCAGGTAAGGGATGGTTGTATTCAAACACAGGATACGTCATATTGGGAATGCTTATTGAAAAAATAACTGGAAATAGTTATGCGGAAGAAATTGAAAAGCGAATTATTAAGCCTTTGGATCTGTCAAATACGTTTTTACCAGGGAATTCACCCGTAATTCCAGGTAAGAATCATGCTCGTGGGTATATGAAAATTGATGAAACAAGTGAGTTGAAAGACATGACGTATTATAATCCGAGTTTAGCTAATTCAGCTGGAGATATGATTTCTAATGCGGACGATCTAAATAAATTCTTTTCATTTTTACTTGGTGGTAAGTTACTGAAAGAACGTGAGCTAAAAGAAATGCTTACTACAGTTCCTATAGAAGGAAAAGGTGTTGGTGATGGATATGGCCTTGGGATCTATGAGACTAAACTTCCAAACGGTGTTTCAGTTTGGGGTCACGGAGGGGCAATTCCTGGATTTACAACTTTTGTTGGCGGAGTAATGGGAGGCAAACATACATTAGCTGCCAATATTAACTCTTTAGGTGCGATGGATGTTTTTACACAGTTTAATAAAATGATGCAAATTGAATTTAAGAAATAGATGAAAAGAAAGCGAATGGAATACTGCTTTAGTTGTAAATAAAAGAGATGCTTTTTAATTTCGCAAATAAGGGCAGTATTAGCATTCATGGTATGGCAGCAATCAAGTATATGTAGAACATAAATACGGATACAAGTGTAATTCAATCTTATAGTCTAGTATAAAAAAGATGTCAGTTGCATGATATCTTTTTTATTTTGGATCAAAGAGATATATTATGAATTTTGAAAATTGTTATTTTTGTAATTATTCCATATAATAAAGGGTATAGGGGATATACAGGGGAGTTATGAATGGATAATACTTTAGTTAGTTAATTATTTTTATTTTAATAAATAAAAGTAAATTGATGTGGAGTGAAATACATTGGGACAAAATCAGTTTAGATGGAGTAACACACAATTACGAGAGCATGTTGAAGTAATAGATGGCACAAGAAGCCCGCACATTTTATTCAAGAATGCAACATATTTAAATTCCTATATGCGCGAGTGGGTGCAAGCAAATATTTGGATCTATGATGACCGCATTATATATGTAGGAGAAAAACTACCAGAGCAACTACATGAATGTGAAGTGATTGATTGTGATGGAAAGTATGTAGTTCCTAGTTACATTGAACCGCATGCACATCCATATCAATTGTATAATCCAGAAACTTTAGCAAATCATGCGATGCAATTTGGGACAACGACGTTTATTAATGATAATTTAACTTTATTTTTTACCTTACAACGTGAAGATGCATTTCGTGTATTAGATGAATTTGAAAAGATTCCAGCAAGTATGTATTGGTGGTGTCGTTTTGATGGACAAACTGAATTGCAAAACGGGGAATCTTTATTTAATCGTGAAGAAATAATAGAGTGGCTAAAGCATAAAGCGGTTCTTCAAGGCGGCGAGCTAACGGCGTGGCCAAAGTTATTACATGGCGATGATGAAATGTTACATTGGGTGCAGGAAACGAAACGATTACATAAAAAGGTGGAAGGGCATTTCCCAGGAGCATCTGAAACGACTTTAGCGAAGTTAAAACTGTTAGGTACAGATTGTGATCATGAAGCGATGACGGGGCAGGAAGCATTAACACGTCTTATGCAAGGTTACACCGTTTCTCTTAGAAACTCTTCTATCCGTCCAGATTTAGAAGTTTTACTGAAAGAATTGCTGGAATTAGGTGTCAAGCACTTTGATAGATTCATGTTTACAACAGATGGTTCACATCCGTCATTTTATGAAAACGGAATGACGAATAGGATGATAGAAATCGCGATAAAGCAAGGAATACCAGTAATTGATGCCTATAATATGGCAAGCTATAACATTGCTCGTTATTATAATATGGAGCATTTACACGGCGCGATCGCGACAGGAAGAATTGCAAATATTAATATTTTGGAAAGTAAAGAAAACCCGATTCCAATAAGTGTAATTGCAAAGGGTAAGTGGATGAAGCGTGACGGAATAAACAAAAATGCATCATTACATATAGACTGGAGTAAATTCAAAGTAACTCCATTATCATTAGACTGGTCTTTAAAGAAAGAAGATATGATTTTTTCTGAAACAACAGGTATAAAATTATTAAATGATGTTATTTCAAAACCATATGTAACTGAAATCGACTTAAACGGTGAGGAACTTTCTCTAGATCATGATGAGTGTTTCCTTATGATGATTGCTCGTGATGGTACTTGGCGAGTGAATACAGTTGTAAAAGGCTTTGCAAATAAATTAGGAGGCCTTGTTAGCTCATATTCCGGTACAGGTGACATCATCCTCATTGGAAAGAGTAAAGAAGATATGCTTACAGCTTTTCATAGGGTAAAAGAGCTTGGCGGGGGAATGGTAATAGTTGAAAAGAATGAAGTATTACACGAAATAGCATTACCATTGCTCGGGATTATGTCTAATTTAAAAATGAGTGAATTAATACAGGAAGAAAAACAGATGGTGAAATTATTGCAAGAGCGTGGCTACGCGTATGACGATCCGGCATTTACGATTTTATTCTTTTCTGCGACGCACTTGCCTTTTATACGAGTAACGCCTATAGGATTATATGATGTGAAAAGTAGTAAGGTACTTGCTTCGCCGATGAAACTGATAAATCAATATTAAAAGGAAAGGTCCTATAAAAAGTCTATTTTATAGGACCTTTCTCATTCTTAGCATAAGAATATCCTAAGCCTCAAATAATATAGTATCTAAATCATTTGAGGTGATACTTAAATATGAAAAAACTATTGTATGTTTTAAGTGTATTTATTTTGTGCGTATCTATACAGCATGTGGTACATTCTCAGTCAAATGCACCAAGGTTATCTTCGGATTGTCTGGAAGAAAGTAAAATTCGTGATGAAAAGTATGTGAAAAACATTATGAATGACATTATATCTACATTTGATTTAAAGATTGATGAAAATAGTTTTTGGGAAATTAGTAAAAGAGACCTAGAGGCTGCGCATTTGATGTATGGTGGAAGGGAAAATGATTCTTATTATAATTCGCTAACTAAAGTTTATGATAGTGGTGGATATAGAGGAGAGCCTAGATTATTTGTGAAGGCGCAAGAAGCATTTTTACTTTATAAAGAAATTGACGATACTAATGTAATGAAACGCTTAAACCTTGAAAAAGGGGAATGGATTGTTACCGAAACGAAAAAGAAGCAAGGGAAAATCGTGGAATACAGACCATTACAATGTGAAAAAGATTATCTGGAAAAAAGAAATGAGTACCATAATATGAAATGAGATAACGAAAATCTTGAAGGGGAAAGATTTCGTTAATAAATGTACATTGGTCGATAGAAATCACGAGTAAGTTCGCAAAAAAACGTCATTTTAATCATTAAAAATGACGTTTTTTTATATTCTTAAAGCCTTTGCATCGTACTCTCAATCCTCTTTGCCAAATCAGCTGACACTTCATGGAAATACCCTAAAACTACCTTTCTTATATCATCGGAGATAACTTTCAAATCACTAGCTAAGTTTTCGGCAAGATGTTCTTTTTCTATCGGTTGTAACTTCGCATAAAATTCACCAGGCTGCCCAAAGTCGTCTTTCTTAGTTATAGAAGCTCTTTCAAGTTTTCCTTCAACGTATCTTCCGTCACCGCTAGTTGTTTGATTAGCAGGTGTCCAATTTTGCTGTTGGTTGATCGCTATTTTACGAAATTCAGGTCCAATTCTTCTTCTTTGAGAATCACTATAAATGTTAGCACGACCTTGTAGCATTTTATCATCTGATAGTTCTGCACCGTCTAGTAAATTAGAAGGGGAGAAAGCGACTTTTTCTACTTGTTCTTTATAGTTTTCAGGATTTTTATTTAATACCATTTTGCCTACTGGTATAAGAGGATACTCCTTTTCATCCCATACTTTTGTATCATCTAAAGGGTCATAAGAAAGGTGTGTTTCATCTTTAGGATCCATGAGCTGGACATATAAACCATATTCCACTGCTTTACCAGCTTCAATTGCATCGTATAAATCTTTCCCGCTATAATCAGGGTTTTCGGCAGCTAGTTTATTTGCTTCCTCACTAGTAATGAATTGCACACCTTCAAATGGATACCAATGATACTTTACGTACTTTCGATAACCGTGAGCATTTCTCCAAACATATGTATTTACACTATGTCCTGGAATGTGGCGAAGACTTTTTGCCGTACCAGCATCAGAGTATAAACGGACAACAAAATGAATGGATTCGGGTGCTCTAGCGACAAAACTCCAAAATCTATCAGGGTCTATTAAGTTATTTTTAGGTGAAGGCAACAACGCATTAATAGTTTCAGGGAAACGCATCGGATCACGAACAGAAAAGACAGGAAGGTGATTACATAAAAGATCAAATACGCCTTCTTTTGTATAAAATTTTGTAGCAAAACCGCGTACATTTCTAGCAGTATCAGGTGTTCCTTTCGTACTAACCGCTAATGAAAATCGCACCATAACAGGAATTTTCTCATTAGAATTTTGTAAAAAGCTTAGTTTTGTATGTTCAGACATCGGATATATCGTTTGAAAATAACCGAATGCACCAAATCCTTTTGCATGAACAGGTCTTTCTAAAATTTTTTCATGGATAAATTCTTGTAACGCCTCGTGCAGTACATTATCTTGCTTTAAAATAGGTCCACGTGAACCAACTGTTTGAGAGTGAAGTATAGCTGGTTCAGTAAGTTCTCGATTGCTATTAAAGTATTCTCCTAATAAAGACTCCTTCTGTTTATCATGTTTTTCATTCATCGACATAGCCTCCAAAATTTTTTCGTTGATTGTTACTAAATATGATTCTTTAGCCTCAATTATGTATTACATACGAAGTTCAAATTTATAACATACCGCTAGATGAAAAAAACGCACATATAGTGGACCTGTTGAAATAGAAGAAATTATGAAAAAATGAATATCGGAAAGAGAAATAACACGTTTTAGAAAACCACAATTAAAATTTCAATCTTAAAAATGAATTTATACATGATTTTATAGAGAATGAACATAAATAAACAGGGAAAATAACTAGGAGGAATTTAAAATGTCGGATTGGTTTCAATTAGATAAAGAATATATGATGCCTACGTATTGTCGTACGAAGGTTGCGATAGAAAGAGGAGAAGGGTGCAAGCTTTATGATGTGGATGGTAAAGAGTATGTAGATTTATTTTCTGGTGTCGGAGTGAACGTATTAGGGTATAATCACCCGAAAATCGTGCAAACGACAATGGAACAAGTTACGAAATCTCTGCATCTCCCATTTCATTTTTTAAACCCAGTTGCGATTGAGTATGCAAAGAAATTAGTTGATTGCTCTTTAAAAAATGGAAAAGTCTTTTTTACAAACTCTGGTACGGAAGCGACAGAAACAACGTTGAAATTAATTGATAAATATAGAGCGAATACGCATGAGGAACGTGAAGGAATCGTAGTGCTGAAGAATAGCTTCCACGGGCGTACGTTAGGGGCACTTCATTTTACGAGACAAGAAAGTGTATATCAAAATTTCCCTAAAACATCGATTCCTGTATATGAAGTAGAGCGCGAGAATATAGAGCAATTAGAAGAAACAATTGTTAAAGAAAATCCAATTGCGATTATGCTAGAGCCTGTATTAGGTAGCGGGGGGATATACCCTTTATCGGGTGAATATTTACATGGTGTTCAAAACTTATGTGATAAATATAATGTCATTCTTATCGTTGATGAAGTTCAAAGTGGTATGGGGAGAACTGGTAAACTATTTGCTTATCAAAATTTCAATATTACACCGGATATTATTCAAATTGGTAAGGGAGCAGGAGGCGGGATACCGCTTGGCGGAATTATTGTAGGTGAAAAATTATGTGATGTATTTGCACCAGGAGATCACGGTACAACGTTTGCGCATTCTTCAATGGGAACGGCTTTAGGGTTAACGGTTTTAAATACATTGATTGACGATGGTTTAATGCAAGAAGCGTATGAAACATCACACTATCTAAATGATAAATTGCAAGAAATTCAGAAAGAAAATTCTTATTATATTCAGGAAGTACGTCATGCTGGAATGATGTTTGGAATTAGTTTGAATGATAAGAATGAAAATGTTAAGAAATTACAGGTGGAGCTAATGAAGAAAGGAATGTTAGTTGATGTTACACAAGGGAACATCATCCGTTTACTTCCTCCATATATAATTACTAAAGAAGAAATTGATGCATTTATTTATGAGTTTATCTCCTGTATTCATAGCTTATCAGCTATAGCGAGTGTTTAAAAAACTTTATAAAAAAGCACCTTATTTTTAATTCAAATAGGAAGAAAATAGGGGTGGAAAAAATAAATTTACGTATTAAAATAAAAAGCTGAAAAAGGTACTCGTATAGCGCCTTCTTCAGCTTTTTAAAATAGTAAATTACTTAATCTAGGAAGCATCTCGTTGGACAAATAATTAATTATGTGAAACAATAATAACAGATAAGGAGACGTTGCTTTTCCTTAAGTGCTTCGTATTGAATTTATTCTAGTAAGAGAAGGTGTGCTTAAAGAAGTTAAATTAAATAAGGGGCTGTTTTACTATATGCAACAAAATAATGATTTGAATTTTGAACCTCAAGACGTTAATATTGTCAATCCTAAACAAGCCAGGAAAGCAGTTATTGCTACTGGTATAGGGAATGCAATGGAGTGGTTTGACTTTGGATTATACGCGTATTTAGCGGTAATATTAAGTCAACTATTCTTCTCAGGTGTGGATAATAGTGGTTTGCAACTTGTACTTACATTTGGTACATTTGCAGCGGCCTTTCTCGTTCGACCAATCGGAGGTATTTTCTTTGGTAGAATAGGAGATAAGTATGGCCGAAAGATTGTTTTAAGTACAACTATTATTTTAATGGCACTTTCTACATTATTCATCGCATTACTACCAACCTATGAACAAATTGGTGTATGGGCACCAATACTACTTTTAATTGCTCGAATGATTCAAGGCTTCTCTACAGGCGGCGAATATTCAGGAGCAATGGTTTATATCGCAGAATCTTCTCCAGATAAAAAGCGTGGTATACTCGGTAGTGGTCTTGAAATTGGAACACTCTCAGGTTACATTGCTGCCTCGGTAATTGTTACCATTTTAACGTTATTATTAACAGATGAGCAAATGCTCAGCTGGGGATGGCGTATTCCTTTCTTAATTGCTGCACCAATTGGTTTGGTCGGTTTATATTTACGACGTCATTTAGATGAATCTCCAATCTTTCAAGAGATGGAAAAAGCACAAGAGGAATCTGAAGACAACGAACAATTTTCATTTATGGATATATTAAAATATCACAAAAAAGACTTCTTATTAAGCACAGTAATTGTTGCCTTCTTTAACATTACAAACTATATGATCCTTTCGTATATTCCTTCTTATTTAACACAAGTACTAAAAGTCAAAGAAACAACGGGCTTATTAATTATTTCAATTACGATGGCACTTATGATTCCACTAGCACTTTATTTCGGTAAATTAAGTGATAAAGTAGGTAATAAACGCGTAGTACAAATTGGTTTACTCGGTTTAGCATTATGTTCAATTCCAGCATTTTTATTAATTGGTAACGGACATATTGTAGCTATGTTTGCGGGTATTTTCATTTTAGGTTTCTTCCTTAGTGTATATGAAGGAACATTGCCTTCGTTATTACCAGCACTCTTTTTCACAGATGTACGTTATCGTGCGCTTTCTATCTCCTTTAATATTTCTGTATCTATATTCGGTGGTACAACGCCGCTTGTATGTTCATACTTAGTTCATGCTACTGGTAATCCACTGGCACCAGCATTTTATTTAACAGGTGTAAGTGTAATTGGATTAATTGTGTTTAGTGTACTGTTTGTCACAACATCAGGACGTGCACTAAAAGGTTCTTATCCTACTGTAGAATCGAAAAAAGAAGCACATCAAATTGCTAAAGAGGATCCTGAAGAAACACTTTGGTGGCATGAAGAATCTTTAGAAATTGAAGCAGGAAAAAAAGCATAATTTGTGAAAAGCAACGTGGACTTTTACACAAAAAGACTCCTAGTTTAATAGGAGTCTTTTTGTATACATCATTTTCTCTTCTTCTTCAAACTCTTCTGATACGCATAAAGCTTATGAACCTCTTCCTTAAATTCATGCAGAAGTACAGTGTTTTCACCATTTGAATAACGCACTGCATTATACGCGTCTATAATAATATGACTCTGAATATTTACCTCTTCTTCATCATTAATTCTCTCTAGCCAAGCTTCAACAGTTTCTCCTCGTTCTCGGTTTAAAGGAGGAGATAGCTTACTCTCGAGTTTGAAAATTTCTTTTCGAATTTCATTATGTGGTGGTTTATTTCGTTTGAACCGTTTTTGGCTAATGCCTTCTTTATCAGTAATGATTGTAGATTCAAAGACAGGCATATTTGGTAAACTTAAATGTTTTCGTTTTTTTACTATTTTCCAAACGACGTAAATAGCGATGGCTGTACATGCTATTATTGTAATGCTATTTATGAGAGTTGGATCAAAAGTACGTTGCCCCAATTCCTCCTTAATTGTAGGATCTTTTAAATTCCCTTTATTCGACCAAAAATCGTCTGTATCTTTTTGAGTAGCTGCCGAGAACAACGGATTTATAGCGTAACCAAATCCTAAAGCAACTACTTGTACGACATAAGAAAAAATAAGCCGAATATAAGGGAATATTGGAATGAGTAAAGCACTAATTATTCCAATAGTAATAAGGGAAGAAAAACGTAATAGCTGTTGATTACGATTTGAACCTGTTAACCAAAATGTAATCATGATGTGTAAAACTAATGGTAACAATTTCCATACCGGAGGAAATGGCGCATAAAATATAGCTGAAACGACAAACCATACAATACCGCCTAACGATTTTTGAACCGGATAGCCAGGTCCGACTGCGTGTACGATAAAGAAGAAAAGCGGTAACATAATTGTTCCAAATAGAGAGAAAGGGAGAAGGAAAGAAAAACAGACTATTTGAATAACTAACAGTAGTACAAATCCTGTTGTTTTTTTATTCATTAATTTATGAATAAGAACTACACCTACATAGCCTGTTGCTAAAAATATAGCAATACCAACTAGTTCGTCCCTTTCTGTTAATAACGAAAGGAGGAGGAGCAGAATAAAGTCATTAACGTGATAGAGCCAAGTTTTCAAGCTTTTCCACCATCCCTTCATTATTAATGAGGAACGTAGGCTGAGATAGAAGTGGGAGCTCCTTTTTCTGCAAACCAATGTATATCATTGTAGATGAGCGTTCCCTTTTTCTCGTTACATAGTGAAGAAATCCTTGTTTCGGAAGTAATGTACTATCATCTGAAATACGTGCTAATTCTTCTAACGCTTTGGCGTAATGTGTTTGTCCTTCGTTTAATGGTAAAAGCAAAGGGCCACCTTCTGCTAAAACGCTAATAAATAACTCAAACGGAATTTGATGCTTCGTTGCGAATTGACAAATGTACGTTGTAAATGAAATAAGGTCTTCTACATTCTCTTTCCAACCAAACCCACGATCAGCAGCTAAAGAAAGACAAATTGTCCAACTATAATTTTTTACAGGTTCATATTGTTTAGCTTGTAACGCCTGCATTTTAGCAGATGCTTTCCAATGAATAGAGCGGAAAGATTCACGTTCATATCGTTTAACACCGATAATGGATGTTTCATCATTGTAAAAAGAGAAATTCGTTCGATACGAACCTGTTAATAGTTGCTGAAGTTCTTGTAAACCGGCTACCTCTTTAGGAGAAGGGTACACAATAATTTCAGCCTTTAACTTATCGAAAACAGGTAAATGTACAGTTAAAAGATGAAAAGGATCTTTTAAAACACATTCGAACTGTTCAATTTGAAACACACCACGCTTCGTTGCGGTTAATGTTAAATCCCATTTTTGTGCTGAATGAGCAGGTTGTGAAAATGGGAAAGAAAATAACGTTTTTGATATTTGTTCAATCCCTTGATCCTTATGCGGTATAAGAGATGAATTTAAATGAAAATAACAAACGCCGTTAACAAGTGGTATGTTTGCACCATTTTTTAAATGAATATAAAATTGTCCAGATTCATCTGGGAAAAGCCGAGTTGTTTGTTTCTCATTTATAATTTGAAATTTTTTCTCTAAGTAAGCGACATATTTATAAATGAAAATCGTAAATAAATAGTAGAAGAAAAAGAGAAACATAATAATTCGTTGCGGCAGAAAAAACGTAAATAGTATAGCACCTGGCACAGTTAATTGAATAATATGGAGTTGAAAAAATAAAGGTACAGTTACAACGCGCTGTCCATTCATGCTTGTTCAATCTCCACGGGTACGTCCACTTCTTTTAAAATCCTTTGCATTAATTCATTTTTTGTCGTACGTAAAGCTCCTTCCATCGATAAGACGATACGGTGATTCCAAACGGAAGGAACTAAAAATTGTATATCTTCAGGTGTGCAATATTCTCTGCCGCGTAAAAAGGCTAGTGCTTGAACGGCACGTACTAAAGCTAATGTAGCACGCGGGCTTACACCGTTAGCAATGTAATCATGATTTCTTGTAGCGTGAGCAAGCTTAATAATGTAATGTTCTAACGGTTCTGATACGAAAATTTCTTTCACTTGTTTCTGTGCTTCTAAAATGTCTTCTAAAGAAATGACAGATGTGACGCTTTCTAACGGTGCATTGTTACGAAAACGGCGCATCATTTTTAATTCATCTTCAGGAGACGGATAACCAATTGAAATCGTCATTAAAAAGCGATCAAGTTGTGCATCTGGAAGAGGGAAAGTTCCTTGTGATTCAATCGGGTTTTGCGTCGCAATAACAAAGAACGGTTTCGGAAGAGGAGTAGACTGCTTTTCAAGCGTTACTTGTCGTTCTTCCATCGCTTCTAACAAACTAGATTGTGTTCTCGGCATCGCGCGGTTAATTTCATCTGCGAGTAGTATATTTGTCATAACTGGTCCAAGTCTTAATTCGAATTCACTAGTTTTTGGATTGAAATATTCAATACCTGTTACATCACTCGGAAGTACATCAGGGGTAAATTGAACGCGAGAAAAATTACCACCAATGCTTTTAGAAATTGTTTTTGCTAGTAATGTTTTTCCAGTACCAGGTACGTCTTCAAGAAGTACATGTCCATCAGCAAGCAGTGAAACGAGGAGTAAATCAATTACATTTTCCTTACCGACAAAAACAGATCCTATGTTTTCTTTTAATTTATTTATCATATGTATCATTCCTTTCAAAATAAAAGTGGATATTTCTATATTTTAACAAATTATTCAGAAAATTGGTATGATTTTTTAATCCGAAGAAATAGATATTTAATTTTAATATTACACTTGCATATTTTGGAATATGATTATGCAATATCGTTATACGATGTATCGTAAGTCGATATATCATGAAGCGATGTATCGGAGGTAGTTATAATGAATGCGAAAGCGCAAAAATACATTCCATTAACTGAGGCGACATATTACATATTGTTGTCACTTGTAAAGCCAATGCATGGTTATGGAATTATGCAAATGGTAGAAGAGATGACAAATGGGGAAGTAAAACTCGGTCCTGGTACTTTATATGGGAATACGACGAAGTTATTAAAAGAGAAATTGATTGTTGAAGTTGCCTCTACAGACAGAAAGAAGTGCTATGAGTTAACACCGTTTGGGAGAGAAGTGTTAGAGCTAGAGTATAACAGACTGCAGAGATCTGTAAGGAATGGAAACAGTATATTAGGGGAGTGAATGGAAGATGGAGACAAAGAAGATATTCAAACCTTTCGCGGTATGGAGCTTAGAAAAAGAAGAAGCTTTTTTACGGGATATGCACCAACAAGGCTGGGCATTACAAAAATATAATATAATGTATACGTTTCAGAAAACTAAGCCGAAAGATGTAGTATATAAAGCGGATTTTAGATTGGATTATAAAGATTCAATGGAAAAACAAAAAGAATATATTGAAATATATGAAATGTGTGGATGGAAACATGTAACGAGTTTTGCAAAGTGGAATTATTTTTGTAAAGATGTAGAAGAGGAAAAAGAGTTGCCTGATATTTATTCAGAAAAGGAAACGAAGGTACAAAAAATGAAGGAATTACTACAATTTTTTGCCTTTATTTCAATAACTATATTACCCTCAATGTATAACGCATTTTTAAGTTCAACAGAATCAAGAGTGCCAATTTGGGCGAAAGTTATGCTGGGGTTTGTTGGTTGTATGTATATGTATCTCTTTATAAGGCTCTCTTGGAAAATTAAGAAATTGAAAAGCGAAATATTATAATAAAGAGTGGATTTTAAAAGAAGATGATTATCGGAATCATCTTCTTTAATTTTTATGTAATTCTATTTTGTTCACTCTTTTTTACATAATAAAAAACTATATATTTAAGGCATAGAACTAACAGTTACAAAGATAATACCAGTGATAATACCTAAAAAAATCATAAATGATGAAGAAACGATTAATAATAATGAACTACCAATTAAGACTATTTTATTAGATTTTTGATGTTTAAAGTGGTAATAAAGTAAAAAGCCGCAAACAGTAGAAACAATCCATATAGCTAGACCGTAAGGAGCTGTTATCTTCTTCCAATCGAAAATCCAAAAGTAAAAAATACCTATGTGACAAGTTAATAGTAGAAATGTAGATGGAATCATTAACTTTTTATTTAAAATCATTAATTTCACCTCTCTTATGTAAATATTACCAAAAGAGTGTGGGGTTGAAAATATAATATGGAAGTGAATAAGGATTTCACTTAAAGAAACTACGAGATGAGTAAGAGATATTTCTAAATCAATTTCCATTTGCATGGGAATTTAAATGGAAAAAGAACCATATAAAATTATGAAGGGAGGAGAGTCATAAAATGCAGAGAATGAACAATTATTTTCGTGCTCGTGCGAGTATGGTATACATGATGACTAATAATGAAGTAATGAATCACATTGTTGCTTTTCATATGGATACGAATGGAATGCTCACCTTTGTGGGTTCTTACCGAACTTACGGAAGAGGTACTGGTATAAAGGAAGTTTCTACAGAAACGGCAAACGATGGTATAGATCCTCTAGCATCACAAGGTTCTCTGACTTTGTCCCGTGATGGTCGGTTCCTATTTGCAGTTAACGCAGGCAGCCATAGTATCAGTAGTTTTATCATAGCAGATAACGGGGTGCCGACTTTCGTGGATGTAAAGTCATCAGGAGGTGCTCAGCCCAATAGCATTGGTGTGTATGGTAATCTTCTCTATGTCTCCAATGTAGGTAATGCTGCAAACAATTTTGCATCAAATATTACTGGATTTCACATAGATGATAAGGGAAACCTTACACTTATTCCAGGATCCACTCATGCTCTCAGTACCTTTAATGCTCAGCCCGCACAAGTTCTCTTCACCCCGGATGGTAGTAAAATTGTTGTCTCCGAGCTTACATCAAACCATCTCAGTGTCTTCCATGTAAATAAAGATGGTACGGTTACAGGACCAATTGTTAATGATTCTTACGGTAAAGGCCCATTGGGTGCTTACTTTCTATCGTCCGGAATTCTCTTAGTTACAGAAGCAGTTTCAAATGCGTTGTCATCTTATTCCTTGAGCAATGACGGTACTCTTCATGTAATCAGCGGCTCTGTACAAAACGGATATAAAACTGCCTGTTGGGTTATAACAACGAAGGATGAACGTTTTGCCTACACTACGAACACTTTAAGTGGCACCATCTCCACCTACCAAATCGCCCCCAATGGAGTAGTGTCAGTAGTAAGGCATATTACTAGTACACCGCCGGGGACGGCACCGGGTCTTCCGATGGATGTTGGAGTGAGTAAAGATGGACGACATTTTTACACCCTTAATGGAAATCAGGGTACAGTGTCAGTATTTAATATTCAAAGTGATGGTAGTCTAGTAAGGTTGCAGGTTGTTGCTTCATCAAATTTTCCTTACTTTGGGTCGCAAGGCTTAGCTGTTCTTTGATTCTATTGGGCCGCTATATTTGTGTGGAAAAGAAAAATATATGACGGTGTATGAATAGTAGACATGTAGATGAATTAGAAACCTTTGATTAAACAGCAATTGTCCACCTTGCTTATGTAAAATGGAAAAACCCCCTATAGAAAATTGATAGGGGGTAGGGAAATGTTTAAGAGAAAGACTGATTTTGAGCCGGTTTAATAAATTGCTCTGGGTTTTCAACAAGCCCGCATACAGCACATTGGACGCGGTAAGTAGGTCCTTGATAAGCCATATGAAAAGCGTTCATCGTTTCATTTGTGTATTCTTCTTCTACTTGACCAGTTTGCGGATTTAATTTTACTGGTTTTACTTGTTGCTCAAGAATATTAAAGCGAGTTCGGTTCGTTTTACAACTTGGACATAGCATTGGTTCCATATGTATACACCTCCATTTGTAGCATTTCTTAAGCGGTATGATTTTATGCAAGTAAAAAAACTTTCTCAACATAAATAGGTATTTATTATATTTAAAATTCAGAAAAAATAAAATATAATAAATGTAAGAACTGGTTATGTCCAAACCAAATCTCCTGTTTTATGCCAATAAGCTGGGGGGCCGAGAAATCGGCCTCATTTTTTTGTGCTCATCTCAATAAGGTACAAGGTTTTTAAAAACATTTGTCGAATTTTTAAAGGTGAAGGTTAAGGGGGAATAATTATGAACTTAAAAATGAAATACATTATTTTATATGTAGAAAAGTTTGAGCAATGTCTTCAGTTTTATAAAGAAATTTTAAGATTGCCAATAAGAGCAGAGCACGGTACATATATTGAATTTGAAACAGGAGCAACAGTTTTAGCGATGAATACACGAGAGGATGTTAAGGAGTTAACGGGACTACCTCTTACAGAAGGTGTACTACAATCTTCTCATTTTGAGTTAGGGTTTGTTGTAGAAGATGTAAAGGGAACGATTGAGAAATTAAAAGAACAAGGGGTTAAAGTTCTAGTTGAGCCAATCGTAAAACCGTGGGGACAAACAATTGCTTACATTGCCGATCCAGACGGTAATTATATTGAAATTTGTAGTTCATTAGAATAGAAGGAGAAAAAGAGGATGGGGTTTCCAAAATTAGAGACAGAACGTTTACTATTAAGAGAACTTACACTGTTAGATGCAGAAACGATGTTCCATTATTTTTCAAAAGAATCCGTTATTCGTTATTTTGGGATGGATGCTTTCGAAAATATTGAGCAAGCGAAAACGACAATTCAAACGTTTAGAAAGCGTAATGAAGAGGGAAGCGTATTTCGCTGGGGAATAGAGAAGAAAGGAACGGATCAATTAATTGGTACGTGTGGGTTTCATTTAATTAACAATCATCATAAACGAGCTGAAATTGGTTATGAGCTAGATGATACACATTGGGGGCAAGGATACGCAACCGAAGCACTGCAAGCAATGTTAGCTTACGGATTTGAAACGTTGCAATTTATAAGAATTGCAGCTGTCGTATATATAGAAAATGAAGCTTCCCGTAATTTATTGACAAAAGTCGGATTTCAAGAAGAAGGATTACTTCGAAAATATATGATTCAAAATGATGTTGCTCATGACACGGTCGTTTATTCATTATTAAAAGAAGAGTGGCAAAAGTAATGAGCACAAATGAAATAATGAAAGTTATTAAGGAACATAAAGATGAACGATTTATACTAGGTATAGATGGACTAAGTCGTTCGGGTAAAACAACATTGGTTAAAAAATTAGAAGAAAATATGAAACGAAATGGAATCTCGTTTCATATTTTTCATATTGATGATCACATTACCGAGCGTAACGAGCGATATAATACTGGATTTGAAGAGTGGTATGAGTACTACAACCTTCAATGGGATATTGATTGGTTGCTGCGAAACCTGTTTCAAAAGTTACAAAGCGACATTGAATTAGAATTACCTTTTTATCATGATGAAACAGATTCATGTGAAATGAAAGAAATACAGCTTCCTTTAGTAGGTGTAATAATTGTAGAAGGCGTTTTTCTGCAGCGAAAAGAATGGAGAGATTTCTTTCATTATATGGTGTATTTGGATTGTTCAAGAGAGACAAGGTTTCTACGTGAAAGTCCAGAAACGCAGAAGAACCTTTCAAAATTTCAAAGTAGGTATTGGAAAGCTGAGGAGTATTATTGGGAAGCGGAATCGCCGAGGGATAGGGCGGATTTAGTTATTTAGTGATTAGAAAATAGAAGGGTGAATGAAATGAATATTTTGTGGGACTTTGATGGGACGTTATTTGATACGTATCCGGTATATACAAAAATTCTTTCTCAAGTTTTAGGGAAGGAAATAAGTGAAGAGGAAATCTATACAAAGTTAAAGGTTTCATTTTCTCACACAATTGATTATTATAAAATATCTAAAAAACAATTAAGTGAAATTGATGTATTAGAGAGTCGCATTATGATAGAAGATATAAAACCATTTGAAAAAGTGGAAGAGGTATTAAAGTTTGCCGATAAAAATGTAATTATGACTCATAAAGATAGAGCGGGGGTATTATCTATATTAAATCATTACGGCTGGGAGAAATACTTCGTAGACATGGTTACAATTGACGATGGTTTCCCCCGAAAACCGAACACTTTATCTTATGATCATTTGCATAAAAAGCACAGTATTGATTTAGCTATTGGTGATAGAGAATTAGATTTATTACCTGCAAAAGAATTAGGTATTTCAACATGTATGTTTCAAGGGAATTGTGATGTAGCGGATTATTCTTTATCGCATTACTCGGAATTTTTTAACGTAGTGATTGATAGAGAGGTTATTTTATAAATAATTCAAATAAAACCTTTACTTTTTGCTTGAAAGTAGAGGTTATTTTCTATGCTTTATAAAAAATATAGAAAATTAATACTTTCTAGTACTTAGGAGGAGATTGGTATAACGATTTGAATTATATAGTTATAGATAAATTTATAGATGAAAAGATTTCAATAAAGCGAGTGATCACATGAGTATTTTCATTTTAGAAGATGATGTCATACAAGCACAGCAAATGAAGCGGCTAGTTGAAGAGATTTGTGAGGAGTATATGTTGCCTTTTGATTTTATAGAGGTAACTAGTAAAAGTGAAAACATCATTACTAACATTCCTAAGGCGAAGTATATCCCAATCTATTTTTTAGATATAGAGATAAAAAGAGAAGAACATAAAGGGTTACAAGTGGCACAAGAGATACGAAAGTATGATACGCAAGGAATTATTGTGTTTGTAACGACGCATTCTGAATTTGCACCTATTTCATATCAATACATGGTATCAGCTTTAACTTTTATTGATAAAGGGTTGCCATACGAGGAGAGGTGTAACGTTTTTGAACAATGTTTACTCCAATATGAAGCGCGTAATAAGCATATTATTCCATCTGATGATTTTATCGTTGAAAATAGTAATGCGACTGTGCGGGTTCCGTTTCATGAAGTTGAATATGTTATGACTGATGAACCGCACCGTTTAGCATTAGTGACGTTAGATCGTATCGTTTATTTTTATGGAACATTAAAGGAGATAGAAATAATAGATGAACGTTTATTTCGTTGTCATCAATCATATATCGTGAATACGAAGCAAATGTCTTATTACGATGCGAAGCAAAAAATGATAGTTTTAAAAAGCGGGAAACGCATTCCAGTATCACGTCGTTTATTGAGTAAAGTACGTAACATATTAAAGGGTGAGATGTAATGTATATTTATGATTTATTTGCAATACTGCTTACTAGTATAAGCCATACGTTTTTATACATTCAATTAATCCGGTACAATAGATTGTCATATAGAATGTTAATAGCTTTAAGTGCAGTATTCATTATTTTACTGGCTATTGTCGTAACAGTAACGAGATACCCAGAGTTGAATAGTACTATTGTGTTATTTTTAATAAGTTTAGGATTAATGCAAAATGAATTGAAATTTAAGCATAATGTATATTTTGCACTAGTGAGTATGGTGATTATAACGTTAGTGAAAATGTTGCTATTTGATTTAGGAATGAAAATCTTTATGTTAACAACATTCAATTTATATTTATGGACAGGTAGTATTATTCATCTTATCGTATCGACACTTACTTTTATCGGTATTTTTGTAGCTCGGAAAAGAATCCGAAAAATTGCTCAATATATAGTAGGTAGTCGGCTATACTATGTAACTTATATATTATTAATTGTTGGATTTATTATTGAACTAATTTTAACTCGGCCATCTTCTGCGTTTTTAGCAAAGTTAAATCAACAATACAGTGATGTAAGTTATATTTCAGCGATTATTGTATTTTTATTATTAGTCATCATAGTACTTATAAGTTCACATTTATCGAAAGCAAAGTTACAAGAAGAGCATGAAAAACGTTTAGATAAAGAGTTATTAGATTATGTGGAGAAATTAGAGGATATGCATGATGAGCTTGCTAGTTTCCGTCACGATTATATGAATGTATTACTATCGTTAGAAGAGGGAATACGTACGAAAAATGTGAAAGAAATTGAGCAAGTGTACTATGACGTTATAGCTCCTACGTTAAAAACAATAAATGATCATGAACTTGATCTTGCGAAATTATCTCGCATACATATTCCTGAAGTGAGAAGTGTATTGAGAGCGAAAGTTGGCACTGCCCAGCAACAACAAATAAAAGTAATGCTTGATATACCGGAGAAAATTGAAAGTGTTTCGATGACGATCATTTCATTTATTCGCATCATTTCAGTTTTAGTAGACAATGCAATTGAAGAGGCAGTACATAGTGAGGAAAAGATATTGCAAATCGCATTTTTTGAAATGGATTCACAACAATATTTTATCGTACGTAATAGTTCAAAGAGTGAAGCGATTGATTTGCAAAAAATTTATGAGAAAAACCATTCAAGTAAAGCAGGATCGAGAGGATACGGGCTATTTTCGTTAAAACGGATTATGAATAAAACAAATAACGCGACGTTAGAAACAACTTATGTAAGTCCTTATTTCACGCAAACACTCATATTAAAAGAGATGAAATGACCATCTATGATGAAAATGAAACCGAATAGGAAAGAACTACATACTTCCTTCACTCGTTTATATACACTTTAAGTAAGAGGTGAAGCGAGATGAATGGTCTTATTTTTACAACAATGATTAGCTTTGGTTTACCGCTTGTAGCACTTTTCTATGCTGTTTGGAAGAAACGCTATATCCCGTATATGTTAGGTGTATTGGCTTTTGTTGTATCACAAATATTGATCCGCATACCAATACTGAATTATGTAAATGGAACTAGCACAGATTTTCAAATGTTTTCAGTAATGCAGCCTGTATTACTTGTATTTTTGCTTAGTTTATCAGCTGGTATTTTTGAAGAGGTAGCCCGTTTTATCGCAATACGTTATTTTATGAAACAACGAGATTGGCAGTCTGGATTTTTATTCGGAGTAGGGCACGGTGGTATTGAGGCGGTGTTGATAGTTGGTATCCCGGTAATATCTCTATTATTGTCACAAACAGTCATTCAAAATGGTGACAGTTACTATTTCGGCGGTATTGAGCGCATCTTCGCGATGATATTGCATATTGGACTTTCCTTCATTGTATTACAAGCTGTCGTCCAAAAGAAATTCCGTTATGTTGTATATGCAATTCTCATCCATGGGACCGCAAATGCATTAGCTGGCATTATATCTCTATATGTACCAGGGAAAAACGGGATCATTATGTCAGAAGTTTCAATAGCAATTTGTGCTTTACTTCTATTTAGTTATAGTTTCATCTTAAAAAGAAAGGGTGTATTAAAATGAAAAGAATGTTACTCATTATTATAAGTGCTATTGCGGCGTTCGCACTTGCAGCATGTACTGGTAATAAAGTAGATGAAAGTACTTCAAAAAAGTTTATTCCGAAAGCGGAAGAGATTGTAACGTTACTAAATGAAGCTAAGTATAAAGAAGTACATGAAAAATTTGATAGTAAAATGAAATCAGCCTTATCAGAAGAGCAAATGAAAGAACTTACTCCTATAATTGAAAAAGCTGGTACATTCGAAAAAATTGAGAAAAAATCGATTGAAGAAAAAGATGGTTTATATACTGTTATTCTTGTAGCAAAGTATAGTAAAGAACAACGTACCTTTATCGTAACTTATAACGATAAAGAAGAAATAGCTGGGTTAGTAATTAGGTAGAAATGTAATGGCAGATAAGGTGGTTGTGTCCACTTTATCTGTTTTTTTGTTTTAACCAAATTATGGTTATTCATGCTAATATGAACACATAGCTATATAAAAGGGGTGGGTATTATGAAAATCGAAATAGTTCCCAAAAAGAAGTACAGTATAATAAGCTATATATCTTTACTCATCGGAATTATGTGTTTTTTATTCGTTTTTATAACTCCGACGAGAATAGCGAATGCGGGAAATATAGTTGGAGATTATGTAACGATTGCTCTTACAGGTGTAGGTATTATACTTTCAATAATTACAATGACGAAACAAACAGAGAAGAAGGCAATTGCAATTATCTCATTAATACTTTCCTCATCATTTTTTATTTTTTGGATTATCGCGATTATCTTATTGTTTACTGGGCAAATAAGTTTTGCGCCTTAATGAGCGATAAAAAGAGTCCTTCATTACGAGAAGGACTCTTTTTTATTCGCTATCTTCAGGTTGATATTCTAAAATATCCCCAGGCTGGCATTCTAATGCTTTACAAATAGCATCTAAAGTTGTAATTCTAATTGCTTTTGCTTTTCCATTTTTTAATATAGAAAGGTTAGCCATTGTAATTCCAACCTTCTCCGAAAGCTCTGTTACACTCATTTTTCTTTTAGCTAACATTACATCAATATTAATTATTATTGCCATGTTATTCACCTCAGACCGTTAAATCATTTTCTGATTTTATATCTATCGCATCTTTTAAAAGTCTTTGGAGAACGGCAGCAAAGACTGCGATAACCATTGAAGCAAAGATTAGGAGCATACCAAGTATAATAATACCTGGTGCATCATCTCTCTCTGCTACAAGATAGAAGAGTGGCATACCTACCACATATAAAATACTGATTGTTACTGCGCAGTTTTTTATCTTTTTTAAAGCCCTAACAGATAATTTCGAGAAAGCGTTACCCTTGTCAATGAAGCTTACAAGTTTAAAGGCTTGATATAGAGCAAAATAAAAAGGTATCACGGTTGCATATAGATTGATTAAAACAAGATATTTTATAAATGCAATATCCGGGAACAATTCTGCTGCATATTTCCCTATGTTAGGAACTAAAAATATACATAAAGCAAGAACAGGGATTCCAATCAGAATAATAGCTGTCTTTAAAAAGAGTGTTGATCCTTGTTTCATATAAAGCACCTCATTTATTAATTATCTATTTAATCTAACATGAAATTTATCGTTTAACAATAAATTTTTATTTATTATAATCTTGTTTTTATTGTTAAACCAATTTTGTATTTTAATAAAGATAATCATTCCTTCTTTCTGTAAATGATGTTATGTTAAAAGTAACGATTAAGTCGTTCTTATCCCGCTATTTGTGGGAGTCGGGCTGCCCGTAAAAGCCCGATTGGTGAAGGCTAATAATCAGTGGGGATTGAAAAAAAACCCTCTGATTAAAGTTTCACTTTATAGATAATAATTAATATGATTATATCTTTAGAATTTCTTCAACTACTACAAATAAATGAACAGTAAAAAGCCGATTATCCTTTAGATTACAAGAAATCGGCTTTTTTATATAAAAGATTGCTTAGCGTACGAAAATCGCTTTTTGTTGGCAGTGCCCTGTCACAATCAAGCTGAGAAAAACAAATAATCCAAAACGAGAAAATTCTTAAGTTGATGGATGTGTGATGCTACTCCTATGTTAAGGTTCGAGTCATTTGAAACAGCAACCTCTATATTGAGTGGTGTTAAAGCGACGTATATGATAAAAAAGATGTATCGCTTGTAAAAAAATTGCATCACCTTGAATGAGCTAATACGACAAGAATCCGTTTCGGGCCTAATTAGGGAATGCAGTACAGATCAGTATATAGTATACAAGCATTCCCTTTCTATAAATACGGTATGTTTTTAATATAATTAAAAGAAAATTTTTGTGTTCTTTAATATGATGTGACATAATACCAGTTTTTTTCTATTTTTGTGATTTCTTTATATTCATTATTAAAGTCGTATTTGTTTGGTTTAGTATCATTTGGTGTATAAATAAATCCTGAAAAATTATCTAATATACCACGATAAGTAAAAAAGAAAACAGAAATACCATTTTTATTTTGTTGAATAATTACATCCCCACCGTTTTTGGAAGTGGATGCAAACTGTTTAGGTAAATGAATTTGTCTACTATCATAATGAACATTAGGAGTTAACTCTTTATGTTCTATACGTGCTATAACTTTTTCACGGTCTTCTTTATAGATAATAAAATCTAAATTTATATAAATCTCATTAAATGGTATACATATCCAAGTAATTATTATGATTAATTGAATAATTAACGGTTTCCAATTTTTGTATTTGATAAGATGTATGATTGTGAAAATTAATATCAAGAAAAACAATCCATGAACTATTATTGAAAGAAATGGCATAACAAATGGGGTAAGGAATTCAACTAAATACCATTTGAAAAAATGATAAAGTATAAGAGCGAGACCGCTTATTAATGTAATTTTGGTTAAATTCTTATTCAAATTTTGAATCTCCTTTCTATATTAAAAACTATGTGATTTTAGTATGAATATAAAATATATTTTTTCATAAATTTCCCTTGTTTTCATTTTATTAACTTTGTGTGATTAATATTTTGAATATATCATAGATTTAAAATTAAATAAACGGACGTTGAATTTTTATATTTTATATAGAATAACAGTTAAATAAAAGTGAGGGAAGTTTTCAAAATAGACTAGTTTTTTATTTGAAATGTAATTTGATTAGTTTCATGAAATAGATCCAGTTCCGGTAAAATCAATTGCAACAAGTAAACATTACGAGACTAAGAGGAGCATATCAAAGTCGGTGACACCGACTTATGGGACAGTTCACTTCTGATTGTGGAAACGGGGCAGTACAGAAGTGGAAAAATTCTGTGTTTCTTTTTAATTAATATATTTATTTGGAAAAACTTCGAAATTTCCGGCACAAATGCTCCTTCTATCCTATAATAGAAGCTATTCTGGACGTAAGTAATTTGTAAGGAATGAGTAAGAAAAAAGAGATTTTCATAGTATAAAATATTTATTATACCTACGTATAACACCTGCTACTAATAATGTGTTATAATACGAATTAGCAACATAAAGGAAAGGAATTAGAAAAAATGACCTTACAAAATACTAAAAATTTAAAAAAACAAGTTGCTCCTTTTGAAAAATCAACGGCAAAAAAAAGTGTTTGGCAAATCATCAATACGGTAGTGCCATTTATTATCTTATGGTACCTTGCTTATAAAAGTTTGTCCGTTTCTTATTGGTTAGCATTAGTTCCAGCTGTGTTAGCCGCTGGATTTATGACACGGGTTTTCATTATTTTTCATGATTGTACCCATCATTCTTTCTTTAAAAGCCGTCGTGTAAATAGAATAGTAGGGACATGTATGGGTGTTTTAACTTTATTCCCGTTTGATCAATGGGGGCATGAGCATTCCGTTCATCACGCTACAAGTGGTAATTTGGATAAGCGAGGTACAGGAGATATTTGGACGCTTACATTGAATGAATATTTGGCAGCGCCATTTAGACTCCGTTTAGCATATCGTTTATATCGCAACCCATTCGTTATGTTTGTGTTAGGTCCGATTTATGTTTTTCTACTTAAAAATAGATTTAACAGAAAAGGTGCTAGAAAGAAGGAACGCATGAACACCTATTTGACGAATGTTTTAATTGTTGCTTTAGTAGGGTTACTTTGCTGGGCAATCGGATGGCAATCGTTTCTTTTAGTACATGGTTCCATATTCTTAATAGCAGGTTCAATAGGTATTTGGCTGTTTTACGTACAGCACACATTCGAGGATTCTTATTTTGAAGAAGATAAAGAGTGGGAATATGTGAAAGCGGCAGTGGAAGGAAGTTCTTTTTATAAACTACCTAAAATCTTGCAATTTTTAACTGGTAATATTGGATTTCATCATGTTCACCATTTAAGTCCAAGAGTACCTAACTATAAACTAGAAGAGGCACACAATAATACGCTTCCTTTAAAGAATGTACCAACGATTACTCTTGCTACAAGTTTGCGGTCACTCCGTTTCCGTCTTTGGGATGAGCAAAACAACAATTTTGTTAGCTTTAAAGACGCCAAAAAATTAGTGAAAAACAATGTTTCTATTCCAGTAAAATCAGAACTATAACTTCATCAAATATGACTGACTCCCCTTAATCATTTTCGATTTAAGGGGAGTTTTTGTTTAACTAGTAGATGCACGATATGTAGAAAACTTAAATGATTTAAATTGTAATGGAGGTGGATTAGGAATAGTAGGTATTAATATTAGAGGACGATAAAAATATTATGTTAACAATTTGAGGCGATTGATATTACTTTTTTCAATAGATATTATGCTTAGTCTCTGAGTATATTTCATCTGGTATGTATCATGTCTTTTACAAGAAACGTATGATTTAAAACTTAATACAATCTGCAGAAAATACATATAAAAATGATGTTACCTTAATGATAAAAGGGTATTACGCTATAAAATAAATGATAATAAGAACAGTGAAATTATTTTAAGATAACAAAATACAAAACGGACAAACTCAATTATCCTTGAATTTGTCCGTTCAGTTACTGGTGAAAAAGGAGGAGTATGTAAATGTAATGTACATATAGTCTAAAACTGTTTAAAGATATGTGAATGTATTTAAAGTGGGTTTCTTTACACTTATTTATTACTTTTTAGTTTGCCTAGATAGTTCAACAGACTTTTGCGTACAACGCTGCATAGCTGAAATGATGGCTGTTCGTAAGCCTTTTTCCTCTAATGTTGCTACAGCTTCTATCGTTGTTCCGCCAGGGGAACAAACCATATCTTTCAATTCACCTGGATGTATGCCTGTTTCTAGTACCATTTTTGCAGAGCCTAACACAGCTTGAGCAGCGAATTTATATGCTTGATTTCTAGGCATACCATTTAATACAGCTGCATCTGCCATCGCTTCTATAATCATATATACGTATGCTGGCGACGAACCACTTACAGATGTTACAACGTCCATTAATTTTTCGCTTACGATCTCTGTTTGACCAAAGCTATTGAAAATGTTTAGCACATCTTCTAAATCTTTTTCTGTCACCATTTCATTAGGGCATAACGCAGACATTCCTTCTCCAACAAGAGCAGGGGTGTTAGGCATTACTCTTACAACCTTTAATTTTTTAGCAAAAGCCTCTTCAGTACTTTTAATGCTTTTCCCGGCAGCGATCGTTACGACGATAACATCGTTTTTGATTATTTCTTTTATTTCGTTAATGATTGATGCGTATAGGTCTGGTTTAATTGATAAAATTAAAATATCAGCATTTTTAGCTACTTCATTGTTGTCAGTAGTTGTAGTTAGCCCATATTTTTCACTAGCATTTTTTAAATTCGTAGTGTTTAAATCCGAACAAAGAATATTATTTGCAGACACTATCTTTTTGTTTAGCATCCCACCAATCATAGCCATTCCCATATTTCCGCAACCGATGAATCCAATTTGTTTATCCATAATAACTCAATCTTGCTCCTTTTATAATAAATTATATCATTTTGAAATTGTTATCTTAAAATAACAATAACATCTCCATGCAATATAAAGAAACATTCTAAGAGAATATATTCCTTTTTGCAACACCAAAAGTTGAAAATCAATTATATTCGACAATATGTAAATATATACACTTTAATTTTAGGTTTTATGTTGATGAATATGAGTTAAACTTATATCGATTTGTATTTTCATTCAGTAGGGTAATAAATTCATACAGGTAACTTGCCGCTCTATTTATTTTTAAAAATACTTCTTGACACCAAATCAAATTATATCGCATAATATAAAAAATTAAACCGAAAATCGTTGAAGGGAAATAGTACATATGTCTTCTTGCGAAAGAGAGTGGAATTCACCGGCTGAAAGATTCCTCGTATAGAATATATCGAACCTATCCCTGAGTCTTAAATGAAAGTTTAGGCGTTCGCCTGCGTTATAGGCGCCAAGTGGATATCTATGTATATCAATTAAGGTGGTACCGCGGAACAATGACCGTTTCGTCCTTTTTATTTTATTAAGGGCGAAGTGGTCATTTTTATTTTGCTCTTTAATAGGCTAGGTGCAGCACTGATAAGAATAGAAGCCGCTGTAAGCTGTATGAATAGAAGTGAAATTTATAAAAACTTTGATTTTAGACTTGGGGGATAAAAAAGTGAGAAAGCAAAGAATTGTTGTAAAGATTGGGAGCAGTTCCTTGGCAGCAAGTCATGGAGGCATCTGTAAAGAACAACTTTCAGATCACGTTGCTGCATTGGCACGATTGAAAGAGGAAGGGCATGAAGTTTTGTTGATTACATCTGGGGCAGTCGCTGCAGGTTTTTCTGCTCTAGGGTATCCTAGCAGACCTGTGACAATTAAAGGGAAACAGGCTGCTGCCGCTGTCGGGCAAAGTTTATTAATGCAGGCGTACACGGAGGAATTCCGTAAATATGGTATCGTTACTGCACAACTTTTACTAACGAGAAGTGACTTTTCTAGAAAAGAACAATACAGTAACGCTTACGCTACTTTAGGAGAGCTACTAAATCGTTCCGCTCTTCCTATAATCAATGAAAATGATTCCATTTCTTTAGAAGAGCTGACGTTCGGTGATAATGATATGCTGTCAGCTTTAGTAAGCGGACTTGTTTCGGCAGATATGCTCATGATTTTTACAGATGTGAACGGTTTATATGACCAAAATCCTCAGAAAAATGCGGGTGCGAAAAAATATCATTTCCTTCCTGAGGTAACGGAAGAAATTGCTTCTCTTGCTGGAGATGCGGGCTCAAAACTTGGGACTGGCGGTATGAAATCAAAAATCGATGCTGCAAAGACGGCACTATCTCTTGGAGTGAGTGTATTTATCGGAACGGGATGTGGACAGGAGAAGTTTTTAGATGTTATGAAGGGCAAAGGTGATGGAACATATATCGGGAATGCTCCTCAAAAAATGATTAAGATGAACAAGCAATGGATCGCCTTGCATTCGCTTGTTAGCGGACAAATTGAAGTAGATGCGGGGGCAGCTTCTGCAATCATTCAGCATGGTAAGAGTCTTCTTCCTGCTGGTGTTACAAATGTGTCAGGATTTTTCCAAGTGGGCGAAGTCGTGGAAGTAATCACGCAACAAGGGCGCGTAATAGGAAAAGGACAATGCACATATAGCGCAGAGGAACTAAAGGATCTAAAAGGTATGCAGAGCCAAGATATTCAAGCAAGAGGGGAAAGGCATAATTATGAAGTTATCCATAGGGATCATTGGGTTTCATTTTAAGAATAGCGAGGGCAGAGTCCACTGCTCAAATTCTTTAATTCCATAGGCGGGAAACACTTAGTTGGTGGAGATAAACGGGTCTTTAATTTTTACTTATTAACTTTTTAAAAGGAGGAAATAAAAATGAATGAAGTGTTGGCAAAGGGGAAAAAGGCGAAAGAAATTGCTAGAGAACTTGTACTTAAATCTACAAATCAAAAAAACGAAGCACTTGCTGCGATTGCTGATCAGATGATAGTAGAAACAGCTTATATTTTAGAGGAAAACAAACGGGATATTGAAGAAGGGAAGGCAAAAGGATTTTCTGATTCTCTTCTTGATCGTCTTATGCTGAATGAACAGCGTATCATTGATATGACTGAAGGTATTAAGCAACTAATTGATTTACGTGATCCTGTTGGAGAATGTGTTAGTGCATGGGAACGACCAAATGGACTGTCTATTCAGGAGATGCGCGTACCACTTGGTGTTGTCGGAATGATTTACGAGGCAAGGCCGAATGTGACAGTGGATGCTGCTACAATTTGCTTAAAAACAGGAAACGCAGTAATACTACGTGGTAGTTCTTCTGCTATTCATTCTAACAAAGCCATCGTTAGCGTTATTCACCGGGCGCTCAAACAAACAAGCTTGCCTTCAGAAAGTGTGCAGCTCATAGAAGATACAACGCGCGATAGTGCAAAGCAGTTGTTTACATTGAATGAGTACTTGGATGTTCTTATTCCAAGAGGCGGCAAGCAGTTAATAGATACTGTAGTGAGAGAAGCATCTGTTCCAGTACTTGAAACAGGTGCGGGAAATTGTCATATTTTTATTGATGAAACAGCAAATAAACAAATGGCAATTGATATTATTATAAACGCAAAAACGCAGCGTCCATCTGTATGTAATGCAATTGAAACGATTATACTTCATGAGAATTGGGCGCAGCAATTTGGTAGCGAGCTATTTTCTTCCTTGAAGGAAAGAGGCGTGGAGCTACGTGGTGATAATAAAGCATTGGCAATTGATTCTTCTATTGCATTAGCTTCAGAAGAAGACTGGGAAACAGAGTTTTTATCTCTCACACTGGCAGTTAAAGTGGTTTCCACTACGGAAGAAGCGATTCATCACATAAATACGTATGGATCTATGCATTCCGAAGCGATTATTACAGAAAACGAGGAAAGCGTCAGTAAGTTTTTCACATCTGTTGATGCGGCTGCACTGTATCATAATGCATCAACTCGTTTTACTGATGGATCTGAATTCGGATTCGGCGCAGAAATTGGCATCAGTACACAAAAGCTACATGTAAGGGGACCAATGGGGTTACCTGCATTAACTTCCACAAAATATGTGATTCGTGGGAATGGACAGATTCGGGGATAAGAATTATAAAAGAACAAGTAATAAGATGAAGACACCCAATTCAGTTTAAGTGTCTTCATCTTATTACAATTATTCATTTACCATACAAAAAGCCCCACAAGCATAGCACTTAATAAGGAAACAGCCATTCCGCTAACAAGAAGCTTCCAAACATTTTTACCGATTATTGATGATTTTTCCCCGCCAAATAAAGAATTGTATGTTCCATAAATCATACCTACTGTACTAAAGTTTGCAAAAGAAGCTAGAAATGTTGTGGCAACTGCAATTGTATGTGGTTGTAAAGACTTTAGGTTTGATTTTAAATCCATCATTGCAACAAATTCATTCGTTGTTATTTTTATCCCCATTAATTCAGCTACATACATAGCATCTTTTCCTGATAAACCGAGTAAAAAAGCAAAGGGGCTAAAGATAATAGAGAAGATTTTTTGAATTGTTAAACCTGTTACAAAAAAGCTCAAAATACCATTTAAACATGCTGTTAATGCTACATACCCAATTACCATCGCTAAAATAACAATAACCATATTCATCCCAACTAACATACTGTTTGAAATAGTAGAAAAGAAATCTTTTTTTTCATTTTTTGAAGGTGAATAAATAACATCCTCTTCTTTAGTAACTTCTACAGGATTTAAAACATTAGCCAAGATTAATGCGTTAATACAGTTTAAAGGAATAGCGCTGAAAATATATGTTGCTGGAACCATTGATAGATAAGCACCAAGAATGGATCCGCTGACGCTACTCATACTCATAATTCCAAAAGTCAACAAACGATTTTCTTTTAACACAGATAATTGATCACGAACAACTGCAAGTGCTTCCGTATTTCCTAAAAACATCATTTGAATGGAAAAGAAGCTTTCTAACTTTGGTAAACGAGAAATCTTTGAAATGATTGCACCAACTTTATCAATAATCCAAGTTAAGATTCCAAAATACGAAAGAATATCAAAGAAAGTGATAACAAAAATGATAGGAAGTAAGGCGCTAAAGAAGAAATCAACTGTTTGATTTTCCATAGCTGAAGGAAATACAAATCGAATTCCTTCATTCGCACATGATAGTAGCCAACTGAAAAATGACGCAATTTTATTAATGATAATACTGCCCAATTTCGTGCCTAACATAAACCACGTAATAAAAAGCTCCAATATTATTAGAATAACAATTGGTCTCCATTTTATTTTTCTTTTATTAGGCGAACATAGGAAAACGATTAATATTACAACGAAAATCCCTAACATATTTAATATGAAATGCATGTCAACAACTCCTTGAGGCTTATCCCGCATTAACAGGCAGTAAGACTTCCACCTCAAAATTCGCGAATGCGAGGGAGTTGGTGGGAGTTAACTGCCCATAAATGCCCGATTGGTGAAGGCTAATAATCAGTGGGGATGGACAAAACTCCCACTGATTAAAGTTTCGCTTTATTATTTGTATATAAAAAAGCCTCTATTCTTCCAAATTTGGATTATGATCAGAAGTTATGAAGAATGTAAATTATGTTTGGGATTAGTCTATTTCAATTTATGTACTAAAAATTAATGTTTTTTCGCTTTATAAAGGATATGTATTAATAATGTAAAGCAACAAAATAAATCTATTGGTAGAACGAAGGAGAATTAATAGCTGCATCCATTTTTAAATTGTTTAGGTGAAATACCAGTATGTTTTTTAAAAATCTTTGTAAAATGACTTTGGTCGTGAAAATTTAATAATGTAGAAATTTCGGATATAGAATGTCTCGTATAAGTCATTAACTTTTTTGACTCATCTACTTTGGCACGCTGAATATATTCATTTAGAGAAATTCCAACTTCTTTTTTGAAAAGGGAAGATAGATAACTAGGGTTTAATGTGACTATTTCTGCAAGGATAGTTAGTGTAATATCACCATAAAGATGAGTAAATATATAATTTTGGCATTCGTTTATAGGTTTGGAATGTTGCTGCATTGTACCATTTTTGACACGTTCTGCAAACTCAAGTAAAGCATTCTCCAAAAAAGGGGCAATTGCTTCATTTTTATGTATTTCTTCGAGTTTTTGTATAAATAAATCGCTAAGAGTATATGCGATTTCAGGGAAAAGTCCTCCTTCTATCGCAGATCTAGTTGCAAGTGTAATAGCTGCAATGGCAGAATTTTTTTGGCTTCGCAGGTGACTCGTCTTTGATAACACCCCAAGCTCTCCTGATTCAGGTAATCTCCTTAGATTTTTAATTAAATCATCCTTTTTCCCTTGCTTAATACACTCAAATATTTTCCTCTCGGCTAGTGGATCGATATGAGTTAATGTACTTTGTCGTTGCTCCGATATATGTATTTCAGGCTGTTCAATTTTAAATTCCATCTTTTTTACAAGCATGTTTTTTTGCAGAACATCTGCTATGTTCAATTGTTTCTGATACAGCATGTAATAAAGCACTAAACTTATATTTAAAAAACTCAAATTATTTAATACGGGTAGAGAACGATAATATCGAATCATTTCTTCTTTGTCTATTTTTAGTTGAAGATCATTAACGATACCTTTAATTGATGTTTCTGATAGCCTGGAATAAAGGACGGGTCCAACAATGATGTTCCCACTAATTTGGTCGTTCAAACGCAGATTAATTGCGAAAAAATTTTCAAGAAAGGCTGTCTCTTCTAATGACGGAAAAGTAAAGGGAGGCTGTTCTTTAAATATTTCATTAAGTATCGCCTCTTTTGAAGAATACATAGGGTTATGCTGAATATTGGACGAGATTTCAAATACTAAATCTCCATTGTTATTAAGAAAATAGACAGGTGTTTTATGTACGTCAAAGACTAGTTTACAAATATAATATAAATCCTCTAGTTTGGAGAAACTCATTATTTTAACCTCTATTCTTTAAAAATCAGCTAAATTTTTTACCAGTATTCTAAAAAATATACCATAACATCTAAAAAATAATAACTATAATGACATTAAGAAAACGTTTACTTAATTATTTTTTAGGAGGGCTATCATGAAAAGGGATATTAAGAAAATCATTTCACAAATGACATTAGAAGAAAAGGCAAGTCTATGTTCTGGATTAGACTTTTGGAATACAAAAGGGATTGAGCGATTAGGAATTCCTTCAATTATGGTAACTGATGGACCACACGGACTTAGAAAACAGGCAGAGGGAGCAGATCACTTAGGGATTTATAACAGTATTCCAGCGACTTGTTTCCCTTCAGCAGTAGGATTAGCAAGTACATGGAATAAAGAATTAATAAAACAAGTAGGAGTTGCATTAGGAGAAGAATGTCAGGCTGAAAATGTAGGAGTTCTCCTTGGACCAGGTGCAAATATAAAACGTTCGCCGCTATGCGGAAGAAACTTTGAATATTTTTCAGAGGACCCGTATTTATCATCACAAATGGCTGCAAACCATGTTAAAGGCGTACAAAGTCAAGGGGTTGGAACGTCATTAAAACATTTCGCTGCTAATAATCAGGAGCGTCGCAGAATGTCAGTAGATGCAATTGTTGATGAAAGAACATTGCGTGAAATCTATCTTGCTAGCTTTGAAGATGTTATTAAGGAAGCACAGCCTTGGACAGTAATGAGCGCTTACAACAAAGTGAATGGTGAATACGCTTCGGAAAATAACTATTTATTAAATGATATTTTAAAAGATGAATGGGGATTTGAAGGTTTTGTCGTTTCTGATTGGGGTGCAGTAAATGAGCGTGTTGCAAGTTTAGCTAACGGTTTGGAGTTAGAAATGCCTTCAAGCTTTGGAATTGGTGAGAAGAAAATTGTCGACGCAGTTAACTGTGGTGAGCTATCTGTAGAAAAGCTTGATCAAGCGGCAGAGCGTCTTCTTTACATTATTTTTAAAGCTTATGATAACCAATTAGAAAACGCTGTGTATAGTAAGAACGCGCATCATCAGCTTGCAAGAGAAGTTGCAAGTGAAAGTATGGTTATGTTACAAAATGAAGCTTCCATTCTTCCGCTGAAAAAAGAGGGAACGGTAGCAGTAATTGGAGGATTTGCAAAGCAACCACGTTTTCAAGGTGGCGGAAGCTCTCATATTAATCCAACAAATCTTGAAAGTATTCTCGAAGAAATTGAAACGGTATCAGGTGAAAAAACGAACATATTATTTGCCCAAGGCTATGACATTGCAAGTGATGATGTAAATGAAAGCATGGTTAATGAAGCAAAAAAAATAGCAGAGCGAGCAGATACAGCGGTCCTTTTCGTTGGACTTCCAGATCGTTATGAATCTGAAGGCTTTGATCGAAAGCATTTACAGATGCCAGAAAATCATGTGCAATTAATTGAGGCTATCGCTGAAGTTCAAAGTAATATCGCTGTAGTTTTAAGTAATGGTGCTCCAATTGAAATGCCATGGATAGGTAAAGTAAAAGGAATACTTGAAGGCTATTTAGGTGGCCAAGCATTAGGCGGGGCGATTGCCGATATATTATTTGGTGATGCGAATCCAAGCGGGAAATTAGCGGAAACATTCCCGAAAGTGTTAAGCGATAATCCTTCTTACTTAAACTTCCCTGGTGAAGGGGACAAAGTGGAATACAAAGAAGGTGTGTTCGTCGGATACCGTTACTACGATGCGAAAAATATTGAACCGTTGTTCCCATTTGGTTTTGGATTAAGCTATACAAATTTTGAGTATAGTAATCTTTCAATAAATAAGAAAGAGATAACGGATACGGACACTGTTTCTATCAGTGTGAACGTGAAAAATACTGGCAGTATAGCAGGGAAAGAAATTGTTCAGCTTTATATAAAAGATGTTGAAAGTAGTATGACTCGTCCTGAAAAAGAGCTAAAAGGATTTGAAAAAGTAGAATTGCAGCCGGGAGAAGAAAAAACGGTTAGCTTTACTTTAAATAAAAGATCATTTGCTTATTATAATGTTGAATTAAAGGACTGGCATGTTGAAACAGGTGAATTCGAGATTTTAGTAGGAAAGTCTTCAAAAGAGATCGTTTTACATGATAGCATGTATGTTCAATCAACGACTATAACTCAAAAACCAGTGCATCGTAATACGTTACTAGGGGACATATTTACGGACCCAATCTTAGCACCAATCGCAAAAGGGCTTATGGAAAAAGCATTAAAAGATAGTCCGTTTGGTAGTATGGCTGAAGGGGATAGTGATGCCTCTGAAATGATGGATGCTATGTTGAACTATATGCCATTACGAGCATTAGTGAACTTTAGCGCAGGTGCTTTTACAGAAGAAATGTTAAGTGAAATAATTTGGATATTGAACGATGCGCAGATGAATCGATAAGTATGAATGAACTTTTTATCCCATATTAATGGCCCGGAAATGCCTGATTGGTTTGGGTTAATAATTAGTGGGGGAGGGAAAAAATCCCATTGATTAAAGTTTTACTTTATCCATTGAACATTCTTTGTTGAATATTAATTAAGCTTAATAATTCATTGTAGGATGTTTCTCCAGCACGCAAAAAGGCAAATGAGAGTTAGAATCTCATTTGCTTTTTTTTGTACTTATTCTGCTAAATGTAGAATCATATGCTTATCTATCATCTTTAATCATTGCTTATCCCGCTATTTGTGGGCAGTAAAACTCCCACCTCAAAATTCAGGTGGAGCAAAGAAGTTAGGTGGGAGATCAACTGTCTGTAAACGCCCGATTGGTGAGGGCTAATAATCAGTGGGGATGAAAAAACCCCCCACTGATTAAAGTTTCACTTTATAAATATGAACGATGAGATGGCCATGAACCTTGGAGTTTACGAAGTTGTATAATTTGACCTGTATGATATGCATCGTGCAATAGGATATTCATATATTGTTGCCAAACTGGTAGAGACGGACTTGGTTGATCCAGTTCTGCTTCTTGAAGG
Organism: Bacillus sp. DB-2; assembly: GCF_003315125.1. NCBI lineage: Bacteria > Bacillati > Bacillota > Bacilli > Caryophanales > Bacillaceae > Bacillus > Bacillus sp. DB-2. The sequence goes on along the minus strand of NZ_QNRN01000011.1, from coordinate 158,284 downwards.
GATGTTAATGAAGAGTGTAAGGCATCATGTACTTGGAGTGTTCGCTTCACTGTTTGTTGCCAAGCATCATCATCATTAGGTCCACCTTGGAAAAACGTGTCATCATTATTTTGTGGAGCAACAAATGTGTCATCTTGATGTAAGCGGGAAAGTAAGCGCTCTTTAAAGGTTAGTAAATGGTTTGTATTTTCCCAAATCGTATTACTGGCCTTTCCTTCTGGATGCCAACATGCTTGTGCAGCAGTAAGATTCTTTAACGCTTCTGATATCGGTGGATACCATTCTTCTTCGTAAAAAACTTGCTTGACCCCATTTTGTAATATTTCTTTTTTACTCATTCGTATAGCCTCCTTAACTATGAGATAGACCGGCAATAAGTGTTAGAGAAATTAAGTAGAAACGTACCTACTTATCATCTAATTGATATTTGGAAGTCTCTAAAAGAACAATACGGCGCCGTTGTAGTAATTGCAGAAATAAACTTATGCTTTCTAAATCATTTTTCTTACTGCAATAAATTCTCCTTTCTCTTCAATAAACCTGCCTCATAGTTGAACAAGAAAATCAACTGTAGCTTAAATTTAAAAACTTGTAGCAATATAAAATTTCAGAAAGTTTTAAAATTCTAAAAAATTAGAAGGTATAATTCGATAAAAATAGAATTAAATACATAGCAAATAAGGAGGGGATAAAATGGAAGTCTTTCACGTGACGAGTAGAAAGAGGGAAACGTACAACGTTGAAATGAAGTATTCGATACTTTTCGAATGCGCACTTGGCATTGCGGCAATTACTCATAAGAGGTTAATCGATACTCTTGAAAAGACTCAAAGTGAATGGGAAGAAATAAGACAATCTTTATCACATGAAATGATAGAGCATTTACAATTTGTTGAGAAGCATAATACGTGGAAAGCGTTGCTACAGTTACTGTATGATGGAGATTTTACGGATTTATCTCAGTTTGTTCACAATATCAATTCGTTATCGGCAGTAGATTTTAAATATGTGTGCTTACCGTTTTTAGGAGAAATGCATCAAGGAAAAAGACGTTTAGCAGCAAGCGGAGAAGCATCTGTAATACACGAACTAAAGGAGCTGACACATGATCATCAGCTTTTCTCTACGTATATAGAGTTTGTATGTCATGCCGATGTGCATGAACTAAAAACGCATTTAATTGCCGTTATGACAGGGTGGTATGACAGTGTTGTTAAAAAAGAGGCAGAAGAAATTGTTTCTATACTAGAGCGAGATTATGAAGCGAAAAATGAAATGAATAAAAAGATGCAACCGGAAGAGTTTGTAGAGTGGGCAACAGGTGGCGTTACATATATGCCAGAGCCAAGTGTTCATCACGTACTTCTTATCCCGCAAATTACATACAGACCGTGGAACATAGAAGCTGATATTGAAGATACGAAAGTGTTTCATTATCCAGTCGCAAATGAAAGTATACATCCAGAAGATCCGTATGAGCCGAGTTATTTTTTAGTTCATAAACATAAGGCGCTCGGGGACGAGGCAAGGCTTCGTATTGTAAAACTACTCTTTGAACAAGAGCGTACGCTGCAAGAAATAACGGAAAGATTACAACTAGGAAAATCGACAGTACACCATCATTTGAAACTTTTACGTTCAGCAAAGTTAGTTGATATTCAAGACGGAAAATATGTATTGAGAAAGAAAGCAGTGCAGTCTTTAGCGAAAGAATTAGATGCATTTTTGAATAGATAATATACAACGAGAATGTACATAAAGGGAGGAATTTAATAGAAAAGTTGGTGAGCTATAGTGAAAAGTGTATTGAAAAACCGTTCATTCTTTTATATGTGGATTGGTAGTGCAATTTCAGAATTAGGCGGGGCTTTCGGGACGTTATGTAATTCAATTCTTGTATATGAGTTAACAGGGTCGAAAACAGCATTAAGCAGTATGTGGTTACTATATCTAATTCCTTCTCTCATACTGCAACTTATAAGTGGGCCATTTATTGATAAATGGAGCCGAAAGTGGATTATGATTTTTTCGCAATGGATGCGGGCATCTGTTTTCTTACTGCCTTTGGCGATGCTAGTTACTAGCAGTATAGAAGTTTGGCACATTTACGTTGTCCAAATTATAGTTGGTCTCATTACGCCTCTTTATACCCCTGCGAGCCAAGCGATTACACCAACTGTTGTGAATAAAGAGCAGCTTCAAGACGCGAATGCGTATATTGATGGAATGACTCGTCTTATGATGTTTCTCGCGCCAGTAATAGGTGGTATCGTCATTAAATTTATTGGAATCGAACTTACGCTATCTTTCGTATGTATGTGTTTATTTATAAGCGGAGGATTATTGATTTTCATAAAAGAAAAGAGGGTACAGCAAGAACTTCGAAAAACGTGGCTAGAGCAGTTTCTTCACGGCTTTACATACTTTTTCACAAAACCAGTTATCGTTTGGCTTGGTATCTTTCTAACATTCGTTCAATTTGGAGTAGGAGTAACGATGGTTACGAATCTTCCTTATATTAAAGACGAACTATCGGCAGGGTATGCTGAATACGGTTATTTTATGGCAGGATTCCCACTTGGCTATGTAGTTGGTTCCATGTTAGTTGGGAAAGTGAAGTATAGAAGCCGTAGATTACTTATGCTTGGAGGATTATTCGTAGGGGGCCTTACTTACATTTCACTAGGTTTAAATAATAGTATTATTATTGCGATTGTAATCGAGGTAATTGCTGGTATTTGTATTTCATTTTTCAATGTTCATAATACGACGATATGCCAACAAACTGTCCCAAATAATATGATAGGAAAAGTATTTTCAGTGCGATTATTTTTCATACGATCGGCAATGCCATTAGGTGTGTTATTAGGGGGAATACTGAGTGAAATGTGGGGAGTGAGAGTACTATACTTTATCATTGGCTCGATTATATGTGTCACTTCTTTAATAGGAATATTGCTTCCGTATTTCAAATTTTTAGATGAGGCGATTGAGGAGAAGTCAGCATAATTCTAAAGATTTGAAACTTTATAATTGAAAATAATTATCATAATCAATTATAATAGAAGAATACTAGTATTCGTATTACAAAGAGGGAGTGGAATATATGTTTATCGAAACGAAAACATTTACAGTAAAAGAAGGTACATCAGATATAGTTGTAGAGCGTTTTACAGGAGAAGGCATTATTGAAAAATTTGAAGGCTTCATCGACTTAAGTGTTCTCGTGAAAAAAGTGAGACGCGGAGATGAAGAAGTAGTAGTTATGATTCGCTGGGAATCGGAAGAAGCATGGAAAAACTGGGAAACGAGTGAAGAGCATTTAGCTGGACATAGAGCGGGCCGCGGTAAGCCAAAACCAGATCATATCATTAAGGTTGAGCACGGGGTTTATTATGTGAAATCATCGAAATCGGCTTATCAACAGTCGTAAAAATACATTTGTTTAATTATATTCTTTCGAATAAATAACCATCTATCTGCTTACTGATAGATGGTTATTTATATTGAATAAAGAGAATGATTCGCATGTGATGTAAGAAGAATTAACGGACAGGTTAAAACTAGAAATGTTATAATATAAACTCGATTAGTGAGTAAGATTAGGAGGGACAATAATGGTTCAATCGATAGTTCATATTGCATTAGTAGTAAAAGACTATGACGAGGCAATAGAGTTTTATACAAAGAAACTAAGTTTCACATTAGTTGAAGATATTTATCAGCCAGAAGAAAACAAACGGTGGGTAGTGGTATCTCCTCCAGGTTCAGTCGGCACAACAATATTACTAGCTAGGGCATCTAAACCTGAGCAAGAGCCCTTTATTGGTAACCAATCAGGCGGTAGAGTATTTCTTTTCTTAAATACTGACGATTTTTGGAGAGATTATAATGAAATGATTTCAAGAGGAATAGAATTTGTGAGAGAACCGAAAGAGCAATCATACGGAATTGTTGCAGTATTTAAGGACTTATACGGGAATTTATGGGATCTACTGCAACTAAAAGATGATCACCCAATTGCACAAAGAATTAATAGTAAGCAATGCGACTAAGCATTTCACAAGTATGTAAAAATTAGCAGTGTTTATAATGGAAATGTATGAGAAAAAATATAATTCAATATCGTTTAAAAGGTGTTTGCGTATTTTAGAAACTGAGAAATATCGATATATTATTATAGGAATTCTATTACGTGCTCAATAACTTTGGAGGGTAAAAATGATAGAAAATCTTTCATTTATTACATATGAAAACCATAAAGAGTTAGTACATAAAATTCTAAATGAATATATAGCTAGGAATGAAGAGTGTGGATTAATGCTCATCGGATCTATAGCAAGAGGTGACGCATACCCCGAATCCGATTTAGATTTATACGTTCTTTTAGAGAATGGACAAAAGAAAGATTTTCATTCTGAAAAGAGAGAAGGTATTTTAATTGAATATAAGTATGCAGATTTTAATAGAATTCAATTAAACTTTAAAAATAATCCAATGGAATTATACTCTTTTCTAGAAGGAGAAATTTTATTTGATAGTAACGGTGAGTTGAAAAGGTTAAAGGAAATAGCTCAACATAAATATGAAAATTATGCTGTTTCTAGTGATAAAGTAAAAGGCATTTCTCATTGGTTACATAGTTCGCTTATTAAAATTCAGGCTGCTTTGAAAGCAAACGATGAGTTAAAAGCTTCATACATAGTTCACACATCAATGTGGACATTGCTAGAGGGAATATGGGCTATTAATAACAGGCCAACACCTCCAGCTGGATCTGCTTTGAAATATATTGAAACATTATCTAAAGTACCGACGAATTTTGCAGGTTTTATAAATAAATTGTTTTTAGGTGATACGACAGAGCGTATCTCTTCAGCAGTTTTCTTGATTGAGTGGATTTTACTTAATTTGGAGAATAAATAATATGGCTATAACACTTGTCAACTTATATAGGTAAATCGATACTCCATGTCGAATTTTTCATATGATTGCATTCATTTCGAAAAACGTTCTAAGCTATAGGAAAAAGCATAAGACTATAAAAAAGTCTTAGACGGTATATCTTTCTTTACATATGTAAGTGTTATCAATATGAGTATATATACCCTCTGCTTAAAAGGAGATGAGTAAATGAGGTTAAATCATATGAATCTATGTGTTGATGATTTATCAGAAGCTAGACATTTCTTTGAAACATTTTTTGATTTTCAATTTTTGGAGCAAAAGGGAAAGGCACTTGTAGTAATGAGTGATGAGAGTGGATTTATACTTGTGCTAAGTGATCCAAAAGCATTTAAGGGGAATAAGGAAGTTATGTATCCTGAAGCTTTTCATATTGGTTTTTTAGTGGAAACTTCAAGTGAAGTTGATCAATCATATAATCGTTTAGTAGCTGGTGGCATTGAAATAGACAAGGAACCGTATTCAATGAGAGGTAGTAGTTATGGTTTTTATTTTACAATGTTTAATGGATTGTTAATTGAAGTATCTTGCCTTGACTATAGAGATGGTAAGAAAGTCTCAAAACTGAATGGCACTCATCAAGAATAATTCTTTGAAGGTGTATATATAGCCCCTTATCCAGTTTGGAAAGGGGCTTGTTATCATAATGCTCGTTATTCAAAAAGCTAAATTTAATCATTTGAACTACTCTCATTTAACAGGTTAACTAGCTGTTTTTTTAGTTAAGGTAAATAATAGGGGAAATATGGAGTTATCAATGTGTTGGCTTGAAATAAAGTTTAATCAAAAACACTCCACAAACCCATATTATATGGTAAATAAGAATAATCCATTTTGAAAAGAGATTAATTAAAATGGATTATTCTCTAGCAGTTTTCAGTTATGGTGTTATAAAAAAGTTTAATCATTTTCTCAAAGAAATCAGTTATATAGAAAAATTCTAGGTCACGGTTAAGTTTTTTAAGTCACATTTAAGTTGTTTACTTCACAATCAGTGAGCTAGGCCAAAAAACATAATTCTTAAAATACAAATTCGTTCAGGAGATGAAATCCAATATTTTCTTTCTGTTAAATCATTTATGATGGACCTATGAGATTTCACCAAAGTCTAGTGTACTTCCTGTTTCTACTAAAGTCTTTGTATTATTTAATATCATCCACCAGGCCTTGTTGCTGTTCTCATAATAAGGATCATCTTCTTTCCATTGGTCATGAATGAGTATTAATTTCGTGCATGATCCAATAGGCTTTAGAATATAAGAAATTCTTGACTCAAATGCACGATTATCTTTCATATAAGACTTTCCAGGATAGTGAGTAAATCGAAGTAACTGATTTGGTTCATATTCCAATACGTTTCCGTATACATGCACCGTTTCATTTCCATCTAATCCAGGACCTACATATTCCAAGAGATCGCCCACTTGAAATGTAGATCGAATGATGGACCCATAATAAATTTGTTTTGTACCCTCAGGAGAAATCAATGCCTTCCAAACTGCCTCTGGTGAGCCTGCAATATAAAATTCATACATCAAATTCTTCATGATTTTTATGCCTCCTAAAAATTTAATTCGCTACATGTACATTATAAAAAAACTTCACTGACAATTACGGTCAGTGAAGTGAAGGGTTTTTATAATGATTGAATAATTCAAAGCTGATAGTTGCCAATCTTTCTTGTAATAAAGTTGGTTCCAGAATGCTAATAGATTTACCATAAGGGAGAAGGAGGTAAGGTACAAAAGTATGAATAGACTCTATATCAACCTTAAAAAGGGCTTGATTGTTTTTTCGTTCTATTAAAGCATGGTTAAATAACCAATGCTGACATAAATCATCAAGCGCATGTGACATGCCTTGGATACGGACAGAAATGAGTTCTTTAAGTTGGTTTGAATCAGGTAAAATGTCTTTTAGAAAGAAAGAACGCGCTGAAAATTCCAAGGGCCGATCAAATTTTTTATCTGTTCTGGATAATGATTGAATACGATCGATTCGAAAACTTCGAATTTCTTTACGCAGATGGCAATAAGCTACTGTGTACCACTTGCCTTTCCAATAAACAAGACCATAAGGATCAATATGACGTGATTGAGGTTCGATTTCTCCACCCTTACGATAAACAATAAATAACCTATAACTTTCGGCAACAGAAATTTCTAAATCTTGAAGAATAGATTTCAAAGAGGGTTCGACAGTAGGATGGATGACTTCAAACCCTCTTAAATGACGATTGATATGATTCAATTGTTCCTCATTTGTATACATTTTCAATTTAAAAATTGATGTATCTAGTGCTTCACTAAAGGGATACCCTGCATCTATTGCAAATTTTGCAGCATGGACAAGCGCTTTCTGCTCATCCAAATTAAAAAACAAGGGTGCCTTTGTAAACTCATTCAGTAAACTGTACCCACCATTATGCCCTGCATCTGAAATAATTGGTACTCCACTTGCACACAGAGCATCAATATAGCGGTACACCGTACGAATACTGATTTCTAATTCCTCTGCTAATTCCTTAGCAGTCAATTGTTTTCTCGTTTTGAGGAGCCATAAAATAGAAAGCATGTTAACCATTTTAGACATATATAGACATTCCTTTCGCAAAAATTCAAGATAAGCATTCTACATTAGTATAAAACATTCTGCTTCTCTATTAATCATATTCCAATTACACAATCTGGCCCTGTAGTAGAGTAACTTTATTACTACCCAATAGTTCCTTAATCAGCCTTTCAGTTCCGATCTTCTTTTCATTTTTCACTATAAATACACGCTTTTAGATAAATAGATTAAAAGGGATAAAATAACGCATCTTTTAGTCAGAAATCCGACTTATGAGACAGCTCATTTATTTATTAATCTAATCGAATTTCAAACTCAAGCATAGCTTGATCTTTCATAAATGGCATACTTTGCTCTTTAAATCGTAAGCTTATTCCAGACAAATTATCAGGAAGAGTAGGGGAAACTACAAATTGGTAGCTCACATGTCCATCTGTTCCAGTCCAGCCTTCTGTCCAGCAATCGTATGTAGTATTTATAGATAATTCAACAAGGCTATGTGTATGATTCTCATTAAGTGTATTGTTTTTTGGATCCCATTCCTTATATAAATTAATTACACTAGCGTTAGAATATTGACGAATAAAGGTTACAGTATACACATTTTCTTTATGTTCATAAGTTTTTAAAACGGGTATATGTTTTTTAAACTTAGTCGGTTCGACGCGAGGTTTAAACTCATCTTCGTCCATCATAGATGAGAATAATGAATTTAAATAATCGGGATATAATCCGTTCTGCTTTGCCCAATTAGAAATGGCTTCATCTGGTGGGAAACCTGGATTCCCATTCGAAAGTTCTTTCCGTTCTTTTAATAAAGAGCAAATTTTTTCATCAATAGAAGATAAGTGTTCATCATAATGATCAGTAGGGCGTTCAAAAGGCATTCGTTGCATAATCATTCCTCTTTTCCTTTATTTTGTTTTCATATTTTATTATAACTGAAACAATTTTCGTTTTTTTCAATATAATCAATTAATTTAAATATTTCGAAAAATAGGATGTTTATGTGTTAAAATAAATATAGAAAACCATTTATTAACTATCGGCAGGTTAATAGAAAAAGGGTGTAAATAGTTAATAATGTCACAATTAAAATGCAACTAGATAGTTAGGAGGAATCATTATAATGGATACTACACAACAAAACAGTAATGCATGGGATAAGAAGGTTGAAGAAGGTTCTAGATACACTCAACCTGTAAGTAGTGAGGTTATTGAAAAAAGTAAATCAGGTGAATGGGAAATCACAGTCACCACAGAAAAATCAGTTCCTAGAGATTGGTTTCCAAAGTCATTAGAGGGATTAAAGATACTTTGTTTAGCATCAGGTGGAGGGCAACAAGCACCAGTACTGGCTGCTGCTGGAGCAGATGTAACAGTTACTGATATATCTAAGAAGCAATTGGAACAAGATGAAATGGTAGCGGAACGGGATGGATTAACTTTAAAAACAGTACAAGGAGATATGTCAGACCTTAGTGATTTTGAAGATGAATATTTTGATATTGTCGTAAATCCTGTTTCTAATTTGTTTGTAAAAGATGTTCATCTTGTATGGAATGAGATTTCAAGGGTTTTAAAGAATAAAGGTATTCTTATTTCTGGATTTACAAATCCTTTACTATGGATTTTTGATGACAACCAAGAACAAAAAGGTATTTTGGATGTTAAACATTCAATACCTTCATCAACATTGGATTATTTACCAGAGGATGAAGTTCAAGATTATATTAATTTAAATCAAACAATAGAATACGCACATACTCTAGAAGATCAAATCCAAGGTCAAGTTGAAGCTGGTTTTGTTATAACGGGTTTTTACGAGGATGATTTTGGTGGAACAAGGATATTAGATAAGCATATTAAAACTTTTATTGCTACAAAAGCTATAAAGTTAAAGGCTGATTAAAATTTTTGGCTCGTTAGTCGAAGAAGGAAACTTGAAAACAGTAAAAGTTCAATGTATGTCAAAAAGGATGGCAAGAGCCATCCTTTTCCTCGTGTAGTTTGAATGTCAAAACAAGTTTTACTCCTCTTAACTGAACCCGTTATAATAAATAGTCCATCTTTTTACATTAATTTTTCACATCATTATATAGTTCCAGCGCCTCTTTCACATTCAATCTATTTTTCACAATGCCATGTATCGCTTGAATCATCGCAGCCGGATGTTCGGACTGCCATATGTTTCGGCCCATGTCTACTCCAATTGCACCTTCTTGCAGCGCGTTGTACGTAATGTTTAATGCGTCTTCGATTGAATCTAGTTTTGGGCCGCCCGCGATTACGACTGGAGCAGGGCATGTGCTTGTGATTTTTTCGAATCCTTCGCAGTAGTACGTTTTAATAATATCAGCTCCCATTTCAACACATACGCGGGAGGCGAGTGCCAAAAAGCGAGCTTCACGTTTTTGTAGTTCTTTCGCAACGGCGGTAATACCGAGTACTGGCAGGCCGTAATCGTGAGCTTCAGAGACTACGTTTGCGAGATTTGAAACAGTTTGTGTTTCATAGTCTGATCCAACAAAGACAGAAACGCCGACGCCAATTGCGTTTTGTTTTACTGCTTCTTTCACAGGTGTAACAATTGTTTCATTCGCTAAATCTTTGCCTACTACAGTTGCCCCGCCTGATACACGCATAACCATCGGTGTGTTGCAGTTTTCAGGAATACAGGAACTTAATACGCCTCGTGTTAAAAAGAGGGAATCAGTATATGGAAGCAAGTTTTTAACTGTTTCTAACGGTTGTTCAAGTCCGTGAATTGGTCCTAAAAAGTAACCGTGATCTATCGCTAGCATAACCGCTCTGCCGTCAGGTAAAATTGTGTTTAATCGATTTTTAAATCCCCAAGTCATTCGAAATCACTCCTTCGTTAATGTTGGATTTTCAGTTTGCACTGTATCTTTATTTGGTAAATGTGGTGATTTTATAAAAACAGCTTTAAAAGGCTTATCGGAATGGTTAATAAGATAGTGAGATTCATGAGGGCGAACTTGCAAGACATCACCTTGTTTGATCGGAACTCTCTCGTTATTCACATAGAAATCTATTTCGCCTTCTAACGCATAGAAGACTTCTTCGCACGTTGTATGATAGTGATTTTGAAACTCTTGCCCAGGCTGAATAACGACAAGCCCAAAATCGATATTTGGACCTTGTATTAAATATTTCGGGCCGTTATCACCGAAGCGATAGGAGAAATCATTTTCATTCACTTTAAGCATAGAAATCACTCCTTTATGTAATGTGTTACAGCGCACCTGGCGCAATCCACATATGTGAGGTGAGCCCTTTATCGGCTAAAGCGAGCTGACTGTCATATACGGTTTTCCATGTTTCATAGAACTCCTTATAGAGTTCATGATTTTCAGTGACTGGCTCGAATGTGTTTTCCCACTGTACAAACTGTTTGGCAGTCTCTTCCATAGATGAATATATTCCAGCGCCAACACCAGCAGCAATTGCAGTTCCTAAAGCAGCTGCTTCTTTCACAACGGGTACTTTTACAGGAATGCCGAGTACGTCTGATAGAATTTGAGGCCATAGTTTTCCTTTAGCACCACCGCCAGCAAAAACAACTTCAGAAGGGAATGTACCTGTGAGATTTTCAATTCGTTTTAAGTTTCCAAGTGTAACGAAGGCGGCATTTTCTTCAATAGCGCGGAACATTTCTCTCTTCCCACATTTGTCAGCATCTAAGCTTAAATTTAAAAAAGAAGGTGCGGCATGACGCCAAGAGATATAGTTCATGACGTTTGAGAAAGTAGGGATAATGCCATGTGAGCCGACAGGTACGTCTTTCGCTTGTTCTTCTAACAATTCATATGCATCTACACCGAGTTTTTCAGCGAGTTTCTTTTCTTCTTGGCAAAAAGCATCTCGAAACCAGCGCATAACGAGGCCTGGGAAAAAGGCGATCGTTTCATATTGCCAAAGTTTAGGAACGACATGGCAATTTACGCGAATCGCAGCATGCGGATCCGTTATTGGTTCAGTAATGTTAACTTCTTGCTGCCAAAAGCTACCCCCGCATATTAATGTTTGATTTTGCTTAACAACTCCAGTTCCGAGTGATGCCATTTGTGCATCTCCGCCGCCAGCAACGACAGGAGTTCCTTCATGTAATCCTGTTAATTCAGCACTTCGTTTTGTGACATTCCCAATAGTTGTACCAGCTTCATTTACTTTTGGAGAAAAGGCTAGAGTAAGACCGCATTGCTCAGCGATGGAGTTATCCCAAGCTCTATTTTGTAAATCGAATATACCGGACGTACATCCATTTGAAGAATCAATTTGCAGTACGCCGCACAATTTATATAAAATCCAATCGTTTAACATCGTAAAGGAATGAATGTTTTTGTACACGTCTGGTTCATGTTTTTTAATCCAAAGTAAGCGAGGTAAAGCACCTAACGAAAAAGTTTGACCGGATTTTCTATATAAATCTTCTTCAATTTCGGAACGTATTTGTTTTAGTTCACTAACTTCCGCTGATGCGCGGCCATCAACATTTGCACAAGCCCATATTTCTTGCCCGTTTTTATCGTATAAAACAAAGCCTTCGCGCATGCTCGTTGCACTTATGCCTTTAATAGAATAGGGGGACGTATTACTTTTTTGCAGCATATCCTTTGTACATTCTTGGACGAGCTGCCAATTTTCTTTTACATCAAAATTCATAGAACCGGGATAACGACTATCGGATTTATGAATCCATTCTTTTTGACTGACTGCAAGCTGATTTCCTTGTAAATCAAAAAGGACTGCTCGAATACTTCCTGTACCAGCATCGTAAGCTAATAGAGTAGACATTAAGAGTCACCTTCCTTTCTTAATAAGGAGAGAGCAGTTTCTTCATCGGTAATTAATGTATGAATGAATTTTCCTTTTAAGGCGCCGAAAATTGCGTCTAACTTTTCAGTGCTGCCAGCTACACCAACGACATGTTTCATACTTTGAAGAACAGAGAGTGGTGTGCCGATAAGACGGTTATGATGGGGAAGCTCTAATTGTTTTCCATCAGTATTATAAAATTGACCTAAAATATCTCCGGCTCCGTTCTGACTACGTATATATGTCATTTCATGTAGCGTTAATTTTTCTTCTTTTACAATTGTAGCATCTTGAGATAAACCTCCAATGCCGACTACTGCTGTATGAGCAAGTGAAGCGACGTGAAGCATATCTTTCACGCTCGGTTCTGATAGAATACTTTGTGCCATTTGGGTTGTGGATGCTAGAAAAGGGGTAGGGATAATGTGAAGATCTCCTTGCATGTAGTTCAAATAGTTTTGTTTTCTCGGAATATAGTGGTTAACACCGCCTGTAAGAGTAACGATTGAAAGATTCATAGAACTTTCAAAGTGGATGTTTTCTAACATGTTACTGATCGTCTCTCCCCAGCCAATGCCGAGTAAATTGCCTTGTTGCAGGTGAGTTTCTAAATATTGTGCGGCAGCTTTTCCGAGTGAAGATGCATAATCTTCTGTTGGCGTTGGAATAACGAAAGCATCTTTTAGATGGAACTTTTTCATAAGGCCACGTTCAATACTTAAACAGTGCAAACCAGTACCTTTTACGTGAAAGGTGACGACACCTTCCGTCCGTGCTTTATCTAACAACCGAACGACTTTATTGCGTGAAATGTGAAGAAGTGAAGCAATTTCTTGCTGGGTTAATTGATCTTTATAATAGTACCAAGCTACTTTTGTTAACAAATTGTCTTCAAAGTTCAGCTGTGACATGCTCTTCATCCCTTTCAACAATTGACCACTGCTTAAACATATGTGCTCGTTATTTTGTTTATTCCAGTTGAAGCGATAAATAGTCCAGTGAAAAAAGTGTTCTAGATATGAAAAAAGAAATATACAATGCTACAAAACAAGTAGAACAAAAAATCATTTTCTCAAAAAATGTTCTGCATAAAGGCAGGTGACATCATGTGGAGAACGTGCCCTTATTACAAGTTACAAGGATGAGTAAATCATTTGCAAATCAACTGGTATTAAAAGAAGTCAATCTACAATTAGAGCGTGGAGACGTATATGCTTTAGTCGGTGGAAATGGTGCCGGGAAATCAACATTAATGAAAATATTAACGGGTTTGCATTCATACGATTCAGGTGAGATGTTTGTGAAAGGGGAAGTAAAACAGTTTTCAAACACAGCAGAGGCGCATCAACATGGTATTTACTTAATACCACAAGAGCCGCTCATCTTTCCTCATATGACAATTGAAGAGAACATTTGTATCGGAATGAAAGCGAACAAGAAAGAACTGCGAAATAAAATTAATAAGTTGCTAGAGGAATTAGGGTGGAACATTCAACTTCATGAGCTAGGGTTATCGTTATCCATTGCCCAGCAACAATTAGTAGAAATATTGAGAGGATTAATAAGGGAAGCTGAGATTCTTATTTTAGATGAGCCAACATCGACATTAACAACTCACGAAATTAAGAGTCTTTTTGTATTGATAAAAAGTTTAAGAGAAAAAGGAATTGGAATGATATATATTACGCATCGTTTTCCAGAAATCTTTGAAATTGCAAATAAAGTAGCGATTTTGCGTGATGGTATGATTGTTAGTCAGGGAAATGTATCGAGTTATACATATGACTTGCTAATGGAGGGGTTATTGCCGAAAGGTTATAGACTTGAGGAGGAGAAAGAAATTGCACATAAAGAAATAGAGCCTTCGGAAATAATATTAGATGTCACGAATGCGTCAAGCTATGCGTTTCAAAATGTATCATTTACTGTACACGCTGGAGAAGTTGTTGGGATTGCTGGGATCGTTGGATCAGGTAGGACTGAACTAGCTGAATCGTTATGTGGATTAAAGCCTTTGAAATCAGGTTCTGTTTTATTAGATGGGAAATCCATTACAAAGTATTCGGTACATAAGCGAATAAAGGAAGGTATGGTGTATGTACCGGAGGATCGAGCAGGGAATGGTATTTTTTCAATTGCGTCTGTTAAGGAAAATATAACATCCGCATCTTTAAACAGTATGAGTAGCTTCTTTTTAAATAACAAAAAAGAAAGCGCTTTATCCGAATTGTATATAAAACAGTTTAGAATTGTTGTCCCTCATATGAATGAGAAAATGACGTCTTTATCAGGTGGGAACCAACAGAAGGTCGTGCTAGCGAAATATCTTGCATGTAATCCGAAAGTGATTATTCTTGATGAACCGACCCGTGGTATTGATGCGAAAGCAAGATTAGAAGTATACGAAACGATACAAAGTTTGAAGAGAAAGGGACTTGCGCTCATATTAATTTCTTCAGATATGGAAGAAATCGCTCAATTAGCGAATCGTGTTTATGTGATGAGAAACGGAGCATTCGTCTCTCATTTGGAGAAGAAGGAAATTTGTATTGATGAAGTTACACGCCTTGCGTACGGAGGAAATGGAGGTGTAACCGAGTGAACCGTTTATTTAAAATGCATGAGACGTCTATTATTATTTTATTACTTCTTTACATAGCCTTCGTTGGAGTGATGAATCCTAGTTTTGTTCAGTTTAGCTCTTTATCTTTAATTATGAAATCAAGCGTTATTT
Source organism: Bacillus sp. DB-2 (assembly GCF_003315125.1). NCBI lineage: Bacteria > Bacillati > Bacillota > Bacilli > Caryophanales > Bacillaceae > Bacillus > Bacillus sp. DB-2. Next base: position 143,175 of record NZ_QNRN01000011.1, on the reverse strand, counting down.
TAGTTGTTTTGGCAATTGGTCAATCTTTCGTATTGTTTACGAAAAATATAGATGTATCAGTAGGATCTATTATGGGATTAAGCGCTGCGGTTTGCGGGATGTTGTTAACAGATGGATACAGTGCCTTTATTTCAATATTTGCGGCAATTATACTTGGTGCTCTTATTGGTATGGTAAACGGAATTGGCGTTACGAAATTTCGAGTGCCAGCTATCATTATGACATTAGGAATGCTCGGTATTATTAGAGGTGCAATGTTACTATTCACGGGCGGAAAGTGGATTGAAGATATTCCGAATGAGTATAAACAAATTTCTTCTATTATGATGTTAGGCATTCCGGTAACGGTATGGACCGTTCTTATCATATTACTACTACTATATTTCTTTTTAATGAAAGTACAAATTGGAAGATATTTTTATGCGGTCGGTGATAATGAAGATGGTGCAAGGCTTATTGGAATACATGTAGATAAAGTGAAAATATACGCGTTTATCATATCAGGCATAAGCGCTGGGCTCGCTGGATGTATATTCGTAATGAATATTGGATTCGTTCCAAATCAAACAGGTACAGGGATAGAATTGCAAGTTATCGCCGCTGCTGTTTTAGGTGGTATACATTTAAAAGGAGGAACAGGTTCTATATTTGGAGCGGCATTAGGTGCATTTTTTTTAGAAGTGATAAGCAGTTCACTCGTCTTTTTAAAAATACCTGCATTTTGGAATAGTGCTATTTCAGGATTTTTACTTTTACTCATCATCATATTAGATAGTGTCTTAAAAAAATGGAAGAAACTCCGGCAACTAGAAGAAAGAAGGGTGAATCTATGAGGGGAATACGTAGCTTGTATAGATGGGAAGGGGTTCTTCTCATATTGCTTCTCGTAGAACTCATTCTCTTTAGTTTCATAAATAGTGATTTCTTAAACATTAGTAACCTCCTTTTTAGTATGAACGATTTCCTCATTATTTCAATCGCGGCTATTCCGATGACATTTGTCATTGTAACTGGTGGAATTGATGTATCAGTAGGATCTATTATGGGGCTTACTTCGATTCTTATCGGAGCACTTTGGATGAATGGCATGCCTATACTGTTGGCCGTTATCATTGCGCTCGTAATAAGTTGCATAGCGGGCGGATTAAATGGACTTATTATAAAAATGACAGATGTAGAACCTCTTGTTGTTACACTTGGAACGATGTTTTTATATGCAGGAATCGCCCTTGTTATTTCAGGTGGTTCGGGTGCAGCGGGCTATGAAGGAATAAGTGGTTTACCAGATTCGTATGTGCAAATGGCAAATGGTAGTTTTATCGGTATACCTAATCTATTATGGCTCCTTGTCATTTTAACGATAGTATTTACGATATTGTTTCACCGTACAACATATGGTCGCCACGCAAAATTAACTGGCGCAAATGAAAGTACGGCGAGATATTCTGGCATTCGAACGAAGAAAGTAGTGATTATTGCTTACGTACTTTCTGGGTTAGGAGGTGGATTAGGAGGAGCTTTCTTAACAGCGTATTTCGGTTCAGCTCGTGCAGATATTGGAAGTGAAACGATTTTGCCAGTAATTACGGCAGTTGTATTAGGCGGCACACTTATTACAGGCGGAAAAGGGAGTATTATTGGGACAGTACTAGCGAGTATTTTTATAGGACTTATGCAGTACGGTTTGCAAATGACGGGCTTAACGAATGAACAATCTAATGTAGTAATAGGTATTATCCTTATTGTTTCTGTTATTATGAGACGTTTCAAATTACAACGATTCACTGCGGGGAAAAGAAGGAATTTGCATAAGGGGGAAATGTCATGAAGAGAAAACTGGGGATTGTTATTATTATGTGTATTTGTTTAATCGGTTTAATTGCTTGTTCTAGCCAAACAGCGGATAAGAAAAAAGCAGATGATGTGAAATTTGCATTCATTCCGAAATTAACGGGAGTTGGCTTCTTTACATCAGGCGGTGAAGGTGCAAAAGAGATGGGAGATAAGTTAGGTGTACAAGTGAAATATGATGGACCTTCTGAAGCGAGCGTATCAGGGCAAGTAAAATATATAAACAATTTTATTAATCAAAACTACGATGCAATTATGGTTTCATCTACGTCAGTTGATGGTCTCTCGCAATCATTACAACGTGCAAAGAAAAAGGGGATGACCGTATTAACGTGGGATTCTGATGTGAATCCGAAAGACCGTTCGTTTTATATTAGCCAAGGTACACCAGACCAACTTGCAAACTTATTAATTGAGATGACTTCCAAGCAAATTGGAGATAAAGGGAAAGTAGCATTCTTTTATTCTAGCCCAACAGTAACAGATCAAAACCAATGGGTAACGAAAGCGAAAGAAATTATTAAAAAGAAATATCCGAACTGGGAAATTGTAACGACGCAGTACGGTGAAAATAATGCACAAAAGTCTTTGTCAGTAGGGGAGAATATATTAAAAACGTATCCAGATATTAACGCAGTTATTTGTCCAGATGCAACAGCACTCCCAGCAATGGCGCAAGCGGCTGAGAACTTAAAAATGGATAAAAAAGTAGTCGTAACTGGGTTTTCAACGCCGAACGTTATGCGTGATTATGTAAAACGAGGAACAGTACAACAATTTGGATTATGGGATGTAAAACAACAAGGTGCCCTCGCGACGTATGTTGCAAATGAAATTGTTGTAAAAGGGAAGAAGTTAAAAGTCGGGGATAGCTTTGAAGTAAATGGAATCGGAAAAGTGAAAGTAGAGCCGAACTCTATTCAAGGGTATGACTATGAGGCAGAAGGAAATGGTATTATCGTATTACCTGAACGAGTTGTATTTACGAAAGATAATATCGATAAGTATAATTTCTAGTAGAAAATAAAAACGTCCGAATATATCGGACGTTTTTATTATGTCGTTTTTTTAATCTATTCATTAATTGTGAACAGCTTCTTTTTCATTTAACCCAAGTGTGCGTCCTGTTGAAGCGTGAAGCTCTTGGAACAGTCTTGGATTTTCCGTAAGTGACACGCCGTAAGAAGGGACCATTTCTTTTATCTTTGGCTCCCATTCTAGTATACGTTCTGGGAAGCATTTTTCTAATACTTCAAGCATAACGTGAACCGCAGTAGAAGCACCTGGAGAAGCGCCAAGTAACGCAGCGATTGATCCGTCATTTGCACTAACAACTTCTGTACCAAATTGAAGTGTTCCTTTCCCACCTGCATCAGTATCTTTAATTACTTGCACACGTTGTCCAGCCACGACAGTATCCCAATCTTCACTTTTAGCGTTCGGAATAAACTCACGTAATTCTTCCATACGCTTTTCGTGTGATAACATAACTTGTTGGATTAAGTATTTTGTTAATCCCATTTCTTTTACACCGGCTGCTAACATCGTTAAGACGTTATTCGGTTTTACAGAACCAATTAAATCAAGGTTTGAGCCAGTTTTTAAGAATTTAGGTGAGAAGCCTGCAAATGGTCCAAACAGTAAAGCTTTTTTGTTGTCTATATATCTCGTATCAAGGTGAGGTACAGACATTGGCGGAGCACCAACTTTAGCTTTTCCGTATACTTTTGCATGATGCTGCTCTACAACTTTTGGGTTTTTACATACCATAAATAGTCCACTTACTGGGAATCCTCCAATATGTTTTGACTCAGGAATACCAGTCTTTTGAAGTAGAGGTAGACTACCACCACCGCCTCCGATAAAGACGAATTTCGCAGTATGATGTTCGATTTTGCCACTATTCATATCGTGAACTTTTACTTCCCACAAACCATTCTTCGTGCGTTTAATATTTTCAACACTATGTTTGTAGTTTAGCTCAACATTTTTAGTTTTTAAGTAATCAAATAACATGCGCGTTAACGCACCGAAGTTAACATCTGTTCCAGAGTCAATTTTCGTTGCAGCCATTGGTTCATTAGAGTTACGGCCTTCCATAATGAGTGGAAGCCATTTTTTTAATGTGTCAGGAGCATCAGAAAATTCCATTCCTTGGAATAGAGCGTTTTTTGAAAGCGCTTCAAAACGGTTTTTTAGAAACTCTACATTTTTTTCCCCTTGCACCAAACTCATATGAGGTAGTGGCATAATAAAATCTTGTGGATTACGAATTAAGTTTTTCTTAACAAGATACGCCCAAAATTGTCTTGAGAGTTGAAATTGCTCATTTACTTTTACAGCTTTACCAATATCTATAGACCCGTCAGATTTTTCGGATGTATAGTTAAGCTCACATAGCGCAGAATGTCCTGTACCAGCATTATTCCATTCGTTAGAACTTTCTTCTCCGGCATTTGTGAGTTTTTCAAATACTTTAATTTCCCATTCAGGTGCCAATTCTTTAAGTAATGATCCTAACGTTGCGCTCATAATTCCAGCGCCAATTAAGATAACGTCTGTTTTTTGCTGCATGTTGCTCATGATAATCTCTCCATCCCCTATATTGGCAAAAAAGAGTAGGTGTTTTTATATCTAAGCCGTAAAAAGAAAACACCGCCTAGGCCCCACCTAGGTATTTACCTTTTTTGTCTCAATTATATAACCATCTCATACTCTATTATAATAATTAATAGACTAAAATATCTAGTGTTATCTGATAATTTTAAACTATTTAACGCTTTATTTTGTAGAATTCTTCTGCCATAAGGGTAAAAAGCATTGTAGTAAAGCGGAATTTGGAGAAGAATTCCAGTTTGATGTTATCTCAAAAAAACTTACTAATACTTTTATTTTTAAGTTTTAATCTTTGGAAATTTGTAAAAATATGTTTTTATTACATCTTATTTGAAAAAAATAACAAATAAATGATAAGATTATTCTGAAAATAATTAAGGAGGGATACCAATGCTTACAAAAGAACAAGTCGCAAACTTATTTCGAAACTTTTCTGTGAATGAATGTAAAGGATCTAGTGACTTATACGAATATTTATCAATAAAAATTTCTGAAGATGAGGAAGTTCTTACGTTAGCTTCCTACGCACAACCTGGTCAACCAGTCCCAAACTTATTATTAGGTGCAGTCCATTATTTATTGTTAAAAGGAAAAGAGCACAGTTTAAAAAACTATTATCAAAGTTTAGTTGAAAATGCTGATATAAATTTTGAAAATGCCTTTTACCAATTTAAAGATTTTTGCCATGTATATCGAGAAGAAATTATCTCTTTATTACAAACGAAACTTGTTCAAACGAATGAAGTAAGACGATGTGCCTATTTATATCCAAGTTTCTGTTACATATTTAATAAAGTGAACAAACCATTGGCGTTAATAGAAATTGGTACAAGTGCGGGATTACAACTATTTTGGGATCAATATCGTTATTCATATGGAACGGAAGAAGTGTATGGAAATACACAATCGAATGTTCATTTAACCTCTGAAATAAGAGGGGAGAATATGCCGAATCTGCTAAAACAAAGTCCACCTGTCGTAGAAAGAATCGGACTAGATTTACATGTGAATAATTTAAATGATGAAGAAGATTATTTATGGTTACGCGCGCTTATTTGGCCAGAACATAAAGAAAGACTTGAACTATTCGATCAAGCAGCAACGCTTGTAAAAGAAAAATCAGTACAATTAATTGAAGGGGACGGTGTAGCACTTCTTCCAGCCATTGCGAATCAAATAAGGGAAGATGCTGTAATCTGCATTTTCCATACACACGTCGCAAATCAAATACCTGAAAATGTAAAACATACGCTAGAAAAACAAATTAAAGAAATTGGTGCAAAACGTGATGTATTCCACCTATATAACAACATGTGGGACCGGGACCTTCATATTGATTATTATATTAATGGAAACGAATATTGTGAAACGGTTGGGGAAACGGAAGGGCATGGAAAATGGTTTAGTTGGGGGCTTGGGGATAAGACATTATGCTAAGGTAACTCTACTGGTCATGGGCTTTATCATGTATATTTCAAATCAATAAGATGAGGGAAGAATCTTGAGTAGTTCGAACAACATGGAGAAAAAAGCTAAATCACGGTATAAATGGTTACAGGAATAAAAATATAAGTAGCACACAAAAATGCTTGGGAGAAATCCAAAGCATTTTTTGAATCATTATGTAATTCTTTTAAATTTAATCACTCGTTTAACAGTCACATTGTAATAAATATTCGTACAAGAAAAATACAGTAAACGAAACTTAGAAATACATTTATACTCCATAATGTATCATGTATTTTTGCTCTGCTGTTGCTTGTACAATTTTTGAAGCCAGTTCAGTAAGTTCAACAGAATCTTTAAAGTACCTTGAAGAGGTAACTGCTTCATAAAATATTGATAACGACTCAGGTGGAATAATTGTGATACCCCAATAAGCTAAACCATATTCTGGGTTCTTGAATGTATGAAAGTACGTTTTCATGATTGATAAATGTTGATTAAAACTACTGATAATATCATCATCAATAGAAACACAATGATATTTCTCTGGGGTATACTCATTGTAATTTTTTTGATGATTGAAATCATCAATTATTCCAAAATCATGAACACAAGGCATCTTTATCATCCTTTCACAGGTATATAATTTTAATAAGGAGATATTCGTTTACGTTTAAATCATTGTATTCTTTATATAGAGGGTAACATGAATTGACGAAAACCTTTCTTTTTCACTAAAAGAACTTAGAAATTAACCTGCTAATTTAAATGATGATAATGTATATTGTTATGCTAATTTGTAAACTATCTTCGATGCTTCTTCACGAAAATCAACTTTTTATTTATTTTTGAACTCATCAGGAGTCCAAGTAGCGATTTCATTTCCAGGTGCAGCAACTACAAGCCAATCCTCAAATTGGACCCCAGCTTGCCAGCATTCATAATAGTCATGAAAACCATTTACAAACATGATTTGCCCATTTTCAAATGTAATAATTAAATGCGGAGTTGCCTTACCTAGTTGTATGTCTGTAACTTTTTTTCTTCTCATTTCAAATATTCTTTTATATTCTTCTTCCTCAGTATAATCGTCAAATTCACCCTCATTAGATGGATATTTTTCAGGTGGAGTATGAAATAAACACCATTTTGATTCGATGTTGACATATAATTGCCCGTCATAATCAACGGTGGCTTCAAAATCTGTAAAAAGAATCTTTATAGTTGCTGAAGAAATACCAAATTGAACCCCATCAACTTTCGCTCCTATAAAGAGTTGTTTTAATACCTTTTCAGCATAAATTTTGTCTTCTTTGTTCATTATACGAATCCTCCTTTCTGTAAAATATATATTATATTTTTATTGTAATAAATAAATTTTTGTGTAAAATGAACCTTTTGTGTGAAACGGACGAATATAGTGTGAAAGATCATGAGAGGGGAACGTAATTTTGGATGAAGTAGAATTTAAAGAATGGCTATATAAAATGGAGTCCGGAGACCAAGAAGCCTTTCAAGTTATTTATGAATACACCTGTAAAGATATTTATAGAACAGTAGTATTTTTATTAGGGAATCAACACCAAGATGTAGACGATATAGTTAATGAAGTGTACATCAAAATGTGGAAGTCAGTAACGAATTATGATATGAACCGTTCATTTCGTTTTTGGTTACATGGTATCGTTGTAAAACAAGTGCAAGATTGGCGTCGTAAATCGTGGCGGCGATTTCGAATCTTTGAAAAGAAGAAAATGTATGAGCAAGACAGGTCTTATATAATGGATGAGGGCATTTTACATAAAGAAACACGTAATGAATTAGCAGAAGTTGTACAAAAATTATCGTATAAGCATCGTGAAGTCGTTATTATGCGTTATTTCCATGAATATAGCTTAGATGAAATTGCAGTGCTTCTTCAAATCCCTGTTGGCACAGTGAAATCTCGATTACATACAGCGTTAAAACGATTAAGGACAGAAATGGAGCATATGCCAGACATAAGGGAGGGAGAAGTAAATGGATTTTGAAAAATATATAACGAATGAATTGAAAAGAAAAGCGGGATCAATCGAACCAACTGCTAATCTAGAAAATAAAGTACAAACTTCTTTTCATAAATATCAACAAATGAAAAATAAAGGAAAAACTTCTATGAAGAAAAAGTTATTATTTGGCTTTATAGCTGCGGCTGTTCTTATACCAACCGGTACTTTTGCGGGTACAACATTAATGGATAAAATTGTTGGGACACCAGAAGAAGCAAGGCAAGATATGGGAATGACTGAGGATGGTTATAATGGGGTAATGGAACGTATAGAAATTGCTAAAAGTATATTTACAGAAGAGGACTTTGAAAAGTATGTTGCTTTATTACAGGAATCGTACCATTTTTATAAGAAAGTAAGTGTCGTAGAGAATGGAAAAAGACAATATACAGCTACCGATCGTCTAAATGCTGATGAAGAAAAAAGAGATAAAGAGGTAATGGAACAATTAAATACATATGAAGATAGAATAAATCAGCATTTTACCTATACTTTTGAACAAGCTGAAAAAATAACTGGTTTTCCGATTAAGCATCCTACATATATTCCAGTTGGACATCAACTAGTATTTGAAGAGGTAAAAGCCGAAGCGACATTAGGAAAACCTATGCCGCTTATTACGATGAGATATGAAAATCGTAATGTAAAAAAACAGCCACATACTTCAGATGCAGAATTAGGTTTTACAATTCATCTTTTTGAAATCATTGAGGGAGAATATAAAGATTATTTTATTGACAGGCCATTTGATAAACCCTCTGAAAGAGGACCTAATTTTTCTGGAGATATAAAGAAATATAAACTAAATGGGTATGATGTTACATTTGGAGAGTATAAAGTGTCACATGTACGGGCTATGAAAATGGTTGTACCTGCAAAAGAAGGGGAAAATGCATATCAAGTGTATATAAACGATAGTATGTTATCTAAAAAAGAACTGGAGAAAATTTTACTTTCGGTTGTTGAATAGATAATGAAATTTCAGAAAAATGAAAGTAACTAGTTACTTTCATTTTTCTTTTATGATAATATGTTAGTAATCACTTACTTACATATTGGATGGAGGAATAAAAATGGGGAAATTAACAGCGCGAGAGAAAGTTATGGAGGCTGCTACTTTATTATTCGGTGAGAAGGGGTATACAGCGACAACAATTCGTGAAGTGGCAGAAAAAGCTGGGGTAAGCGAATTAACGATATTCCGTAATTTTAAAAATAAGGAGAACCTATTTAGAGAAAGTATTATTTTACGCACGACACCAGTGGCTTTGTTAGAGGAAATAGAAGAGCAATTTACTGGTGATTTACAAAAGGACCTTACGAAAGTGGCAGAAACATATATTCAAATCAATTTGCCGAAGCTAAATTATATTTGGGCTGCGTTAATAGAATCAAGACAAAATAGTGAAATGAAAACGTTACTGCATGAGTTGAATTCACATTTAGTAGATCATTTAGAAACCTATTTAAAACAACTTGGAGAGAAGGGGCATATTGCTTCATGTAACTATCGTTTAATAGCGAATATGTTTTATGGACAACTGTTTTTATACATTATGAATGTTAGTATAGCGGAAGAAGAAATTCAGTTAGAAGAGTATATAGGGACATGTGTAAATTTATTTATGAATGGGATTTCAAATAAAGAAAACGAATAGGGGTAGGGGAATTGAGGAATACATTTGCATTAATTGCTTTAATTGCAGGGTTTTTTATGGCAATTTTAGATTCAAACATTGTGAATATCGCATTACCAGAAATGACAAAGACATTTCATACGTCAATTGACACCATTTCTTGGATTGCTAATAGTTATAACGTTGCCTTTGTATCGTGTTTATTAATTGCAGCACGTCTTGCGGACCAGTTTGGTCGCAAGAAGCTGTATATTATCGGTTTATTAGGGTTTTCTATTAGTTCACTAATGTGTGGTATTGCCACTTCTTTTCATACATTAATAGCCTTTAGGATAATACAAGGAATCTCAGCAGCGGTTATCGTACCAGTTGCTATGCCTCTTGGTCTAAAGTTAGTACCGAAAGAGAAACAAGGTATGATAGGCGGTATTATGGGGGCTTTCGGAGGGTTAGCAGCGGCAATTGGGCCTTCACTAGGTGGTGTTTTAACTGATAAATTGAATTGGAGCTGGGTGTTTTTTATAAATGTCCCAGTAGGTATATTATCTTTAATCTTCGTGATTCTTTGTATTAAAGAATCGTATGATCATACTGCAAGTTCTAAAATAGATTGGGCGGGTATGATTACTTCTGCATCTGCACTATGCTTACTTGTATATGCACTTATACAAGTAAATACAAATCAATTAAGCACGTTAAGCTTAATTCTTCTTTTTATGCTCTCATTAATAAGTTTTATATTATTTTTCATTATCGAAAAGAAAAGTAATAATCCGATGTTACCTTTAAAGTTGTTTTCATATAAAGAGTTTTCAATTTCAAATCTTTCCTTATTTTTCGTTGGTATGGGATTAATGAACTTTCTATTTATACTTGCTTTTTATTTCGTTCAAGTAGAAAGTATGTCTGAGCTACAGTCAGGCTTAATTATTAGTACTTTAGCAATTGTTTCAATGATTGTTACAGGGTTAGTAACACCAATTGCGGCGAAACGAGGTAGTTTATTAATAGGTAGTATAGGGATGATTGCTTTTATTATAGCCTCGTATTTATTTAGTCATATAGATTCAAACTTTACTACATGGGATTATATATGGCGATTAGTGATCGTTGGAATTGGAACAGGGTGCACATTAGCACCATATACAACAACTGCGGTTTTAAGTGTGCCGGCGGAGAAAACAGGTGTTGCTTCAAGCGTATGTAATATCTCTAGAACGGTCGGAAGTATTGTAGGGGTAGCAATACTGGTCATGTTTTTGAATCATCAATTGTTAGTTGAAAAAGAAAAAGTAAATAAAGAAGTAATGACTGTGATTGAAAAAAGTAATGTAACAACTATAGAAAGAGAACAGGTGTTGCAAGCGATGAAAGGAATTGATAAAAAGAAATACAGCATATTAAAGTCTGAAGAGGCTAACAAGTTATACGAACAGATGAAGCAGCAACATAAACAAGGAATTGTATATAGTTTTAATAAAACATTTTTAATGGGTGCAGTTATTTTTACTTTAGCGCTCATTAGTAATGTAGTTAGTATGTATGTTAGTAGGAAAAAAGGTACAATTTCGTTAAAAGGTTAGTTTTGTTTACATAATATTATTATGTAAACAAATTTACGAATGTACACCTAGTTAAATATTTTTACTGTTACTATGGTTACAAAAGTATGGTGTCCGCAGGAGGGATTATATAAGTAAACACAAAAAAATCATAGAGACTTCAGACAGTATTAGGGAAGAATCATCCAACACAAACATATAAAAAGCTCTAGAAGTATTTTTTCCGGATGGAGTAGATTTGTTTTATAAAAAGGCAATACGACCAGTAGTATTGCCTTTTTAAATTTGTACTAACGATTAGGAAATCATGTCACCTATTTTAAGGTTTAGACAAAATATATATTAATTTAGGATCGGGCTCGCGTCTTTTTTCGTCTTAGTCAAATAAATAACTAAGCTCAATATTATTGCGAGGAAGATTACGCTTGTTCCTACCGTACCAAGACCAAGACCACCGGCATCGTGAGGCTGTGATAAATAATCTCCAAAAGAGGCGCCGAAAGGACGAGTTAAAATATAAGCGATCCAAAAGGCCAACACTGCATTTAATTTGAAGCGATAGTAAGCGACGGTTACAGCCCCAATTAATGCGGCAAATATGAGCGCTGAAATCCAGTAACCTAAGTTGAGACTTTCTGCTACGAGATCACCAGCTGCAGTACCTAATGCGAAGGTGAATAGGATAGCCAACCAGTAGAATACTTCACGTTTTGTTGTGTAAATAGAGTGAATGGACAGTGTCTTCTCACTCACATACCAAGCAGCAAAAGTTGCCAGTAGCAAAAGGGTGAAAACGATGGTTGTAGTCTCTAAAGCGACCCCGAAGTTGTCCGTAAGATTGTCGGTGACTAGCGTACCAACAACACTAATTAGCAAAACAGTGAGCCAGTAAACCGAGGGAACATACTTCTTCAACCTGAACTGGAAGAACAGTGTTATAAACAAGAGAGCACTCATAACAAAGGTCGTTTTAGTCAAGCCGAAGTTCAAGTTTGTATTTAAGAAGTCCGCGCCTGTTTCGCCCACTGTAGTTGCCATGATTTTGATAATCCAGAAGAAAATCGTGACTTCTGGAACTTTGCTCAGCATTTGCCAACCTCGTGATGAAACAGAAGTGACTTCATCAGGAAGAGGGATATTATCTCTATTCTTATTTTGGTCCGTCTCATAATTTTTCATATATGATTCCTCCTTACTAGTTATTTATGTATAAACTGAGTGTAACTAATAAGAATGAGATTCAGATGAAATTAGGATGAAAAGAACATTAAAAAAAGAAATGAAATACATCCAGCATAGAAAAAGAACGATTCTTCCCATAATTTTTATGGGGAAAATCGTTCTTTTTTTGCTAGAAATATAAACTATAAATTTCAGTATCGACTATTAAAAGGGCGGAATACTTTGCGGGAAGTTGAAAATGTTTTTTGGGTCATATTTAGCCTTTACTTCCATTAACCGGTCAAAGTTACAGCTATAGTAAGCATCTGGCCAATCTTTAATGGAAAGGTCAGGTGTATTAACGTAAACGCCTTTTGTGTATGGTAACATTGCTAATCGGAAATCTTCGGTCCATCGAATGCTTGCGGCAGCACCTTCTTCTTGATCCCAAGTGGAGAAGATTGACATGTTCGAAAGTGCTTTTCGGTAAAAATATGCTGTAGAATCGTTCGATACGTCTGCTACGGCTCCGCCTAAGCCATGGAAAAATAGAGAGGTTGTTGCATGCTGCGGTGAATTGTTTATAAAGTGCTCGATGATCGTGAGTGCTTCTTCAGGCAATAGTGCATACAAATATGGACCTACACTTTTAAATGGTAAAGGCGCTATAGGTTGTGTTGCAGCAATTCGTGTTGCAGCTTCTACCCAAGGTATTTCTTCTATAGTTACTGTTAACGGTGAACCAGCTTGTAATAATGGCTGCAGAAGTGCTTGCAATTCCTGAACTGAACCTAGGAATACTCCTTGCATCAATAACGATGGTTCCACCCCTGAAGACATGAAGAGGGTGCTTGTAAATCGCTTATCAGCGCAAGGAAGAGTGTATTCTTGCCAAGAATTTAGTACAGATTTTAAATCTTTTAAGTCCCAGCTTATTTCCGCAAATCCCACTGTATTAATTTTATGTGTTCGAAACTTGAAGGAAGTACATATTCCAAAGTTACCACCACCCGCACCTCGATATGCCCAGTAGAGATCCGAATTATGATTAGCGTTGGCTCGTATAATACAACCGTTCGCGTCAACCATCTCTAGCTCAATTAAATGATCAAGAGTTAATCCCCATGGACGGGAGAGTATACTATGTCCACCGCCTAATGTCACACCTGCAATACCAGGAGTAGGACAAACGCCGCTTGGCACAACTAACCCTTCAGCTGCGAGCGTTTCAGTTAAAGAAAGGTTTCTCCATCCAGTTCCGATTGTAACAGTCCCACCATTATGATCTATTTCTAATTGCTTCATTTCACTTACATCAATTACAATTCCAGCATTGTTAACGGATAACCCTTCGTAATTATGACGACCAGAGCGCATGCGCATAGGTACGTTATGCTGTCTCGACCAGCGAACTGCATTTACTACATCCTGTGTATTTTGAGCAAAGACAATGATTAATGGGAATTTGTTGAAAAATGTGTTGAATTCCTCTCTAGCGGAATTATATTCTGGATTTCCGGGAGTTACGATACGTCCTGTAAGTTCAATATTTTGATTACTCATTTAAGTCTTCTCTCCTTGTCACATAATAAAATAGCTAAAATGTTAGTCGTCAGGTGTAAAATCAAATAGAAAAATAGAACTGACTATACGTTATAAGTAGATGAATGAGTGAGGGGGATTATTCCTAGAATGGGATTTTCGGGCCTATCGGGGAATCGAGATAATAAATAAAAGGCAACACTACATGTATCTCAAATGCAGCATTGCCTTAATAAAGTTAAATATATATACTTAAAATTTCCCCAGGTAATCCATCAATCTCACAAACTACATCTGATGTAAAACCAACGTTTATTAATATTTTTCGAGAGGGGATATTATTTGGATCGATAATTGCCTTTAGTACGTTTACATCTGTCTGCTTCGCTATTTCAATTAATTCTCTTGCAATATAACTACCATATCTTTTTCCCCAGTGCTCTGGCAAAATCATATACCCAATTTCAGCTTCTTTTACATTATCTTCATTCACTGTTACATGTCCAAGGCCGATAAATTCATTTGTTGCACTGTCATAAACTTTATAAGACCCAAACAGTTTATGCTTTTCATTGCGCCTTAACAATTTTTCATAGTCGTTTTGTGCCTCTTCTAGCGGAATAGCACGCTCTGTAATTTGTGCCATCACTCTTTCATTTGATACGAGCTGGAAATATGGACTAAAATCTGTTGCTTCAAATTTTTTGAAATGCAGTTTATGCATAGGGTTCCTCCAAACGAATTTTTATTTGTTCTTCAGAAAAGATAAACGATAGTTAAATAGTGATCTCTATTTGATTGCCTTCCGGATCACTAATTACACTTTCGTAATAGCCATCTCCAGTGAAACGTGGTCCATTTAATAAAGGAGAACCAGCTTCTTTTAACGTTTTTGTTAGTTCATTTACACGTTCTTCACTTCCAACTGAGAATGCCATATGTGCATAACCAGTAATATTAAGGTTAGGCTCATTTTCTATACCTTTTTTACGCATAAGTTCAAGCCTTGCTCCAGATTCGAACGTAATAAAATAAGATTCAAATTGCTTTGCTTCGTTATGATATAAAGAGTTTGCTTTACCATTAAAGTACTTTGTATAGAAAGTACGCATTAATTCTAAATCATTTACCCAAAGTGCTATATGTTCGATTTTCATTCGTTTCACTAATCCTATCTTTATGTAAATTTGAAAATATGTACTCTGTAATAATTAGCGAAATTCAACAACACTAATTAGATGTTCACTTTATTAAATTTGCATGCATATTGCAAGAAATAAGAATGGACGTTAGGAAAAAGCGGATTGTAATGAAAAAATTTTATTAATGGTATTAGATGATTTTTAAGTCATAACATGCATACAATGTCTAATTAAGTGAATTACGTACGTCAAAATTTCAAATAAGGAGGGACATTTGTGGGGCAATTTGAACAAATGGTGATTGTCGGTATTTCCATGTCTTTTATACTGTCTATTATGATATTAGGGTCTACATATTATAATCCTCGCCTTTGGTTAAATGATTATCCGAAAGATATTCAAAAAGTAGTTTTGCCAAAATCGATAAATGAGAAAAAACAAACATTTTATTTCGGAATTATTTACAATATTATTCTCTTCGGAACGCCTTTAGTTTCTACATATATACTACATCACCATGGGGAATTATTGTATATTGAAGCCTATTTACATACTTTTGGGATTGTAATGATTTTCAATTTAGTAGATTTATTAATAATCGATTGGCTTATATTTTGCTGGATTACTCCGCGGTTTGTTGTTATTCCTAGTACTGAGGGAATGAAAGGATATAAAGACTATAAGTTTCACTTAAGAGGTGCAATAGCTGGAACGCCATTTTTAGCAATTGTAAGTTTATTTTTGGCAGGAATTGCGACAACTATCTAGTGTGAAGTAGAAGGTCATGAAGAGTTTATAGAAGATAAGGAGATTTATAATGTATAGAATTAGAAATGAAAATTTGATAATATTGGAGTAGGAAGTTTTAAAAACAATATATTAAGTGGTATTAATATATTGTTACAAATGTTTTGATACTCTGTGGAATTCCCTAATTTTATGGAAGGATTTCATAGAATTCAAAAAAATGTAATGGAGGCTATTATGAAAAAAGTAATTGGCGCAGCAACAGCAACGTTTTTTGGATTGGGGGCATTTACTACAACTGTTACCGCAGAAACGATCGTAACAGCAGATGTACTCAATGTACGTGAAAAACCGACTACAGAATCAAAAGTTGTCGAAAAAGTAAAAAATGGGCAAGAGTTAAAAGTCATAAATACCGAAGATGGGTGGTCAAAAATTGAGTTAAATGGTAAAGAAGTATTTGTAAGTTCGGAGTTTACAAAAGATATTTACCATGTAACAGCAAATTTGTTAAATGTACGTACTGAAGCAAACACAGAATCAGAAATTCTTGGCAGACTGAAACAAGATGATGTAATTGAATCAACACATCAAGTAAAAGATGGATGGCTGCAATTTGAGTATAAAGGAAAAACAGCTTATGCAAATGTTTCTTTCCTATCAAGTACAGCACCAATTGAAAAGAAAGCTGAAGAGAAAACGAAGCGAGTAGCGAAAGTACAAAAAGCAGTTAAAGCAAAGGAAGAAGTAAAAACGCAGAAAGAAGCAAAAGTACAAGAAATAGCAAAAGCGAAAGAAACAACAAAAGAGCAGAAAGAAACGAAAGCAGAAGAAATAGTAAAGCCTAAAGAAGAAGCGAAAGTAACAGAGAGAGTAAAAGTTAAGGAAGAAACGAAAGCAGAAGAAATAGTAAAGCCTAAAGAAGAAGCGAAAGTAACAGAGAGAGTAAAAGTTAAGGAAGAAACGAAAGCAGAAGAAATAGCAAAGCCTAAAGAAGAAGCGAAAGTAACAGAGAGAGTAAAAGTTAAGGAAGAAACGAAAGCAGAAGAAATAGCAAAGACCAAGGAAGAAGCAAAAGTAAACGAAATAGAAAAAGTAAAAGAAGAAGCGAAAGCGCAAGAAATAGCAAAGGCTAAGGAAGAAGAAAAAGCGCAAGAAATAGCAAAGGCTAAGGAAGAAGAAAAAGCACAAGAAATAGCAAAGGCTAAGGAAGAAGAAAAAGCACAAGAAATAGCAAAGGCTAAGGAAGAAGAAAAAGCACAAGAAATAGCAAAGGCTAAGGAAGAAGCGAAAGCACGAGAAATAGAAAAAGCAAAAGAAGAAGCAAAAGCAAAAGCGCAGGAAATAGCAAAGGCTAAGGAAGAAGCGAAAGCACGAGAAATAGAAAAAGCAAAAGAAGAAGCAAAAGCAAAAGCGCAGGAAATAGCAAAGGCTAAGGAAGAAGCGAAAGCACGAGAAATAGAAAAAGCGAAAGAAGAAGCGAAAGCAAAAGAAGAAGCGAAAGCAAAAGAAGAAGCGAAAGCAAAAGAAGCAACAAAGACACAAGAAGTATCTAAAAATAACACACAGTCTGCTAAACGTGAATTAACGGTAGTAGCGACAGCATATACTGCTGATCCAAGTGAAAATGGTACATATGGTGGACGCGTTTTAACTGCGATGGGTCATGATTTAACGGCAAATCCTAATATGAGAATTATCGCAGTAGATCCGAAGGTAATCCCATTAGGATCTAAAGTATGGGTAGAAGGTTATGGAGAAGCTATTGCTGGTGATACTGGTAGTGCTATTAAAGGAAATCGTATTGATGTTTTAATGGGTTCAAAAAGTAAAGCTATGAACTGGGGAAGGCAAACTGTTAAAGTAAAAGTTTTATAATAATGGTTATCCAAATAGAAGTCAGTTCTCTTTATTGAGACTGGCTTTTATTTTTAACGAATATGAAAAATGAAGATATACCTACTGATGAAGATAGTTACTGGGAAGCTTTTGACTTATTCGGTTCGGAATATATATGTAGATTGTTAGGAGCGCCTTTATATGGTGATGTTCCAGAAGATTTAGGATGTCCAACTTGTTCGAAAGAGATGAAATATGTTGCTACAATTACACAAGATCTTGAAGAACGGGAACTTATTTCAGTAGTTGATTTCCAGTTTGGGGAAATGAATATATATTATTATGTATGTAAAGATTGTTCCGTTATGAAAACTGAAATTCAAGGAACATAAAAGAATAAGACTGACATAAAAAGTCAGTCTTATTTTTGATGTGTCACATCATTAAGAATTGCATGAAAGATGTCTTTTTGTATGAAATCATCTGTAAAAATAGTTTCTTTATCAACTTCAATTGTATCGTGAGGGTTATACCATTTACTTAATAAATCTTCACCAAACTCATGTCGTTTTTCTCTTGTATTATGTCGTCTAATGGTTTCCTCTAGTGATAAATCGAAGTAATATGTATGTGCGTCGTCAAAATAATGTATTAATTCTTTTAACATATCTCCATATCTACCGCTGTTTAGAATACCTTCTAAAATAACAAATTCACATTTTCCTTTTCCGTACTTCGTAATTTCAAATAGTAAATCATGAGATAAGTTACCCATTGTATCGTGAACTTTTAGCATATCTCTGCGCACAACGTCTTGTGAGACTAGAAGTGTTCCTTGCCCGAAATGCTCTTGCAGTTCTTTTGCGATAGTTGTCTTGCCGCTTGCGGAGTTTCCTCGAAGAATAATTAATGTTGATTTCAAAGTATCATCTCCAAATTGTTTTAGTTTTTTAGGTCCTGTTACAAAAGAACTTCATTATGGGAAACATTCTTTTAGTTAGTTAAATAATAGTTTATGATACTCAGTATAGGTTGAACAGGATAATTTCTTATTGTGGGATTATGCAAGTAAAGCTGTTTGACAAATTTACTATCCGCATATAGAAAAGTTATTATAAGAGTAACTAATAAGGAGGTGACCTATGTTATTCCAAAAGGGACAATTATTAGTTAGATACGTAATAAAAAACGATGCATCTATCATTTCAAAATGGCTAACAAACCCAGAAGTCCTACAGTATTACGAAGGACGAGATAATCCGCAATCTGTAGAAAAGGTGCTTGCCCATTTTATACATAATCCAAACAGTAATGAAAAAAGATGCTTAGTAGAATTTGATGAAATGCCAATCGGTTACATTCAAATGTATCCAGTTGATTCTGAATGGAAAGCGTTATATGGATATGAAGAATCACAAAATGTATGGGGCATGGACCAATTCATCGGTGGACCGATTTTTTGGGGAAAAGGAATTGGAACAAAACTTGTTCAAGCAGCAATTACATACATAATGGAGAACTTAGGAGCAGAAGCGATAGCGATGGATCCTAAAGTAAATAATGAACGTGCGATAAGCTGTTATGAAAAATGCGGGTTTAAAAAGGTGAAAGTACTAGAGAAACATGAACTGCATGAAGGGAAATTAGAAGATTGTTGGATGGTAGAATATAAACAATTATAATAAATATGCAGGGGCTTATAAAAATAAAGGGTAATTAACTGTTACGATTTATTTAATCAATTATAACTAAAGTTAATTAAATATAGCAGTAAGCCCTGCTAGTCAAGTGATTGGCTAGTAGTGAGGGTTAACTGCGGGCAATCCCTAAAGCTGATTGAACTACAACGTGGCTAGAAATGGTGAGCGTGAATGTTGCGAAAGCAGAAAAAATCAATCAGATCGTGCAAGGTTAAATCCTAAACACTAGAACAATGGGTCTTCCGCATCGAATCATCTAAGTTAAAATTGATAAGATGAACGTTCAACGACTATCTCGTATAACTGACGAGAGTACATCACAAGCCTATGGTGATGGAAAAATCCTCTATCTCTAAAGAGATAAACATATAGTCTGCGCTCATGTGAAAACATGAGAAGTTCATAAGAGAACTGGCTAAGGACTTGCGCCCTTAGTTGAACGAGATAAATTTAATTAAATCTATCAAATCTCGTTGAATATACCGAACGTATGTGCTAATGTAAATCCAATGAGGTGAGAATAATAATGAAATTTTTACGAGTTAGTCAAGTATCGGAATTAACAGGTTTGCATCCTAGTAGTCTTAGGAGAATGCACAAAAGCGGTGAATTAGTACCTGAAAAGGTGACTGCTGGTGGAACACGCTACTATTCAGAAGAACAAATCTTTCATTATCTAAAAGGGGAGCGCCCAAATAATCGCACAGTAATTGGCTATTGTAGAGTCAGTTCTTCGAGTCAAAAAAACGACCTAGAAAGACAAGTCGATAGAATGAAGCAATTATCTTATCGCGCGAGGTTATCAATTTGAAATTATCGAAGATATTGGTTCTGGAATCAACTATAAGAAAAAGGCTTTAACAAGTTAATTGAACGCATTGAGAACAATGAGGTTGAAAAAATTGTTGTCATGCACAAAGATAGACTTGTGAGGTTCGGTTATGAGTTGGTTGAAAAGATCTGTCAACTACATGGAACAGCGATTGAAGTAATTGACAATACTGCTAAAACAGAAGAACAGGAGGTCGTAGAAGACCTTGTTCAAATCATTACAGTATTTAGTTGTAAACTTCAAGGCAAGCGCTCTAAAAAGACCAAACAGATAATCAAGGAGTTGACTTCTGATGATATTGGCGAAGAAAGTCAGACTGATTCCAACGCCTGAACAAGAAAAAGTGCTTAGAAACCATGCTGGTGCTGCAAGATTCGCTTATAACTATTGTAAAAGAATGAGTGATAGATACTATAAGCTATTTGGAAAATCTGTTTCACAGTTAGCTTTACAGAAACGATTTACAAAGATCAAGCAGCGAAAGAGATATAAGTGGTTAAAAGATATCAATGCACAAGTTCCCAAACAGGCTTCAAAAGATTTTGACAAGGCGAGGAAACATTCGTTCGAAAAGTACAAAAATGGTTATCACACTTCTTATAAATCCAAAAAAGATTTAATCCAAGGATTTTATGCCAATTATGAAAGACTGATTATAGGAAAGAAAGTAGTTGATATTCAGTCCATTGGAGAAGTGAAAACAAGCCAGCAACTACCAAGAAACAAAAAACCATCAAATCCAAGAGTTACCTTTGATGGTCGTCACTGGTGGATTAGTGTAGGGTTCGGAGAATCCTTTGAAGCACAAGAATTAACCGATGAGTCGATTGGTGTGGATGTTGGTTTAAAAGAGTTGTTTGTAGCTTCTAATGGTACGAAAGAACGAAATATAAACAAAGATGCCAAGGTTAAAAAACTTTTGAAAAGGAAAAAGTCAGCGCAAAGAGATATGTCTAGGAGATTTACAAAAGGTGTGAAAATTCAATCCGCGGGATATGAAAAAGCAAAAACTGAACACCTGCGGTTGTCTAGGAAAATTAAGAATATCCGAAATAACCATATCCATCAAGCGACAGCTAAATTGGTGAAAACCAAACCAATGAGGATTGTTGTGGAAGACTTACCTATCTCAAACCTGTTAAAAAACAAAAAACTATCGAAAGCATTTTCATTTCAAAAATTAAACTTCTTCTTTCAATGTTTATCATACAAGTGCGATAAGTATGGCATTGCGTATGTAAAAGCTGATAAATGGTTCGCCTCAAGCAAGATTTGCTCATGTTGTGGCGTTAAATACGACCATTCAGTTCAACCAGAAGGACAGTGGAGTTTAAAAATACGTGAGTGGTGTTGTGTTGGGTGCAATAGCCATCACGAAAGGGATTTAAATGCTTCGATAAATTTATCAAGATGGGTAAAATAAATGCTTGATAATAGGAGGTAACGATACTGCCTCGTGTGGAGTGTTATACCCCTCGTCCCTTCGGGGTTGCGAGAACACGATGAAGCACTAACTTGTGTAAATTTGATTGAATTGTATAGATTTAGTTAAGTTTATCGTATCGGAGCTGTGTGAAATGAAAAAAGCATTAATAGTTATTGATGTGCAAGCGGGTATGTATACAGCAGGAATCCCAGTACATAATGGGGAAAAATTTTTAGAAACGTTGCAAGAGCTCATTGGGGAATGTCGTTCAAATGGTATTCCGGTTATTTATGTACAACATAACGGACCAAAAGATCATCCGTTAGAAAAAGGTACAGATGGCTGGAAAGTGCATGCGGCGATTGCTCCGCGAGAAGGGGAGCTTGTCGTTGAAAAGACGACTCCAGACTCATTCCATAAGACGAACTTAAACGAAGTGTTACAAGAAAAAGGCATTGAGCATGTTATTATTTCAGGAATGCAAACAGAGTATTGTGTTGATACGACAACGCGCAGAGCGTTTAGTGAAGGATATAAAGTAACATTAGTAAGTGATGCACATAGTACATTTGACACAGATGTATTACGCGCTGAAGATATTGTAAAACATCATAATGTTGTATTTGGATTATTTGCAGATGTTATTATGTTAAAAGATTTAAAAGTAAAAGCGTAATTACAGAAGTTGCTGTCTCTTAATGGGGCAGCTTTTTTATTTGAAGATAGGCTATCAAACGTTGTCGATAAATCGATATTTCTTATCGAATCGTTGATATAATTTCATTCACCGTATTGATAGTACAAAAAACAAAAAGGAGCGCCACATCGTCAAAAATTCGACTGATGAGACAGCTACTTTTTTGCACCAGTAATTATGGCTTTATTTCTTCTTATCTTTATCCAACACATTCTGTTCTTCAGCAAACTCCGTGCCATATGCAAACCGGCGATTAATTCGAATGTTATCATTGCTGTGCCTTGTGTGGGAAGTAGAAAAGCGATGGACGATTACTTCAGATAATGTAAAGACGATGGCAGAAAGGATACTGCCCCATGCAATTTGCATGTAGTTGTCTAATAAAATATTACCGAAAATCCAAACACTTAAATACGTAAGTAAGAAATCCGTCATAATGGCAGCGGAATTGCCAATTCGATTTAAAATAATTTTATCAACAAACATATAAGAAACGATTGTGACGAAGAGACTAAAAGAAATGATTTGGACGAGCGTTGCTGGGAAAAATAGAGCTAGTCCGATACTAAAAGCGATGATGCATGATATAAATTTGATAAGTATTACAGTAATATCACTCAATATTTACACCTCCCATTTATACATAGTTTTACAATAAATTCAGGAGTTCATACATTGGAACGGTTTAATTTAGATAAAACTTTATCATGCTGAAATTTTATCTAAATATTAAAAAAACAATTAAAAAATGTTATAGTGAAATGAGAGCGTATGACATTTTTAGGTAAGGGGGAATCCGGGATGTGGATAACTTCAGAAGTAGAAATTCCAGATGAGTTAATCGATCACCTTGAACAAGGTAAGTTAGTATTATTCGTTGGAGCAGGAGTTTCTATGAAGGGAAAATCAAACTTACCGAATTTCGATGATTTAGTTGATGAAATTTCGAAAGCTTTATATGTCGAAAGGCGTGAGATGACAGAACCCCACGATTATTATCTCGGTAAAATTGCGAAAACGAAAGATGTGCATCAAGTTGCAAGAGACCTCGTTAATATAGAAAAATCAAAACCAAATCCATTACACTATGCGATTCCAAGGCTGTTTCCGTTAGATACGGATGTTCGAATTGTAACGACAAACTTTGATCAACATTTTACGTCTGTAATTACAGAAATGAATAGAGAGCTGAATATTTATTATGCACCTGCTTTACCGACAGGGAGAGCGTTTAAAGGGTTGGCTTACATACATGGGAATGTAGAACAAGAGAAAGAAGCTTTAATTTTAACGGATGGTGATTTTGGAAGGGCTTACTTAACAGAAGGATGGGCGAGACGATTTTTAGTTGATTTATTCTCAAATTACACTGTTTTATTCGTTGGGTATAGTCATAATGATCCTGTAATGAAATATTTAGCAACAGGCTTACCACCGAGTACAAGGCGTTATGCTTTCGTCGCACAAGGTGATAATACATATCATTGGGAGCATTTAGGGATAAGACCGATTGTGTATCCGAATAAAGCAAATAATCATCAGGCGCTTGTGAAAGCGGTGAAGCGGTGGGCGGAATTAATGGGGGATAATTATATTACGAAAAGAATGCGTATTCGTGATATTGTAACCGTTCCTCCATCAGTAGAGCAGGAGCAATTATCCTATATAAAACAGTCAATAAAAAAAATTGAAACCGTTCGGTACTTCGTTGAATTTGCTCGTGATTATGAATGGGTGGAATGGCTTGAAGCAGAAGGGAAACTAAGAAATTTATTTCTGCTTACAGCAAATTATGATGAAGTAGATGAATTGCTTGCGGAATGGTTGGTGGAGCAATTTCTATTTAGTCATCAAAAAGAACTATTTCAATTGATTTTTAAAAATCATTCTAAAATATCCCCGTTATGGTGGCGAACAATTTGTACTTACTTAAACGAAACGAAAGAAACGATGGACCCTTTGTTGTTTGCAAGATGGACATTGCTTTTATTAGAAACAGCAGAGAAAGATAGTAGCTCTATTGAAATGATCACATATTTATTGCAAAAATGTTCTTTCCCTGAGCATAAAGAAATTGGCTTGTTGCTATTAACGTTTATTTTAGATGGGAAACTTAAATTGAAGCGTGTAAGAAGATGGGGAAATGATACGCAAGAGTCGATTGAACTCGAGGAATCGAGTCGTATACCGATGCCTATTTTTTCTCATGTGGAGCGAATTTGGAAAGAGAAAATGAGACCACATATCGCTTACTACGCAAATCCGATTATGGTTACGGGGTTAGAAAAGATACAACTATTGTCATTAAGACAAAATGCACTGAAAAGAAGAGATAGAGAAATTTCAGAGCAGGAGTTACAGCAAAATGATTTTACATTTTTAATTCAAATTGTAAAAGAGTGTCTTACATATTTATGTGAAAACAATGAGAAAAAAGCAAATCATTATATTACAGAAATGATAGAAACTGATAGTGTACTTCAAAAGCGAATTGCAATTGAAGCAATGATTAATAATGTATTCGTTACAGCGGATGATAAACTGAAGTGGTTGTTACATGTAGATGTTCTGTTAGATTTCACATGTAAACATGAAGTGTTTCAACTTTTAAAGAATTATTACGCAGATGCTTTAGAGGAAACGAAAGAAGAAGTAATTCAACATGTATTAGAGTATCTTGCAGAAGAGAGGGCGTTTGATGCTTGTCTTGTATTAGACTTACTATTCACGTGTGATTCGAATAGTAAGTGTACGGCGGAAGGATACGAGCTAATGAAACAGAAACACCCCCATTTTTCTTCAGATCTATACAGTGTTCCAAAGAAAGAGGCAAATGAACAACGTATTACATGCAATGTAACAGCTGATGGATTACTGCAGCTGAAAGACGATGAAATAATGGAGCAAGTTCGGCAATTTTCAAGAGACGGTGTTTTTGAACAACGCCATTTTTTAGAGATGTTATCAAAAGCGTGTAAATTGAATGTAGAGTGGAGTATTTCGTTTGCTTATCAACTAGTAGGCGTGCACGAAATTAGTAATGAAGTATGGTTTGTATGTATTAGAGAGTGGCGAAATAACCGGAATTTGGCGAATGAACAAATTCAAAAAATCATTCCGTTATTGCAGAAATTTATTAGAAATACTGCTTTTCATTGGTTAATTAGTAGTTTTCTATATGAAATTAGTAATCGATTAGAAGAGTTAGATGAAAATAGTATAAGGATTGTAAAACGCTTTGCTTTTTCTGTACTTCCACAAGTTATGAGAGGGGAATCGGATTTTAAGATTGGAAAACAAGAGTTTTACAATGAATCTATTCAGCATCCTGTTGGGAAGATGACTGCTGTATTACTAAAACTGCTAGCATATGATCATTTATACGATCGCAACGTGTATGAATATTTATTTTTATTTGAGGAGCAGGTAAGGGTTACTTCGGAAAGAACGAACTTCATGTTTGTGCGTTTAACAGCAGATATTACGTTTTTATACCATATTGAGAAGCAATGGTGTCGGAAAAATGTACTACCTTACTTAGATTTAAAGAAAGAAAGTGAGCTTACGAAATATGCGTGGGCAGGATTATGTTATACGCAAATTAATGTACCTTTGTTTACAGAAATAAGGCGATATATTAAGTATGCGGTAGAACATTTAGATGCACTACATCCATATACGAGAGAAGCATTTTTAAAATGGCTTAGCTTTGTATTTATTAAATGCGTATTATATTGGGAGCAAAAAACAGATTGGTTATATCCACTTTTGATGCAAGAAAACGAAGAGAATAAAATTAAATTTATTCAGTATTTATGCTACTACGTAAAAACGTTAAGTGGTAAGGAACAACAAAAATTTTGGACAGCGTGGCTTAGTGTGTTTTTAAGAGAACGTCCGAAAATGGGCGTAATAACAACGAGAGAATATATGATGCTTTTACGTATTGTTTTATGCATGGATGAGGTTTTAGAAAAAGGATTAAATATTATTTCTAGTAAAGTTCAAGGTGTGGAAGGACAATCTAATCAAGAAGAAATGAAACAGTTGTTTATAGAGATACTTGAAAAGAAAGAGCGTATGAAAGCGTATAAAGAATTGTATGCAAATGTGTTTTTCACTTTACTTCAGACGTGTCAAGAAGCTGATTTACTTGAAAGTGAGATCATACAAATAAAAGAACTATTAACCAGGTATGAAGTAGAAAGACATGTATTAAATTTAATAGAAAATGAAATAATTCGCATCGGAATCGTAACGGAGAATTTACAAGAGGAATCATAGGGCAGAAGTGGAATTTTAAAAAAATATATAAAAAGCTATTGACAGTGTTTTGAAAAGCGTTCTATAATACGAATCATACTTATTCAATTTCAAAAACATTTGAATAAACAAAGTGCAATGAAGAGATCACAGTAGTGGTTAGTCTTACTGTAACAGAGAGCTGGTGGTTGGTGTGAACCAGTACAGGGATAATCATGAATTACAGTCTTGGAGCATCTTTTTCGTAGTAAAGATAGTATTGTCTTTATGAAGGGAAAGCGGTCAAATGATCGTTAACAGTGAAGAGAGGTAGACGGAAAGTTAGTCTACAACTAGGGTGGTACCGCGATAAATATCGTCCCTACTGATTTATTCAGTAGGGACTTTTTGTATTTTAGTGGTCCGACTTGAAAATAAAATAGTCATGCATTGAAAGGAAAAGCAGTAGTTGTTGTTTCCCTGTAACAGAGAGCTGGTGGTTGGTGTGAACCAGTACAAAAACAAGAGCGAATTACATTCCTGGAGCATCTTTTTCGTAGTAAAGATAGTTATTGTCTTTATGAAGGGAAAGACGGTCAGATGATCGTTAACAATGAAGAGAGGTAGACGAAATAAGTCTACAACTAGGGTGGTACCGCGATAAATATCGTCCCTACTGATTGAATCAGTAGGGCTTTTTTGTACAAAAAAGTGGCTTATTAACTAGTAGTTAGTGTCTTTATGGTAATTATTAGTTTAAAATAAGAAGAGGTATCGATTCCACTTTAAATTTGTATAATTAACCAGTTCAGAAAATAGAGAATTTTTTATTCTCTTACTATACTTTTAAAACATTAGAGGAGGATTTCCAAATGGCAAATCACGAATTAGATCAATTACGTAAACAGGTAGATGAAATTAACTTACAACTATTACACCTATTAAACAAACGCGGTGAAATCGTTCAAAAAATTGGAGAGCAAAAACAAGTACAAGGTACGAAACGCTTTGATCCAGTACGTGAGCGTGAAGTGCTTGATATGCTTGCAGAGCATAACGAAGGACCATTCGAAACGTCAACGATTCAACATATTTTCAAAACGATTTTCAAAGCTAGCTTAGAATTGCAAGAAGATGATAACCGTAAAGCATTACTAGTTTCACGTAAAAAGAAAAAAGAAAATACAATTGTTAATGTTAAAGGTGAATTGATTGGAAACGGAACACAAACGTTCATCATGGGACCTTGTGCGGTAGAAAGTTTAGAGCAAGTTCGCCAAGTAGGGCAAGCTATGAAAGACCAAGGCTTAAAATTAATGCGCGGTGGTGCTTTCAAACCGAGAACATCTCCATACGATTTCCAAGGTTTAGGAGTAGAAGGTTTACAAATTTTACGCCAAGTAGCAGATGAGTTCGACTTAGCGATTATTAGTGAAATTTTAAATCCGAACGATGTGGAAATGGCGCTAGAATACGTTGATGTAATTCAAGTTGGTGCACGTAACATGCAAAACTTCGATTTACTACGAGCTGTAGGTAAGGTTAATAAGCCAGTATTACTAAAACGTGGATTAGCAGCAACAATTGATGAGTTCATTAATGCAGCGGAATACATTATTGCACAAGGTAATGACCAAATTATTCTTTGTGAGCGCGGTATTCGCACATACGAGAGAGCGACACGTAACACATTAGATATTTCAGCAGTACCGATTTTAAAGAAAGAAACACATTTACCAGTTATCGTTGACGTAACACATTCAACTGGACGTAGAGATTTACTATTACCAACAGCGAAAGCAGCACTTGCTATTGGAGCAGATGCAGTAATGGCTGAAGTTCATCCAGACCCAGCAGTTGCGTTATCAGATTCTGCGCAACAAATGGATATTCCAGAATTCCATAGATTCATGGATGAGTTAAAAGGTTTCAAAAATAAATTATCTTAATTCCATATCATAAATGCACTGAAGAGGAAACAGTAGTGCTTATCTCACTGTTAAAGAGAGCTGATGGCCGGTGTGAATCAGTACAAAGGTAAGCATGAATTACAGCCTTGGAGCATCTTTCCCGCCAACTTTTGGAGAGAAAGACGGTCAAACGATCGTTAAAGAAGAAGAGAGGTAGACGAAAGAAGTCTACAACTAGGGTGGTACCGCGATAAACATCGTCCCTACTGAGCGCTCAGTAGGGACTTTTTTGTACAAAAAAATAGTAAAGGGGCAAGAGAAATGAGATATATTACAGCTGGAGAATCACATGGGCCGCAGTTAACAGTTATTTTAGAAGGTGTACCAGCAGGTTTAACATTAACAGCGGAACATATTAATAAAGAATTATTAAGAAGACAAAAAGGGCATGGACGCGGAAGACGCATGCAAATTGAAACAGATACAGTTGAAATTGCAAGTGGTGTACGTCACGGAATGACACTTGGATCACCGATTACGTTAATCGTAAAAAATGATGATTTCAAACATTGGACGAAAGTAATGGGTGCTGAACCAATTTCGGAGCAAGAAAGTAAAGAAATGAAACGTACTATAACGAAACCACGTCCAGGACATGCGGATTTAAACGGGGCAATTAAATACGGCCATCGTGATATAAGAAACGTATTAGAGCGCTCATCTGCAAGAGAAACGACAGTTCGTGTAGCTGCTGGTGCAGTTGCGAAACAAATTTTGAAAGAATTAGGCGTGGAAATTGCAGGGCATGTTCTTGAAATTGGTGGGGTACAAGCGAAGCGTATTTCAAACTTACCAATTGAAGAAATTCAAACGATAACTGAAAATTCACCAGTTCGATGTTTAGATAAAGAAGTAGAACAAGAGATGATGAATGCGATTGATGATGCGAAAAGTAGCGGAGATTCTATAGGCGGTATTGTCGAAGTCATTGCAGAAGGAATGCCAATTGGAGTTGGTAGCTACGTTCATTACGACCGCAAATTAGATGCAAAACTTGCCGGTGCTATTATGAGCGTGAATGCGTTTAAAGGTGCTGAGATCGGAATTGGTTTTGAAGCGGCAAGACAGCCGGGAAGTAAAGTGCACGATGAAATTTTATGGGATGAAGAAAAAGGATACACGAGAAATACGAATAATGCCGGCGGTTTAGAAGGCGGTATGACAACAGGTATGCCAATTGTCGTAAGAGGCGTAATGAAGCCAATTCCTACATTATATAAACCGTTAGCAAGCGTAGATATTGATACGAAAGAAGCGTTCCAAGCGAGTATTGAGAGATCTGATAGCTGTGCAGTACCAGCAGCAGGTGTTGTAGCTGAAGCTGTCGTTGCATGGGAACTTGCCGGTGCACTAGTCGAGCAATTCGGAAAAGATCGCATGGAATTACTAAAACAAAATATTTCGCAACATAACAAATACGCAAAAGAATTTTAATGAAAAGGTGGATTTAACATGCGAGTAAAAGATCAACTATCATCATTACAACCGTATAAACCAGGTAAATCACCAGAGCAAATGAAAGAAGTATACGGGAATCATTCATTTGTTAAGTTAGCATCAAATGAAAATCCATTTGGCTGTTCACCTCGTGTTTTAGGAGAATTACAAAAATCGTGGCAGGAACATGCTTTATATCCTGACGGAGGTGCTGAAGTACTCCGTCAAACAATTGCAGAGAAATTACAAGTGCAAATGGAACAAGTGCTTTGTGGTAGTGGACTTGATGAAGTCATTCAGATTATAAGTCGTGCAGTGCTCTGTAAAGGAGATAATATCGTAACTGCCGGCGCGACATTCCCTCAGTACCGTCATCATGCAATTATTGAAGGCTGTGAAGTGAAAGAAATTGCTTTAAAGAACGGTGTATATGATCTAGATGAAATTTCTTCAGCAGTTGATGAACATACAAAAATCGTATGGATTTGTAATCCGAACAACCCGACAGGCACATATGTGAATGAGCGAAAATTGACTCAATTCATTGAAAGCATTAGTGAAAATACGTTAATTGTCATTGATGAAGCGTACTATGAATACGTAACAGCAAAAGATTTCCCTGAGACATTGCCGCTTCTAGAAAAACATAACAACATTCTTGTACTTAGAACGTTTTCTAAAGCGTACGGATTAGCTTCTTTCCGCGTTGGTTATGCGATTGGACAGGAAGAGTTAATCGAGAAATTAAATGTCGTACGTTTGCCATTTAACGTATCTTCATTAGCGCAAAAAGCAGCGACGATTGCTTTTAACGATGAAGCGTTTATTGAAGAAATAGTTCGTGTTAATACAGAAGGATTACAACAATACGAGAGTTTTTGTACGGAAAATGAAATTCCATTTTATCCTTCGCAAACGAACTTTATCTTCTTGCCGGTAGATGATGCTGGGGAAATTTATGAAGCTTGTGCGCATGCAGGGTTTATTATTCGTCCGTTCCCAAATGGTGTCCGTATTACAATCGGAACTAGGGAACAAAATGAAGGAGTGATTTCAGTGTTAAAACAACACTTTGAAAATAAAAAAGGTAAGTCTCGAGATGAGGCAAATGTGTAAAAAGGTAGTATTAATCGGTACTGGATTAATAGGAGGCTCACTTGCATTAGCGATTAAAAAAGAGCACGATGTAACGATTATCGGTTATGACATATTTAAAGAGCAAGTAGAGCGCGCAAAAGAATTACATGTAGTTGATGAAGTAGCAGTAGATTTGCAGCGTGCATGTGAGGAGGCAAATTTAATTGTATTTGCCTCTCCAGTTGAAGAAACGAAAAAGTTGTTACACAAACTTGCATCATTTCATTTACGAGAAGATGTTATAGTGACCGATGTTGGTAGTACAAAAGGAACGATTATGAACGAAGCGGAAGCTTTATTTTCAAAGGAAGTTTCTTTTATTGGTGGACATCCAATGGCAGGTTCTCATAAAACTGGAGTTGAAAGTGCAAAAGCACACCTTTTTGAAAACGCATTTTACATTTTAACGCCAATGAATCACGTACAGGCGGATCAAGTAGACGAGCTAAAAGAATGGTTAAAAGGAACAGGCTCTCATTTTCTTGTATTAAATACAAAAGAACATGATTATATAACAGGAATAGTTAGTCATTTTCCGCACCTAATTGCAGCAGGATTAGTAAAACAAGTTGAGAAACATGCTGGTGATAATCCGCTTATTCATCAACTAGCGGCAGGCGGATTTAAAGATATAACACGTATTGCATCAAGTAGTCCGAAAATGTGGAGTGATATCGTAAAGCAAAATCGCGGGCATTTATTGGAACTATTAGAAGAATGGATTTCAGAAATGGAAGAGCTATATAAGACGGTTTCTAAAGGAGATGCAGGAGAAATACAAAGTTATTTTGCAGATGCGAAAGAATATCGTGACTCTTTACCAATTCGAAAAAGAGGGGCGATTCCTGCCTATCACGACTTATACGTCGACGTTTTAGATAAAGTAGGGGCATTAGCCCATATCACAAGCATTCTAGCAGAAGAAGAAATTAGTATTACGAACTTGCAAATATTAGAAGCGCGAGAAGGATTGCTCGGAGTTTTACGAATTAGTTTCCAAAGAGAAGAGGATCGAACGCAGGCAAAAATTGCGCTCGGAAAAGAAGAATACCAAACGTATGAAACAATTTAATGAGGAGGGTGACAACGTGAAAGAAAAAAGAGTACAAACTGTAAATAACGGATTGAATGGCACAATTACAATCCCTGGAGATAAATCAATTTCCCATCGCGCTGTCATGTTTGGCGCAATCGCGGAAGGTAAAACAACAATTAAAGGATTTCTTCCTGGTGCGGATTGTTTAAGTACTATTTCTTGTTTTAAAGAAATGGGAGTAGAGATTACACAAAATAGAGACGAAGTTACGGTAATTGGAACAGGATTAGAAGGTTTACAAGAGCCAAAAGCTGTATTAGATGTTGGTAATTCTGGTACAACGATTCGATTAATGTCAGGAATACTTGCAAACACACCATTCTTTTCTTGCGTGCAAGGTGATGCTTCAATTGCGAAGAGACCGATGCAACGTGTAACAAATCCACTAAAGCAAATGGGTGCAAAAATTGATGGCCGAAAAGAAGGAACGTTTACGCCGCTCACAATACGAGGCGGGAATTTAAAGGCGATTGAATATACTTCACCGGTAGCAAGTGCGCAAGTGAAATCAGCTATTTTACTTGCAGGCCTTCGCGCAGAAGGTGTAACAACTGTTACAGAACCTCATATTTCCCGCGATCATACAGAAAGAATGCTTGAGGCGTTTGGCGTTACAGTAACTCGCGTGGGGAAAACAGTGAAACTAGCAGGAGGACAGAAGTTAACCGCAACAGATGTTCAAGTGCCAGGTGATGTATCATCAGCGGCATTTTTCTTAGTAGCAGGTGCAATTATTCCAAATAGTAAACTACTATTACAAAATGTGGGAATGAATCCGACTCGTACAGGTATTATTGATGTTCTTGAGAAAATGGGCGCTACGTTTACTGTAGAGCAGATTAACGAAGGAGCATCAGAGCCTGCTGCAAATATTACAATTGAAACATCGCCGCTGAAAGGAATCGAAATCGGTGGAAATATCATTCCACGACTGATTGATGAAATCCCAATTATCGCTTTAGCGGCAACACAAGCAGATGGAATTACAGTCATTAAAGATGCACACGAGCTAAAAGTGAAAGAAACGAATCGTATCGATACAGTCGTTGCTGAACTAACGAAACTAGGAGCTCGTATTGAAGCGACCGACGACGGAATGATTATTTACGGTAAATGTAAGCTAAAAGGAAATACAGTACATAGTCACGGTGATCACCGCATTGGAATGATGCTTGCGATTGCCGGCTGTATAGCTGAAGGAGAAACAACGATTGAAGATGCAGAAGCAGTAGGTGTATCGTATCCTACATTTTTTGAAGAACTGCAAATGTTAGCTAAATAAAGTGATGAGAAGCAGATATGCAATGTATCTGCTTTTTTATGTTGGCTTTTTTCGTAAATAATGTTGCTTTATTGCGTAAGAATTTTATCCTTATTGATTTTATGAGATTTTTACGCATAATTGTAACTAAGGGAGAGGATTCCAAGTTGAGTAAACAGAATATCAGCACAACAGTTTCAGGGGATTTAATTGTTACCCATCTAATTGGCAAGATTAATACAGCTGATGTTTATGAATGGTTTAATGGCTTCGAGCAGGTTTGTCAGCAATTCATTTCCGAGGGGCGGAAATACAAATTGTTGGTGGATAGAAAGGGATACACGCCAGATCATTTTTCTGTTCAAAAAGCATGGAAAGATAAGTTCTTCAATGAAACCATTTTGAATCACAGTAAGGCAATTGCGTTTCTCCTTGAAGAAGGGGAGATAATGAATTATTTACAACAATCCAATACGAAAGAATCCGTAAAATTTTTCGACGATTATGAACAAGCATTAATTTGGTTGAATGAATATCCAATATAAAACCTTTATTGAACCAGTTTCTCACAATCAACTGGTTTTTTTTATGCCCGTAATGTTGCCGTTGTCATAAGTTTCATCACTTTCAATGGTACCTCCTAGCTTCGCAAACCCAAGAGAACGCAAGGTGTTTAATATTCTTATGCCGCCAATAGAAAGCAGTTGAAAAGAGCTTTTATGTTAGATTGTTTCTAAATCGATACCTTTTGTTGAAACATCCTCGTAATTTCACTTACCGAACTATAATAGTTTGAATTATGATATAATTCAAACGAGGAATGGAGGAGAAATATATGAACGTTATACAATTAAAAGAAGATAAGTTTAGAGAAGCATTACGTTTATCAGAATATGCTTTTCAATATAAAGAAAATGAAGAATGGATAGAGCAGAAAATTGCAAGAATGAAGGAAAGCCATCAAATATACGGTATTATGGAAGGAGAAGAGTTAGCTGCAAAGTTGCACTTAATTCCTTTTCATATTTACATAGGAAAAGAAAAGTTTAAAATGGGCGGCGTTGCGGGGGTAGCGACGTATCCGGAATATAGAAGAAGTGGATATGTAAAAGAGTTACTTCAGCATTCACTGCAAACTATGAAAAGAGATGGATATAGTGTATCGATGTTACATCCATTTGCCGTTTCATTTTATCGTAAATACGGCTGGGAACTTTGTGCGAATCGAATCGTATGTCAGATGACAAAGAGCGATTTAATAATTAAAAAACAAGTGAATGGTACAGTGAAACGTTTTAGTAAAGATAATCATCCAGAAGAAGTAGAGAATCTATATGAAACATTTGCAGAACGATTTTCTGGTATGTTAGTTCGTGGACGTAAATGGTGGCTACAAGCGGTGTATCATGATTTAACATTGGCAGTTTACTATGATGAAAATAAAACGGCGGCTGGTTACATTTTATACAAAATAGAGAATTCTAAAATGACAGTAAAAGAATTTGTCCCATTACATAATGAAGCGAGAAATGGCCTTTGGAATTTCATTTGCCAACATGATTCTATGATTAAAGATCTAGAAATGATACTAAGTGAGACAGAACCACTTCTTTACACATTACAAGAACCACGAGTAAAAGCAGAAGTAACTCCATATTTCATGGGAAGAATTGTAGATGTAGAACAGTTTTTCAAACAATATGAATGGAACTGGAACAACGAAGAGCAAGAAGTAATTTTACATATTACAGATTCATTTGCTCCGTGGAATAACGTAACGGTTCAACTTAAAAATAATGAAATAACAATCGTTAAAGAAGAAACAGCAAAAGAAAATGGAATTCAAATCGATATTAATGCGTTATCTACTATTATGTTTGGTTACAAGCGACCGCTAGAATTAAATGAAATAGACTTAATAAGCGGTAGCGAAGAGGAGATACGTGCATTTGAGAATGTAGTGCCGGTGCGTAAGCCGTTTATTTATGATTTCTTTTAATTTTGTAAAGCTTTGTGCGGCATACTAATGTTTAAATAGCAATGTACTATAACTAAACATAATTAGTTATAGTACATTGCTGCTTTTAACGAAGCATTATGAATGTTAACCACTTGACTTTTAATCCATGTAATTTATAATTAAAAACGGAATGAATTTTCATTCCTGAAAATTGAGGTGAGAAAAATGGCTAAAAATAAGCAAGAGGATATTTTTGATGCTGCTATAAAACTTTTCGCAGAGCGTGGTTACGATGGTACGACAATTCCGATGATCGCTGAAAAAGCAAATGTCGGCGCTGGTACTATTTATCGCTATTTTGAAAATAAAGAGGCACTCGTTAACTCATTATTTTCAAAAAGCATGCTACAGCTATCTGAAACAATAAAGACTGATTTTCCTGTTGAAGCAAATATTCGAGAACAGTTTAGTCATACGTATAACCGTTTATTTGAATTTGCGAGAAACAATGTGGATGCTTTTCTTTTTACAAATTCTCACTGTGATAGTTATTTTCTTGATGAACAGAGTAAGAAAATATTTGACGATTTTATAGGCTTCTTTATGAATATTATTGAAGATGGAATCGAAAAAGGTTTTCTTCGTCCATTGCCTATAATTGCTTTAATTATTATTGTATATCAACCGCTTGAAAAATTAATAAAAGTAATGGCGACAGGGCAATTAGAATACTCAAAAGAATTAGTAAAAGAATTGGAAGAGAGCTCTTGGAATGCTATTAGAATCATTTGATTCTATAGCTTTATAAGGACAGGAATGAACATTCATTCCTAAATAAATATAAAAAACGATTACAGGAGTTGGTATAACTGCACAATTCAAGGAATGAATATTCATTCCGTGGGTAGTGATTTGATAGAATTGAAAAATAATTTAATAGGATAATAGGAATGAACGTTCATTCCGAAATGATATTTTCAAAAACAGGGAATGAATATTCATTCTCTATGCACCATGAAACTCTAATAACAGGAGATGATTCAAATGAGCAAGCTAAAAAGTTGGAGAAGTTTATCTTTTCTATTATGGATAATTATTACTATTGCAATGATCGTAACGATGCCTAATATGGATCAGTTAGTGAAGGAAAAAGGGCAAATCACGATTCCTAATACAGAACAAAGCAGTATTGCTGACAAGATGATAAAGGAGATGGATAAAGAAGGGGCTGAAAAGTATGAAATTATAGCTGTCTTTAATAGTGGAAGTAAGAAGGCTTTAACAAATGAGCAAAAAGAGGAAATAACGAAAACGATCAACGCCCTGCAAAATGAAAAAGAGCAATTAGGAATTAAGGAAGTCGTTTCACATTTAGATAATAAAGAACTGGAGAAACAATTAGTTTCTAAAGATAATACGACTATTTTAACGCAAATATCGGTAGATAAAAAACATGGTAAAATATCAAAAATTGCAAATAATCTTCATAAAAAAGTACAAACGAAAGGAGTTACAACGTACTTAACAGGAAGTGATTTAATAGCGGGTGATTTTCTTACATCCTCTCAAGAGGGCGTGAAAAAGACAGAAGTTATTTCGATCATTTTCATTCTTGTAGTATTAATCATTGTATTCCGTTCACCAGTTGTTCCGATTATTTCTCTTCTTACAGTTGGTGTTTCGTATTTAATTTCAATGGGGATTATTGCCCATCTTGTAGATCAATTTAATTTTCCGTTTTCAAACTTTACGCAAGTGTTTGTAGTAGTCGTCCTGTTTGGAGTGGGAACAGACTATAACATTTTATTATATACAAGATTTAAAGAAGAATTAAGTAAACAAGAAAATGCATTTTTGGCTACGAAAGAAACGTTTAAATCGGCAGGTAAAACCGTTTTATATAGCGGGATAGCAGTACTAATTGGCTTTGCATCTCTTGCTTTAGCGAGTTTTAAATTATATCAATCTACTTCAGCAGTAGCAATTGGTGTTGCAGTATTACTACTCGTATTAACTACTTTAAATCCATTTTTCATGGTGCTATTAGGAAAAGGAATGTTTTATCCAGTTAAAACATTTAAAGGACATGAGGATAGTCGCTTATGGGGATTCTTTGCGAAAAATTCAGTAGCAAGACCATTTATCGCTTTAATTATCGTATTCGTGATATCGATTCCGTTCGTATTAAAATATTCTAACACGCTTAATTACAATGATTTATTTGAAGTGGATAATAAATATGAATCAAAAATGGGGATTAACGTAATAGAAGAGCATTTTCCGCCTGGTTTTTCTTCACCAAGTACGTTAGTTATTCAATCGGATAAAAAGTTAGATGAGGCGACTTCTTTACAAACTTTAGATGAACTTACTGATAAAATCTCGAAAGTTAAAGGAGTCTCAGAAGTATATTCACCGACGCGTCCAACTGGAGATAAGATTAAAGAATTATATATAAATAAACAAGCCGGAGAATTGAATACAGGCTTAGGAGATGCAAATGGTGGCATAAAAGAAATTAATGAAGGATTAACTGATGCGAAAGATAAAATGGGTAGTAATGACTCAAATAGTCTTGCAAATGTTCAAAAGTTAATTGATGGAACAAATGAAGCGAAAAATGGCGTATCAGCATTAGGGACAGCTTTAAATCAATTATCGAATGGAATAAACAATGGAGCACAAGGAGCGAAACAAATAGAGGATGGGCTAGCATCATTAAACGGAAATATCAATGCCCTGTCAAATGCAACTTCACAGCTTCAGGCTGGTTATGAACAGTTAGAAAAAGGTTTAAGTTCTTACGATCAATATTTCGGAAGCATTTCTCAAGCAATTGATGGTGCGAAAAAAGGATATGAACAAATTGAAGTGTTAATGACTAATTTCATTCAAACGAAACCAGAATTAGCAAATGACCCGAACATACAGCAAACATTAGGAATTGCTAAAGAAGCTCAAAAACAATTAACTGGACTTTCAAAAGAATTAAATCAATTGGCGGTGCAGCATAAAGCAGCGATGAATTCATTTAAAGAAGCGAATCAATCGTTACTGAAAGTAGATAACGGTTTAAAAGAAATGAACAATGGAGTTACCAAGTTACAAAAAGGGGCTGCTGAGCTGAACAAAGGATTGAGCGAAGGGGCTACAGGTTCAAAACAAATTGCGAACAAATCGGCTGACTTACAATCTGGATTAACGAAAATAAACGATGGGCAAGGGCAACTTTTAACAGGGCTTAAAGATTTGCAAGAAAAGATGGGGCAATTACAATCAGGCTTATCTAAAAGTACAGAAGGGCTTGGAAAGGTAAGTAACGGCCTAGGGGATGCTCAGAAATATTTAGGCGAGCTTAATGAATCAAAAAACTCTGAGAAATTTTATATTCCAAAAGAAGTTTTAGCGGGAGAAGATTTCCAAAAAGCATTGAATACGTACATGTCACATGATAGAAAAATTGCTAAAATGACAATTATTTTAGACGTAAACCCGTATTCAAAAGAAGCGATGCCTATCATTCAAGAAATTAATAAAACGATAGATGGTACGTTAAAGGGAACAGAACTAAATGATGCGAAAAAAGCCATTGGCGGGACAACAGCTAGAAACGTTGATTTAAAAGAAGTAACCGGGCAAGATTTCTTACGTACTGCTACGATTATGTTATTAGGGATTTCGCTTGTATTAATCGTGATTACACGCTCATTCTTAAATTCAATCTTTATTATTGGATCATTAATATTAGCTTACTTTGCTTCACTTGGTATAAGTGAACAAATTAGTTCACACTTATTAAACGTAGAGTCATTAAGCTGGAATGTTCCATTCTTTAGCTTTATAATGATTGTCGCTCTAGGTGTGGATTATAGCATTTTCGTAATGATGCGATACAATGAGCTAGAAGGGGATTCAGTAACGAAAATTGTAAATGCATCTCGTCACATAGGGGGAGTCGTATTATCAGCGGCACTTATTTTAGGCGGAACATTTGCTGCATTAATCCCTTCAGGAGTATTGACGCTAATACAAGTGGCATTAGTTGTTGGCATTGCCCTTATACTATTAGCTTTAATTGTAATGCCGATATTGTTACCAGCTTTAATAGGATTGGCGAGTAAATTGAAGAGTTATAAAGAGAAAATAATAAATACGAAATAAGAAAAACCTGTAGGGAATGTTTCTCTACAGGTTTTTTGTATATAAAATATGAAATGAAAAAATGATCTAATGTATTACAGAATGAGAAGCGAATGGGGATATTAGAAAGAGGTCGATGATATACAAAAAATAACTAGGGGAATGGATAAAAACTATTCGATTTCATTGTAGAAAGCTAATCAACCGTTGCTATTCATCCAGCTTCTACTATATAATAGCTATAGTCTACAATAATTGAGTCGTAATATGCGATTTTTTAAGACAATCGGTGAGAAAACGCTGAAATAAGCGGTATTAGTAGGAGGACACAAATGATTACAGTAAGTAACGTTAGTTTGCGTTTCGCAGATCGCAAATTATTTGAAGATGTTAACATAAAATTCACGCCAGGTAATTGCTATGGTTTAATTGGAGCAAACGGTGCTGGTAAATCAACATTTCTAAAGATTTTATCTGGAGAAATTGACCAATCAACAGGTGACATACATATTACGCCAGGTGAGCGTCTAGCAGTATTAAAACAGAATCACTTCGAATATGAAGAGTTCCCTGCACTAGAAACAGTAATGATGGGTCACACACGTCTTTATAAAGTAATGCAAGAGAAAAATGCAATTTACATGAAAGAAGACTTTAGTGATGAAGATGGCATGCGTGCTGCAGAACTTGAAGGTGAGTTCGCTGAGCTAAACGGTTGGGAAGCTGAGTCAGAAGCTGCAATCCTTCTAAAAGGATTAGGTATCGGCGAAGATATTCATGATAAAAAGATGTCTGAATTAACAGGGGCAGAGAAAGTAAAAGTATTACTTGCTCAAGCTTTATTCGGTCAACCTGACATTCTATTACTAGATGAGCCTACCAACCATTTGGACTTAAAAGCGATTCAATGGTTAGAAAACTTCTTAATGAACTTTGATAATACAGTTATCGTTGTATCCCATGACCGTCACTTCTTAAATAAAGTATGTACGCACATGGCTGATCTTGATTTCGGTAAAATTCAATTATACGTTGGTAACTATGACTTCTGGTATGAGTCAAGCCAATTAGCATTAAAACTAACGCAAGATTCTAACAAGAAAAAAGAAGAGAAAGTAAAAGAGTTACAAAACTTTATTGCGCGCTTTAGCTCAAACGCATCTAAAGCGAAGCAAGCAACTTCTCGTAAAAAATTATTAGATAAAATTACATTAGATGATATTAGACCGTCATCACGTCGTTATCCGTTCGTTGGTTTCACACCAGAGCGTGAAGTAGGAAATGACTTATTAACGGTTGAAGGTATTTCTAAAACAATCGACGGAGAAAAAGTATTAGATAATGTGAACTTCACTTTAAATAAAGGTGATAAAGTTGCATTTATCGGCCGTAACGATATTGCAATGACAACATTATTTAAAATTCTTATGGGTGAAATGGAGCCAGATAGCGGTTCATTCAAATGGGGTGTAACAACATCTCAAGCTCATTTCCCAAGAGATAACTCTGAGTACTTCGAGAACAGTGATTACACTTTAATTGATTGGTTACGTCAGTTCTCTCCACAAGATGAATCAGAAAGTTTCTTACGTGGTTTCTTAGGCCGTATGCTATTCTCTGGTGAAGAAGTAAAGAAAAACGTTTCTGTTTTATCTGGAGGAGAAAAAGTTCGTTGTATGTTATCTAAAATGATGTTAAGCGGTGCAAACGTATTAACATTAGATGATCCAACGAACCATTTAGACCTTGAGTCTATTACAGCATTAAACAACGGTTTAATCACATTTAAAGGAACATTACTATTCACTTCTCATGACCATCAGTTCGTACAAACAATTGCAAACCGTATTATCGAAGTAACGCCAAACGGTGTAGTTGATAAGGTAGCGACGTATGATGAGTTCTTAGAAAATGAAGAACTTCAAAAACAAGTTGATGCAATGTACAAAGGTCAATAATGAATGATTAAAACCCCCGCTCTCTTTTATGAGAGCGGGGGTTTTTTAAGTAAACAAATATTCGTTTTAATATAAAGTGGGGGAAGGATTAAAATGAATAATTATTCAAAAATAACATTAGCGAAGGTAAGAAATTTTTGAAGCGTGGATAAACCCTGAAATGATCAAGAAATGGTTTTTTACATTGGAAGGGACGGATAAAGTAACGGGAAATACTCCTGAAGTAGGAGGGAGTTGGGAAATTATTGATCATCGTGGCGGAAAAGATTATCGAGCAATTGGGGAATATATCGAAATGAATCGTCCTAAAAAAAATTAGTATTTACATTAAAAACGCCGCAGTTTAGTGAATTATTAGATAAAAACACAGTTGAAATAAAAGAGAAACAACAAGGATTTAAAATGATATTTTCACAAAATATAATCGTTGCTCATGAAGAAGATTGGACAAAATATGATGTTGAAAAAGCTTTAAAGGGGTGTCATGATGACTCTGAACATGGTTGGAATGTAATGTGGGACTTAAAGAGTTGTTTAAAAGAAGAGGGAATAGCTACAAAGGATGATAAACGGTAGTCGAAAAAGTGTAGTTTGAGCAAATTGCCCAAACTACACTTTTTATTTTATGAAATTGGGTAGTTTACATGAATGTACCAAAATTGGAGATAGATTAGTTTGCAAATGAGGAAATAAAGGATTATAGTTTGTGGAGTCATAATTAGTGGATGAGCCCCTGGGAGAAAACAGGAAATGTTACAAATGTATTTTGTAAAATAGAAACCAAAGTCAAAATGTTTAAAAAGAAATAGTTGAATAAATAAAAGCTACAAATTATAATTACTAATATTCTTCATATAGTTAAACAAATAAAATCTATTTGAAGAAGAAAAATTAAATAGAGAGACAGACTTATATAAAATAAGCCTTGGATGATCAAAAGAGGTGGAGAGATGCAACAATTTTTATTAAAGAGTAAACGAGTATTAAGTAATCATTTTGGATTTTTCGTATTTGCCGTTATTTTACTTTGGTTAAAAACATATGCAGCATATGTGACAGAATTTAATTTAGGGATATCGAACACAATCCAAAAGTTCTTACTGTTTTTCAACCCGTTAAGCTCAGCAGTTCTATTTTTAGGGCTCGCACTATTCGCGAAAGGGAAACGAGCTTACATTTGGTTAATTATTATTAATTTGCTAATGTCTATACTTTTATATGCCAACGTAGTATATTATCGCTTTTTCAGCGACTTTATTACGTTCCCGACATTAACACAAACGAATAACTTTGGAGATTTAGGTGGTAGTATTTTTGCATTGCTACACTTATATGACCCACTATATTTCTTAGATACAATCATTTTAATTGTTTTAGTCGCAACGAAATTTGTAAATCCTAAACCAATCCGTGTTGCGAAGCATAAATTATCGCTAGTATTTGTAGCAGGTATTTTATTCTTTAGCGTTAACTTAGGTCTGGCAGAATCTGACCGTCCTGAATTGTTAACAAGAACATTTGACCGCAATTATATCGTGAAATATTTAGGGGCGTACAACTTTACGATTTATGATGGTATTCAAAGTGCGAAAGCATCAACAGAACGAGCATTAGCGGATGGAGATAATATGACAGAAGTTAGAAACTATCTTACATCAACTTATGCAAGTCCAAATCCTGAGTATTTCGGTAAAGGAAAAGGAATGAACGTAATTTATATTCATTTAGAGTCATTCCAAAACTTTTTACTAAACTACAAGCTAAATGGTCAAGAGGTTACACCATTCTTAAACTCATTTACAAAAGATGCGAATACGTTATACTTTGATAACTTCTTCCATCAAACAGGACAAGGTAAAACATCTGATGCGGAGTTCATGTTAGAGAACTCAATGTTTGGATTACCGCAAGGATCTGTTTTTACAAATAAAGCTAATAACACGTATCAATCAGCACCAGCTATTTTAGGTCAACAAGGATACACATCAGCAGTGTTCCACGGTAACTACAAAACGTTCTGGAACCGTGATGAAATTTATAAATCGTTTGGTTTTAATAAATTCTTTGATGCGTCATACTATGATATGAACGAAAAAGATGTAGTAAACTATGGGTTAAAAGATAAACCGTTCTTTAATGAATCAATTCCATTATTACAAACGTTAAAACAACCGTTCTATTCAAAATTTATTACGTTATCGAACCATTTCCCTTATCCAATTGATAAAGCGGAAGCGACAATTGAACCAGCGAAAACAGGTGATTCATCTGTAGATACGTATTTCCAAACAGCACGTTATTTAGATGAATCTGTAAAAGGCTTCATGGATTACTTGAAACAATCTGGTTTATACGATAACTCAATTATCGTTATGTACGGTGACCATTACGGTATTTCAGATAATCATGGCGCAGCAATGTCTCAAATAATGGGTAAAGAAATGAACTCATTTGAAAATGCTCAATTACAACGTGTACCATTAATCATTCGCGTACCAGGAATGAAAGGCGGCATACAACATCAATATGGCGGAGAAATTGACGTTCTTCCAACTTTATTACACTTACTAGGTACAGATACAAAGAATTATGTCCAATTCGGATCAGATTTATTATCGCCAGATCATAAACAAGTCGTTCCTTTCCGTAACGGTAACTATGTAAGTCCAACAGTGACTGCACTGAACGGCAAATACTATGATACAGCGACTGGAAATCCAGTAGAATTTACAGACGAAATAAAACAAAATGAACAAATGGTTCAAAAATCACTAAAATACTCTGACCAAGTTGTTAACGGCGACTTATTACGATTCTACACACCAGAAGGCTTCACTCCAGTAGAGCGTTCTAAGTACAACTATAACCATCGTGATAAAAATAAAACGAAGGTGAAGACGACTGAAGACGGGGAAACAAAATAAATAATAAAAAATCCTACTCGTATAGAAAACGAGTAGGATTTTTTGTTTTAAGATTTACTTTCGGATTTTTGGAGTGCTACTTTTTTAGGCATGAAACATGCGATAATCAAAGCTACAAAAGATAAGACTAACATAAATACGTAGGCATCACTTGAGCT
Organism: Bacillus sp. DB-2; assembly: GCF_003315125.1. Lineage (NCBI taxonomy): Bacteria > Bacillati > Bacillota > Bacilli > Caryophanales > Bacillaceae > Bacillus > Bacillus sp. DB-2. The sequence goes on along the minus strand of NZ_QNRN01000011.1, from coordinate 98,646 downwards.
GAAGATAGAAGATAATTTCTTTACTTGCATAACTGAAATGTTTCCATTTTCACTAGATAACTGCGAAGCATGTGAAGTTGATTGAATTGTGTATACCGTGATAATAACTGCTGTTCCAATAGCACCTGCTAATTGACGTACGGTATTATTCACTGCAGAACCATGTGAACCCAGTTCTCTTGGTAAAGCGTTTAAACCTGCTGTATTTAAAGGCATCGAAATGAAACTTAGTCCAATGCGTAGAATAATGGTACGAACCATTAAATACATATAAGTGGTGGATTCGGTCAAATCAATTACACCCCACATAGATATAATGATACATATTAAACCTGTAATAAAGAGTGGTTTCGCCCCATATTTATCAAACATTTTACCTGTGATAGGTGATAAGAAGGCATTAATCACAGCTCCAGGTAATAGAAGTAAACCTGATTCAAAAGCAGTAAAACCTCGTCCATTTTGCAAGTAAATCGGTAAAAGAATTAAATCAGCATACATAATCATCGTAATGAGTACGTTAATGACTGATGTAAGAGTGAAAATTTTATATTTAAATACGGATAAATTTAATAGTGGATCGCTAGACTTTATTTGACGTAAACAGAATAGGGTTGTAACAATTATTCCGATGATAATTGTAGTAATAACAACTGGATGATCCCATCCTTTACTTCCTGCACTACTAAATCCAAATATAATACAACCAAAGCCAATCGTTGATAAAATGACACTTACGATATCTAATTTTGCTTTTGTTGTCTCAGCAACATTCATTAAATATTTTAGCGCGAGAATAATAACGATTAATACAAATGGAGCTAATCCAATAAATAACCATCTCCATGATACATATTCAATAATAAAGCCAGATAATGTTGGAGCGATGGCTGGCGCGAAAATTATGGCGAAACCGATGGTTCCCATAATACTTCCACGCTTTTCACTAGGGTATAAATATAAAATAACTGTCATCATTAGTGGCATAATAATTCCTGCCCCAACTGCTTGAATCATTCTTCCTGTTAACAAAATGCCAAAATTCATGGCGCATGCGCAGAGAACAGTCCCAATAAACAAAGAGAGCATCGAGCTAATAAATAGCTGCCTTGTTGTAAATCGCTTCATTAAAAATGCCGTAATTGGCACGAGAACACCATTTATGAGCATAAAGCCTGTTGATAGCCATTGAACTGTAGCGGCCGTAACATCAAATACTTCCATTAAATTACTCATCGCTACATTTAATAGCGTCTGATTTAATGTTGATAAAAAACAACCGGAAATGAGCACAATTAATATAATTTTTTTATTTCTTTCTGATATTTCCTTTTGCATTGGTAAACTCCTTCATTGTTGTCTTGATTTATCGACATTGTGTCGATAAAATTAATGGTAACAAAATAAATTTTCTTTGACCATGAACAGTTTTGTTGAAAATGTTCACTACTCGACATAGAAGGTATGCACTGTCGAGTAAGTAAAGAGAAAATCTATAAAGGAGTTTCAAAATGTCTACACCTAAAAAAGAAGATCCTCGTACAGTTCGTTCAAGAGAAATGTTTCAAAATGCTGTTTTTTCTCTCCTATGTGAGAATCCGAGTATTTCAAATTTAACGGTTCAGAAAGTCGCAACAAAAGCAGGATTAAACCGAACAACCTTTTACTTACATTATCAAGATATTCAAGATTTACTAGACCAAATCACGAATGAAATTTCAAATGAACTTTCAAATAAAATAGCTGATTTAATACATGCAAAAGATTTATCAGAAAAACAAAAGCTAACACAATTACTTGATTATTTATATATCCATCGAAATTATTTATTTATATTATTTAAAATGAATCAATTTGAGGAGCAACTATTTTTATTTTTAAAAGAGTTAATAGAAACGAGAAGAGAGAATACGAAAAAGGATCTGCCTGATGATTATGTTGCGGTGGATATTAAAACAGCTTCATTGGTAGGTATTATCATATGGTGGATAAGGAATGGACTTCACTTTAGTTCAGATTATATTGCAAATCAAATTTATTTTATGTATAAAGGATAATAAATGCAAACAATTTATCCGTATTAAAAAAAGATTAAAATAACCTAGTATAATTTAAAGTATGGGGATTAATAAAAATTTATAAAACAAAAGATCCAGAGATAGAAGGGGGATATGCATGAATTTTAAAAATGAAAAAATATCATTACATTTAGAGGTTGTAAATTACCAATATAAAGATGCAAAAGACGAGTGTGATAGAAATTGGTTAAGAGTAAAAGCGAAACTATCAGAAGAAAATAAAGTTTTTGAAACGGTGGATCCTTTTTTACAAACTTTCGACTTACAGTACATGATAAAATGGTTTGAATCTTTACCAAACCCTACATATAACGAACTAGATTTCATAGAACCAAATTTAGCGTTTGAATTTATGGGAGAAAAAGAAGAGGAGTTTCACCTTGTTATTCGCTTATCGCTGGAACTTAAACCCGAATGGTGTAAGGAAGAGGAGTACGAATTTTCTATCAGTATAACTCAAGAGGATAGAGAGAATATGATTCGTTCTATTGAAGAGCAACAAAGGAAATTCCCAAAACGATAAAAAAAGACTTGATAACCTACAAGAGGGAATCAAGTCTTTTTATTACATACGATTATCATGCCAGAAGTTTAATGGGAAGTGTTCGTTCTCATTATAGGCTTCTAATTCATATCCTCTTTCTTTCAGCCCTTTAATAATTCCAGGTACTGCTTTAACTGATTGTGGATGAATATCGTGCATTAGAATAACTTCTGTTGGGTTTGTAGCACCATGTAGAACGTTTTCTACGATTTTAGCAGATGCAGCGTCTACTGGCATTTTGTTGTATTTCCAGTCTAATGAATCAATTGTCCAGTCCCAAACTTTTAAACCATTTTCTACAACTTTGTTGCGAAGGGCTTCATTTAATCCTGGCATTGAGCCGTAAGCTGGACGAGTTAATACTGGTGATTTTCCTAGAACGCCAGCGATTAAGCCTTGGTCTTCTTTCATTTCATCAACGTAATGACCTTCTGTGTACAGCTTCTTGTAGTTATGAGTCATACTGTGCATCCCAACATAGTGGCCTTCAGCATTTTCACGTTTTACAAGATCAGGGAAAGCTTTCACGTTTGAACCAATTAGGAAGAATGTTGCTTTTGCATTTTCACTTTTTAACATATCTAAAAGCTCAGCTGTGTATTTTCCAGGACCATCATCAAATGTTAAGTAAGCAACTTTTCTAACCTGCCCATTATAGTGTTTTGGAGCTTCTTTTGGTGCTAGGGATGTTTGAATTTCACTTACAAGTTGAACAGATTTAGTTTCATCCTCTGTACTTGCTAGAGCAGTATGTGTTGATCCATAAGCAGCTTCGTATGTAAACAATACCCCGACGCATATCAACAGAGCCCTTTTCATTAAAGTTGTCATCCGAATTCCATTGCGCATAATTTTCCTTCTCTCTATAAAAGTTCTACTCTACTATATTAGCAATTTTAGAGGGGGAAATGCAAAAAAACTTTTTTACAAGCGTAAGAAAGTTTGTAAAAAAATATGCAAGATTTCAACGTTTTGCAGGTTTAAAAAAATGAAACAAGAATTGAATGTATGGAACTGCATGTAAAATGGTTCATTCATGTTTTTTGTTTTAGAAAGGGAGGATAAGTATGAAAAAATTAGCTTGTTTACATGCTCATCATTCAAATATTGAATACATTGACCGAGCGTTGCAATCTTTTGGAATCGAAATACTCCATTTTGTAGATCCCATCTTATCACGCATATTAAAAAAAGATTGTGATTTTGAAAAAGAACAAGCACGGAATAATTTAAAAGATATTATAAAGTATATAGCCAAAAGTGATGTAGATACACTTTTATTAACTTGTACAGATTATATTACGCTATTAGATGAGAATTTCAAAATAGACATACCTATATTGAAAATTGATGAGCCATTTTTTGAAATGATTTGTCATGTTGAAGAGCCACAAACAATACTTTTTACAAATAATCGTACGGTTTCAGGAACGATGGAACGTTTAAAACAATACGCTCGGCAGAATAATAAATCCATACAAGTAAAAGTAGAAGTGATAGAAGGGATATTTGAGTTAATTATGCAAGGTCGTAAAGAAGAGCATGATGTTAAATTAGAAAAGTATTTATATGAAATTATGAAAGATAGAAACGAAATGCTTTCAGTTGCACAATTATCGATGGTAGACGCTGCTACAAGGGTAGAAAATATAATAGGAAGGAACATAATAAATCCGTTGAATGCGCTTGTGGAGTATTGTATACAGAGTGTGAATGAACAACCGTGTGCAAAATAAGGAAGAGGATGTTTTTTGTTTTAAAGAACATCAATAAAATTTCACATACCGTATTTAAAAAATAAATATAGGAAAACCAAAAAATAATGTAGAATATATCGTACATACATATGTGAAGGCAACAAAATATATAAAAGAGGTGGACCTATGTTACTTGAAGAAGTAATGCAGAAACTGGAAGAATGTGGAACGGAACAAAACCGTAAAATCTTTAAAAATCATGGGGCAAAAGAGCCGTTATTTGGAGTTAGTTCTGCAAATTTAAAATTGTTGAAAAAGAAGATAAAAAAGGATCATGATTTAGCAATCTCATTATGGGAAACGAAAAATATGGATGCAATGACTTTAGCAACGATGATTTTAGATCCGAAGAAACTAACGTCAGAACAACTAAATAGATGGGTTCAGGATGTTGATTATTATTGTTTAATGGACGTTCTTATGACAGCTATATGTACGTCGCCAATCGTGATAGAAAGAATGGAAGAATGGACGAAGTCTGATGATGAATGGATTGGAAGAGCTGGTTGGTCATTATTAGCGAATATCGCAATAAAAAATAAAACGTTAGACGATGACTTTTTCTTACCGTATTTAGAAGAGATTAAAGTTCATATACATAATGAAAAAAATCGTAAAAGAGAAGCGATGAATAGAGCTTTAATTGCGGTAGGGGTTCGAAATGAAAGTTTGGAACAACAAGCAATTAAAATCTCACGTGAAATTGGAAAAGTAGAAGTTGATCACGGTGAAACGTCATGCAAAACACCAAATGCAGAATCCTATATTAAAAAGACACGAGAAAGAGCTGAAAAGAAGAAAGTAAAATAAGAAGGGATAAGATTATGAAACCAATTGAAGCGGCACAAAGTATTATTACATCACAATTTTCGAATTGTGATGTTGCTTTACTAGGGGGAAGTGTTGCTAGAGGAGAGGCTACGAAAACATCTGACCTTGATATTGTAATATTTGACCAAAGTTTGTCATCTTGTTATAGAGAATCTTTCTATAGTAATGGTTGGCCTGTTGAAGTATTCGTACATAATTTTGAAACGTATAAAACCTTTTTCAAAAGTGATTGTGAGCGCGGACGACCTTCATTACCTCAATTAGTTTCAGAAGGTATTGTGTTAAAAGGAGAAGATGAAATTGTAAAAATACTCAAAAGAGAAGCGAATGATTTATTAAATAAAGGACCAGAAAAATGGACAGAAGAAACGATGAAGCAGAAACGCTATTTTATTACGGATACTTTGGATGACTTCATTGGTGCAACAAAGAGAGAAGAAGAATTGTTCATCGCAAATTTATTAGCTGATTTAGTACATGAATATGTTTTAAGGGTAAATGGTCAATGGCTTGGAAATTCAAAATGGTTTATTAGAGTATTAAAAAGATATGACGAACAATATGCAGACCAATTTGTAGCAGTTTTTGATCATTTTTATAAAACAGGAGATAAAAATGAATTAATTAGTTTTATAGAAAATACGTTAGAGCAGTATGGAGGAAGAGTTTTTGAAGGGTTTTCTATCGGGAAATGAAAAGGGGATATCAAAATGAATGTACCATTCGTTCAATTAAGAGAATTGACACAAGACGATGTAGAAGATCGATATCAATGGTCATTAGATACAGAAGTAACAAAACATTTAGTTGTACCAGATCAATATCCACCGTTCACTCGTGGCGATACGAGAAGGTGGATTGAAACATGCATAAGTCGAGCGAATGGTTATGAACAACGAGCTATCGCTACAAAGGAAGGTATACACATTGGATGGGTAGACCTAAAAAACTTTGATAATACAAATAAAAATGCTGAACTAGGGATTGCAATTGGAAATAAAGAATATTGGGGTAAAGGATATGGAATAGCAGCCCTATACAGTATGTTACAAATCGGTTTTTCTGAATTCAAATTAGAAAAAATTTGGCTACGAGTAGACGAAGATAATTTACAAGCTAGAAAGAGTTATGAAAAAGTAGGATTTGTTTGTGAAGGAATAATGAGAAATGATCGGTTACGTAAAGGGAAGTTCATTCATCGTTATCGCTATAGTATGTTAAGAGAAGAATACCAATCTTTAAATAGTAGCTTATAAAAATATTATGTTAACTTAAAGGGGCAGGATAAATATGATTCGATTACTTACGAAAGAAGATGCGGAAAAATATTGGGACTTACGTTTACAAGCTTTACAAGTAAATCCAGAGGCATTTGTAACAACTTATGAAGAGGCGATTCGCCAGGAAAATCCTATTAAGAGAGTGGAAAGTAATTTAACAGCTACTACTAGTTGTACATTTGGTGCATTTAATGAAGAAAATCATTTAGTTGGAGTTGTCACTTTACTAACAGAAGAGAGAGAGGCGTATAAACATAAAGGTCATATCGTTGCGATGTATGTAGATGCACAAAACAGGCGGAACGGATTGGCACGTGAGTTAATAACAAATGCCATTCAAAGAGCGCGAGATATAAAACTAGAGCAATTGAACTTAGGTGTTGTATCCACAAACGAACCAGCAAAAAAATTATACGGATCAATGGGCTTTAAAACTTATGGAATTGAAAAGAGAGCTTTAAAAATGAATGGTGTGTATAGTGATGATGAAAATATGGTGTTGTTTCTTTAAAGAATACATATATAATAAGAATTGCGAATTTTAATTATATTCATTTTGTTGTATCGTATAACAAGAAACTAAACAAGGGGTTTTAAAATGAAAGCTATTGTAATAGGGATATTGGCATCATTTTTCTTTGCCTTTACCTTTGTGTTAAACCGGTCGATGGACTTAGGGGGCGGGAGTTGGATTTGGAGTGCATCACTACGGTATTACTTTATGGTTCCAATGCTATTACTTATTGTCATGTATAGGGGGAATTTAAAACAACTCTTGCAATATATGAAAAACAATCCGAAAGAGTGGTTGTTATGGAGTATTGTAGGGTTTGGTCTCTTTTATGCACCGCTTAGTTTCGCGGGTGCGTTTGGACCGGGGTGGCTTGTCGCTTCGACTTGGCAAATTACAATAGTTGCAGGGATTTTGTTAACACCATTTTTTGCGGTAGACCCATTACATAAAAAAATTCCAATGAAAGAATTAGTAATGTCAGGCATTATTTTATTCGGTGTTGTTCTTATGCAAGTAGAACACGCTTCTTCTTTAGGGATTCGTGAAACCATTTTATGTGTGGTTCCTGTACTCATTGCTGCGTTTGCATATCCACTTGGAAATAGAAAAATGATGCAAGTATGTAAGGGCGAATTAGATGTCTTCCAACGAGTTCTCGGTATGACATTAGCAAGTTTACCATTTTGGTTTTTACTATCTGGTTATGAAGTATCAACAGGCGGACTACCGTCAAGTAGTCAAGTTTTCCAATGTTTTATTGTAGCAGTTAGTTCAGGGTTAATCGCAACGGTATTATTCTTCTTTGCGACAGATCTTGTAAAAGATGATCCGCAAAAATTAGCAACAGTCGAGGCGACACAGTCTGGTGAAGTTTTATTTGCATTAGTAGGAGAGCTGATCTGGTTATCGGCTCCAATTCCGTCTTCTTTATCGTGGGTTGGAATGAGTCTTGTAATTGTCGGAATGATACTTCATAGTTATGTAGCTGTAGTTGTGAAAAAAGAAGAGAAAATAACGGCGTAATGAGATTAGCTCTTTTTCAATAAAGAGCTAATCTTTTTTCATGAGAAAGGATGGAGATAGGATGTTACAACGTGTTGAGCATTTAGAAATAGATCCCATTAAAAAAGTATTAAAGCATGCGACCGGTCCGAGTGAAGCAAGCTTATTTAAAGCAGTTTCAATGTATAAAAATAATCAGGCAGTGCTATATAAATATGGGAATAAGGGTTGCATAGGTATAGTGCTAATTCATACAAATAGAGCGAGAATGTGTCACATAGCTGTTGATGAAAAATATCGCAATCAAGGAATTGCACTTCAAATGATTAAAGAAATAATTAGGGAATATGAGTTAACATATATTGAGGCTGAGACAGATACAGAGGCAGTCGGATTTTATAAAAAGTGTAAGTTTAAGATTAAAAGTCTAGGAGAAAAACATCCAGGGGTGGAAAGATTTCATTGCTATCTCGAGAATGAACAGCTGAAAAGTATGTGAAATATGTAATTTTACATATTTAGTTTAGTTTGAAAAAAATGATATTTACAGTATATAATAAAGATAATTGGAAAAATATAGATAAATAGAAATTAGGTGCATAACACATGAGAATGGATAAAAGCAAATTTGTGAAAATTGCAGCTTCAATAGGAGTGTCATCTTTTTTATTAACAGGATGTGCTGATAATGATGAAGAGAGTGCACAAAAAGAAAGTAGTGCGGTAAAAACAGATGGTACGAAGCAAGAAAGCGAACAAGAAAAATTAAATTGTGATGATAAAGCGCCAACGACAGGAAATATAGAAAAAGAAGAATTATGTAGAGATAATAATTCACCCGCTTCATTTAATAATGAGAGTTCCCATTTGCCAATACTTCCGTTCGTTGCTGGATATTTATTAGCAAGTAAGACGTCGAATATGTATAATACTGCGAAACCAAATCTTACAAAGAAACCATATGCAAATAATATTATCCCATACCGTGAAAAGGATGAGCGAAGAAGTGGTGGCAGCGGTGGGTATTACGGTGGCACTAGTAGTAATAATGATTCTTCAAAGAAAGTGGATTTGAATAAGCAACAGCCGAACAGTTCAACTAAAGTGACGCCAGATTCAAATACGTCAAAAGCATCTACTACACAAACGCCAAAAGTGAATTCTGGTTCAAATGGAATTGGAAACGCAAAAGCACCAGCTGGATCCTAATTTGAAAGGATAATGGAGAAATGTATACAGAAAAAGAACAGGAAGAGTATATGAAAATCTGGTTTTCTCTTGCAGAAGAGGCTGGTAGAAATGGATTTACATGGCCGAGTTTGTTAGAGAGTGAAGAATGGAATCAATATATGGCAACTAGTATGTATCGTATGCCAGTACGTACATATACTGCAATTTCTAAAGCGACAGAAGAAATTATGTATGTGTTATATAAAACATATCAATACATTACAAATACACCAGCACAATTTCAAAAACTTGGTTTTCCACCAGAGACGTGGGAAATTGCAAGAATGAAACATACTGGTTTATTTTCATATTTTACAAGGCTTGATTTCATCGTAAATCATGATGATATTAAATTAATTGAAGTAAATTGCGATACTCCGACAGGTTATTTAGAACCATCTGTCGCTAATGAAGTATTGTGTCGATATCACGATGTGAATCATCCGAATCATATTGAAGAACACGTCGTTCAAGCTTGGGAACAAATTAAACATGATTACAAAATAAGTCCTGACGAAACGATTTATTTTACAAGCTACGATTGGCATGATGAAGATCATCAAACCGTTCAGTTTTTAAGAAGTTATTGTTTACAGCAACAAACCGATTATGTAGGAATACAAGATATCGTTGTTGCAGATGATGGAATATACACCCCGGCAGGCGATAAAATTAAATACTTATATCGTTTATATCCAATTGAATATTTAGTTTCAGATACTGATAAAAATGGTAAAAGAATCGGTCTGCAATTTTTAAATCATATCGCACAAGGAAAGGTGCAAATTATTAACCCACCGGCTGCTTTTGTTATGCAAAATAAAGGTATGCTCGCATTAATTTGGCAACTTTATGAAGATGAAGTTTTCTTTGAAAAAGAAGAGCGAGAGATTATTAAGGAATACTTCCTTCCAACGTATTTCACAAATAAACGATTCTTAGAAAGAAAAGAATCATATGTTTCAAAACCGTTATTTGGTCGCGAAGGCGGCGGAGTATCTATTTATGACAATGATCAACTATTGGCTGAAGATCAAACAGAGTATTATTTTGAACAACGAAAAATATATCAGCAATATGTAGACATGCCTGACTATACAATTGATACGTGGGATGGACCATATACTGGTAAACTACTTATCGGTTCTCATTGTATTAGCGGAAGAGCCGCTGGACTGTTTTTACGAGTAGGTGAAAGAATAACAGGGAATTTATCGATGTTTACTGGAGTTACGATTGAAGGGTAGCAACATTTGAATTAAAAGGTAATTAACAAAGAGCGCATCATTTGTGATGGGCTCTTTCATATGAGTATAAAGCTTGAATTAAGAGTGCTAGAGTGATCATTGCTTTGATGTAACGCTTTCATTTTGTTTCATTTCAAAAATTTTCATACCATCTTCATCTACAATTTTAATAGAATCTCTAAGTTTAGGCACACCGATATACATAACAGGGTTTTTTATCTTTTCCTTTGTTTTTTTCAATACGTAAGACGATAACTGATGTATCTTTTTCGTCTGTAACTTCTTTTACTGTAATTTTATCGTTTTTATACTTTTCTCCAAATGCTAAATATACCATCCTTTTTCCTTCACTAATGCTATCGTTTGAGTAATGAATCATAGTTGGATCTTCCTGTGCCTTTTCATATAAGTTTGAAGGGCCATATCCACCTTCGTTATATGAAGATTTTTCTAACACCCAAAAATCTTCATATTCATTATTAGAAAAAGTACAGCCACTTAAGCTAATAATCCCTAATATGAAAAGGGGTAATATAATTTTCTTCATTGTGTGCACCTTCCTTTATTAATTTTAAATAAATACACCATAATTTAACTGTTTCCGATATGATAAGAACGATAGGTCTATAGTAATCTGTATGATTATGTTAAAAATTAAGAAAAATATGATAATATATGTATGTATTAGTTTAAAGCAAAATGGGGGAACAATCGTGAAAATGAATGACATAGTGGCGAATACACAATTTCCAAATACAATCGAAACAATTACAAATGATTTAAAAGCATTAGGGATAGAAAAGGGAATGACAGTTATTGTACATTCTTCATTAAGTTCAATCGGTTGGATATCAGGCGGTGCAGTTGCTGTAGTAGAAGCGTTAATGAAAGTTGTTACAGAAGAAGGAACGATAATTATGCCGACGCAATCTTCGGATTTATCCGATCCAAAACATTGGTCAAGACCACCTGTACCAGAAGAATGGTGGCAAATTATTCGGGATAACGTCCCAGCATTTGATCCACGTATAACACCAACAAGGGCAATGGGAGAAGTAGTTGAATGTTTTCGTACATATCCGAATGTATTGCGCAGTAATCATCCACTCAGTAGTTTTGCAGCATGGGGGCAACACGCAGAAGAAATTACAGCGAATCATTCACTTTCCATAAGTTTTGGTGAAGAATCGCCATTACGAAAAATATACGATTTAGATGGATACATATTATTACTTGGTGTCGGTTATGACTCTAATACGTCTATACATTTATCTGAGGTACGTACAGGTGCACGCGAGTTAATAAAGGTAGGAGCACCTATTATAGAAGAAGGTGTAAGAGTATGGAAAGAATTCGTTGAAATGGATTACGATTCTGATACGTTTGTAGAAATCGGAGTTGAATATGAGCTTAAAGGAACAGTTACGCGTGGGAAGATAGGGAATGCGACGTGCCGTTTTATGAGGCAGCGTGATGCAGTTGACTTTGGAACAGAGTGGTTTCGTGCGAAAAATCAGTAAGGGATGGTTATTATGCAGGGGAAAAAAGTATTAATTACGAGCGGCGGCTGCCTAGAAAAATGGGATCAAGTACGTGGGCATACAAATTTAGCAAAAGGTACGATTGGAAGAATTATTGCAGAAGAGCTAATGAAAAAAGGAGCAAATGTTATATATTTGCATGGCTATTTTGCTGAGAAGCCAATGGATGTAAATAACCAATTAGAATTGCACCCATTTGAGGGGATTATTGATTTACAAGATAAGATGAAAAGTATTATTACACATGAAAAAGTAGATGCAGTTATTATGGCTGCTGCTGGCTCAGATTGGGTTGTCGAAAAGATTTGTGATCAAGATGGAAATGTTCTTAATATGAACGGAAAGATTTCAAGTGATATCGCTCCAATTATTCATTTTCAAAAAGCGCCAAAAGTATTAAAACAAATAAAGAGTTGGGATCCAGAAACGATACTCGTTGGCTTTAAACTGGAAAGTGACGTAAATGAAGCAGAACTTATTGAAAGAGCAAGCAAAAGAATGGAGGGTGCAAAAGCGAGTGTAATGATAGCGAACTCACCGCATTCTTTATATTCTCGCGGTGCTGTGCATCACGTTATTGGACAAGACGGTAATGTGAAGTTATGTAATGGGAAAGATGAAACTGCAAAAGAAATTGTCAATATGTTAGAGCATTTATGTAATCGTATCACTACTATGTAGATTTAAGCTTTTAGAAAGAGATGCAGTCGCATAGTATATAATGGAGTTAATATTAAATTAGTGGAGGAACGTATCCCTCACTAATTATTAAATTGAATCAAATCAATGAAATAGGCCATTAGCTGCTCGTAAATGTGTAATACATGATATATGCATAATGAACATTTTTTGAGGAGTGGATTGTATGGAACATTTATTAAAGCAAGCTATTAAACTTAGAAATGAAAAGAAATATGCGCAGTCTAGAGAGATACTTATAGGATTAACAAACTTTACGAGGGATGCAGAAGTACTATATCAATGTGCTTGGATACATGATGTAATGGGTCTTGAAACGGAGGCGGTTCCGTATTATGAACAGGCAATTGCGAACGGACTTGATGGTGAATCCCTTTGCGGTGCGTATATCGGTCTTGGCAGTACGTATCGTTGTATAGGGGAATATGATAAAGCGATTACTTTATTAGAAGCAGGGATAAAGAAGTTCCCGGAAAATGACGTGATGAAAGTGTTTTTATCATTAGCAAAATATAACGTAAACGAACATGAAGAAGCGATGAAATTACTGTTAGAGACAGTTGTGAAAGTAGATGAGATAAAAGAATTTGAACGTGCTATTTCATTTTATAAAGACCATTTAAATGAGGTTTTTGAATAGAGGAGAGAAGGAATGAATCCATCAATTTCAAGAAGGAAAAAAGGCATTTGGATTGGACTCGTATCTTTAATTATGTTATCAAACTATTTATTGTATGCCCTGCCAATAGTGCCAGCTGCCCCGAAAGAAGTAGTCCTCGGTTCATTATTAGATTTTATGTTTGTAATTCCAGTCATCACATATTTCTTTATTATACGGAAAAGATATTCGTTAACGTATATGTTTCCTGTAGTTATAGCTGGATATGTATTCGCAAGATTTATAATTCCTAGTGATTATTTACAAGCTTTTTCATTTGTTTCGTATGTAATAGTTGCTGGAGAAATTGTGTTCGTATGTTTTGAACTGTTTCTTATATATAAAATTATAAGAGTACTTCCTAAAATAATAAAACGATATAAAGAATATAGAAGTGAGTATTCTTCATTTTCTTATGCGATTGATGCAGCGTTTGATGCTACTATGAAAAGAAGTAAGGCTGTAAGTATCATTCTTACTGAGTGTAAATTAATCTATTATGCATTTTTATCGTGGCGTGAAAAAGTACCAGATGGTGAATGCACATATTCCTATCACAAAAAGACCGGCGCTATAGGTGTTTATATTATGATTATTCACGCAACAGTAATTGAAAGTATCGGTTTTCACTATTTACTTCATCAATGGAATCCAGTAATAGCTTGGATTTTACTCATACTAAACGTATATGCGATGATTTATTTTTTAGCTGAAATACAAGTGATGCGTAAAAATCCAATTGTCGTAACAGAAGAACAAGTTATCATTCAAATTGGATTAGGAAAGAAAGTTGTATTGTCATTTACACAAATTGATAATATTGCATTCTACAAGGGGGAATCCCTAACAGCAAAAGAAGAAAAAGAGGTGCTGGATGCAACTGTTATGGAGTTCATAAAAGAACCTCCTACTTTTGAAATAACGCTAAAAGAGCCAGTGAAAGTGCAGTTGTTGTATGGATTTACTAAAACAGTAAGTCGTGTTCACTTAAATGTTGATGAGAAACGAAAATTTTATGATGCGGTTACTGAAAGGTTAAAACATATGAATGGTGGATAGTGAAAAACTCCTTCTAAATAAGAAGGAGTTTTATTGTGTAATTGTAGACCGTACACTTCTTTATCGCTATATAAACGGATATAATTAAGACTAGAAATAGCATAAGGGGAAACAAAAAAATGAATAAATTACGAACACCTAAAAGTGAAATTATAGAAAGAAAAATCCGATATGACTCGACAATAGTAGATCACAATTGCTTAATACTTGAAAAGAAATCGCAAAGTATCGTGTTATTTTATGAGGTTCAGTATTCATTTACGATGAATACAAATGATTCGAGTTTAACAATCCCAAAAGGAAGTTACACCATTGCATACTACTGGGAAAATCGTCCGTACAATTTATACATATGGAGAGATAAGAACGGAATGTATTTAGGCGCTTATTTTAATGTTGTAAAAAATACGCAAATAACAGACGAACTAGTGTCATTTGAAGACTTAATTATTGATATTATGGTAATGCCAAGTGGAGAATGTTTTATTTTAGATGAGGATGAGTTACCTGAGCCCTTAGAGAGTTTTGAAGGTGGCTATGTGGATGAAGCTCTTTATGTATTAAAGGAAATAATTCAAAAGTCGCTTCCTCAAATGATTGTAGAGACAGAAATGGTGCGGCTAAAATAAAGTTTAATCGATTTGAAAAGAGAATACGTGTTTAATGAAAATGAGTAGTCTTTATATGATCTAACTTTTTTGATAAATCTAAGGTTAGAAGCATATTTCTTGGGATTACTCTTTTTTTGTAGGAATTTTGTTGCTTAGTTTCTAAATTGATTTTTAAATTTATCAAATAAGATTGACTGAATCAAGTTCAGTCGTTTATGATTGAATCAGATTCAGTCGTGGTAAAAAACATAGTAGGAGATGACGTATGAAAAGAATATCAAAAGAACCCGATATAAGACGCCAAGAGTTAATGGATATTGGTTTTGAACTATATATGAAAAATGGTATGGAGGATTTAGCATAAAAGATGTTGTTAGTCGGGCTGGTGTAGCAACAGGGTTGTTTTACTATTACTTTAAATCTAAAGAAGATTTTGTTGATGAGACTTTAAATAGCTTCATTGTGAAAAATATGGAGTTAATTGAAGAAATACTTATTTCAAATGAACGGTCTGTAATGCAGAAGATGAAAGATTCTCTAGATATATTTTGGACATTTATTGAAAAATTAGCACCCTATAAAAATGTGAGTTCGTTTCAGACGGAACAACATTTTCAACTGGAACAGAAATTATTCACACGAATTCAACCATTAATTCGACAAGTAATTGAAGAAGGAGTGAAAACGGGGATTTTTTATACTGACAACTCCTCATTAGCTTCTGGATTTATTTTATACGGTCTTAGCAGTATTGCTCATTCAGAAGTAAAGTTGAATCTAGATACGAAGCAAGAAATGGTTAATTTAGTATTAACTACACTACGATACGATCAAAAAGAAGGTGAATGTATATGAAGATTATTATCGATGGAAACAATATTTCGCAAGAGCAACTTACAAAATGGAAAAGAGAACGTATTAAAAAAGCATTAAATACATTAGGACATAAAGGGCCTGAAATAAATGATACAGACGTCATGATAAAAAAGCTAACGGAAGTAAAGTTGAAATATTCATATAATGAAATGTATGATAAACTGAAATCAAAACTTAGATTAAGTGGAATAGGTATGCGTATCTGTACTGTTTTATCTGGTGATAGACGAAAATTTTCAAAAACAAGCATCTATTTAGATGGGATTACAGCAGAAGAAGCTATAAATGGAATTGATAGTTTTATGCTTGAACAATCACGTGAAAATAATCAAGTGAATTTATCGGCTTGTCCTGATCACTATGTACTAAGCCCCTTTGGGGAAAATGAATTAGAGGTTATCGAAACTACAGGTAATTCTCCGTTCCCAGTTCAATTTTTCATTGTTTTTGGTGACGAAACGGGATTGAAAACACCTAGAGATAAGTCTTACCAATACCAATCAACAGGTGTTGCACGTATGAAAGATGGTACTATTATTGGTGGAGTTCGGCATCAATTTAAAGATATTGATACTGGGATAGAAGTAAGTCTAGTTGTTGAGTTCCCAGCACTTTGTCCTAATAGTCTTATTAAATCACATCAAATGCATTTAGCATGTGAGTTTTCTTATTGGTTACAGCGGATTAAGGACCATAAAAAATAGTAAGTGAAAAATACCTTTCAAATAAAGAAATATACAATTTTTATGAATATAAATCGAACTGTATTTCAAACAAACAGTAACGATGTTCAAACGAATCATATGTGTCTTTAAATAAAGACTAGTTAACTTATAGGAAATGTTTTTATAATATGTAGTTAATTCTATAACGTATCGCTGATTGGAAAAACCGAATCCATTCATTTATATGAATCAGTTCAAGGAGGGGGAAGAAGTGGCAGAACTGTTATTCCCTTTATTAAAAGACGAGAAGCAACAAGAAAATAAAATCGTTGGTGAAATGATAGCTGATGCATATGCTTTAAAAAAATAGTGAGAAATAAAAAACTCGCAAGTTTTTAAGCTTGCGGGTTTTCATCGTAAACAATTAATAAATATGATAAAATTAAGAGGTAACTTATGGTACGGTTGGTTGTTCAATTATCACTTCTCCGAGTAGGAGGGGGGTGATAATAAGTGAGTGAAATTGCGTTGTTATTGCAAGGTGGACTGTTTCTCATTGCATTGTTAACGTTTATTGTCGTCTTAATTGACAAGCTCAAAAAATAACAACCCACCTATGCCTATAGAAAGTGGGTTGTTGTGTTTGTACGAAACAAATAGGATAAATGAACAATCCAATCTGCTAAGTTACGTGGACTAGTGTGTAGCCGCACACTAGTCTTTTTTATTTATATACAGGTTTTAATTGTTTTATGTGATTGTATTGTTCTTTTCACACTCATTATAACACAGTGTCTTTTCATGAAGAAAGGAGACCGTATGTTCCTATATGGATTAAATAGAACGTGTAGTTTCTTTAAATAGCCCATCCATATACTGTTTTAAACTTTCCACAAAAAATCCTTTTTTGTCTACATTATTTACGCCGACAATTGGTGATGGAAGATTGTATCTTTTTTCTGATAAATGAACAACAACATCAAAAATATCAAATAGGCGAATGAAGCAGAATAGACCGTCTTTATCACTAAGTAAAATAAAGTAATGGTTTTCGCTCGTTGTATTTAATGTATTCCATAAAGAGCTTTTGCTTAAGTCACGAACGATACTCTTTTCCTTTAATTCCATGAAATCGGCATTTAATAGAATGGTAGAAATATCAATCGCATCTGGATCGTCAAAGTAGCCATCAATTGTTTGTACAGCAAAAGTATAAGCCATTTTTAATACACTCATTTTATATTTACGGTTATCTAAAAGCAATTCACGTTGAATAGAACTAGCTACTTTTGTTACGCGCTCTTCTTTCCAAATTTCATTATGTAATGAAATATCGTGCTTTTTACATAGTTTCATAATTAATGCATTGGAATAAAGTATCTCATCACTTACTTCGACTACATCTGTCTCAGCGGCTGCTAGCTCCTCACCATGTTCATTCGTATAGAGAGGGGAATCGATTTGTTTTTTCATTTGCTCAATCTTATATTGACTTAATTTATGTCTAATTAAAGGACGATCAATATTTGTTGTCATATGTTCATGACATGAATCACAAATTGAATTTATGAAATAATATCCACATAATATCTCTGGAATGACATATTGTTCACTAAGTTCTTTCGTATCTTTTCTGCAAATGATGCATTGTGTCATATTTATCACCTTTACCTGCAAATTTGTCTGTAATCTCATTGTAGTGTATTTAATGGGATTTTGGAATATTGTAAAGGAAAATATTATGTGAAATCTAAGTTTAATTTGGTACAATGAAGAGAAGTGCTAGTTTAAAGGAGGACGTTTTTTTGAAATCGAAAGTGCACTTTTGGACATTAGAAGTGCTGATGGTTGTAGGAATTATATTTATTTGCACAAAAATATCGTTTCTATTTCAACCGATTGGTATCTTCATATCAACATTATTTTTCCCAATTTTAATCGCGTTATTTTTATACTTCATATTTAACCCATTGTTAGTCTTTTTGGAGAATAAAAAAGTACCTAGAGGTTTAGCGATTTTACTACTGTATCTTTTTATCATCACATTAACTGGAGTTGCTATTGGAGTAGTTGTTCCAACCATCTCACAACAGTTAATGGATTTAGTAAAAAATATGCCGACTTACATAAAAGAGGGAAAAGTATACATACAAGATCTATCCCATCATAGATTATTTGAATGGCTATCTACACAAAACTACGTTTCCATTGAGACAATTGAGAAAAATGCAATTGAATACTTAAAGGAAATACCAAACACACTTACGTCGAGTGCAACGGCTTTATTTGGTATTATCACGAACGTGGCGTTAGTTATCTTTACAGTACCGTTCATTTTATTTTATATGTTTAAAGATGGACATGCATTTCCAGGAAAAGCTGTTAGTGTATTACCAGAGTCTTACCGTGAAGAAGGACTTCGTATCATAAAGGAAACGAACGAAACATTATCTGCATATATTCAAGGTCAAGCGCTCGTTTGTATGTTTATTGGTGCCTTTACATTTACTGGTTATTTAATCATCGGTTTACCGTATGCTTTCGTTTTAGGAATTATCGCAGCATTTACAAATATAATTCCGAACTTAGGTCCATTTATCGGAGCAGCACCAGCTGTCATTATAGGTCTGTTCGTATCTCCGATGCAAGCTCTGTACGTAATTATTATAGTAACAATCGTACAACAGTTTGAAAGTAACATCATTTCACCGCGTATTATGAGTTCAAAATTAAATATCCATCCGTTGACAATTATCATCCTTATTTTAGGGGTAGGTAATTTCGCGGGAATTATCGGAATGATTTTAGCAGTACCAGCTTATGCGGTAACAAAAACAGTTGTTTCGAACTTAGTGAGATTGTTTAAGACGAAACGAAGTAAACGGAAATAGAATATGTTGAGAAAGATACACCGCTTAATAAAAAGGGGTGTATCTTTTATTTTTTAGTGTATGAAATACTTATTATTGTATATTTTTTACACATCAAATCAGGCGGTGAATTTTTGTTAAATGAACTATGTGGAATCCCTCTGAACTATCCAAATCATTTCTTTACACCGCGTTATTAACATCATAATCGACTCCTTTCATTTCTAATATAAGTTCAAACAATTATAGGTGAGTGTAGTACTTGCTTCTACGATCACGAATTTCATCTATAATCTTTTTATACTGTTCCTCTTGTTTTACTTCATTTGCAGATATAGTTTCTTTTTGAATCGTAATGGTTAAAAAGAAAAGGTGAAACTTCATACATGAATTCCTCCTTTCGAATAGGAATTACAGGTGACTACAATAATGACTTTGTCGTTCTTTTACGTTGTACATAGCCTGCTCAATTTGTCGGTCATGAAGCATATCAGACTCAGACAGTTTGTTTTTTTGAATGGTAATTGTTAAAAATAATACTCTGAATTTCATTGGATATTACCCCTTTATAATTTATTTAGTAAAGACGATTGTAATAAGAGGACTGACGCTCTTTCACATCATCCATAATATTTTTAATTTGTTGTTCACGAGAAATTTCATCTCTTGAGAGTTTACGCTTTTGAATGGTAATCGTTAAAAAGAAAGCTTTAAATTTCATTAGGATATTACCCCTTTATAATGTATTTAGTAAAGACGATTGTAATAAGAGGACTGGCGCTCTTTCACATCATCCATAATGTTTTTTATTTGTTGTTCACGAGAAATTTCATCTTTTGAAAGTTTGTGTTTTTGAATGGTAATCGTTAAAAAGAAAGCTTTAAATTTCATTAGGAAATTACCCCTTTATAATTTATTTAGTAAAGGCGATTGTAATAAGAGGACTGACGCTCTTTTACTTCGTCCATAATAATTTTAATTTGTTGTTCACGTAAGATTTCAGCTTTTGAAGATTTACGTTTTTGAATGGTGATAGTTAAAAAGAAAGCTTTGAATTTCATTAGGATATTGCCCCTTTAAAAAAAATTTAATACATTTGTGTATAATACGAACTTTTAATGTCCGTTATTTTATCCATAGTTTGTTTTAATTGTTGTTTACGAAAGATTTCAGCTTCAGATAACGTTTTTTTCTGAAGTGCTGTCGTAAAAAAGAAAATATGAAAAGTCATGGACGAATTCCTCCTTTCGAAAAGGAATTACAGGTGATCGCAATAAAGCACTTGGCGCTCCTTAACATCATTCATAGCTTTTGTAATTTGCTCATTATGAAGAATTTCAGCTTTGGAAAGTGTATTTCTTTGAATCGTAATACTTAAAAACAATACGCTAATAGTCATCGAATGTTGCTCCTTTCTTTAAAAAATAATGTATGAGACTAAAAAATCGCACAAAAAAGCCACAGGAAGATATCTTTTTCCTATGGCTGGGCGTGAAAAAGCCACAGGAAAGTATACGACCTCCTGTGGCGAATTTATGAATTAAAAGAAATAAAGTACGATTTTTAATTCTCCATTAGGGTGGTCGAATTCATATTTAATTGTCCGAAAAACACAGATGCAGTTAACGCTAAAGTTAAAGCATGTAATTGTAATTTCATCATTTCCTTCGACCTCCTTTTAGAATATTTTTCTTACGTTAGTAATTATATACAATTAATGGATAATTGTAAACATAAAAAGTGAAAATTTTTAATTTTGATTAAAATGCGTATATTTAAAAGGGCTTTTTAAAGGATACATTGTATGGATTGGATAATAAATAGAACGTGGGGGTGTCTAATGAAGTATATGAATAGAATAGCAGGTGTTATGCTAACAATTTTATTAGTTGTTACTGCTTGTTCTAATGGGGAGCAAATAAAAGAAATATCACATATTGAACCTGGGGCTTTTAAAAAATATACGGGGACATACGTTGGAAATAATTCCGACGTTATTGCGATTGTTACAAACTTACCTGGTGGTGAAACAGTTCAAAGTATAAATTTGAAAAATGAGAAGATCGCGGTGAAATACGGTGAGAAAAAGAACGGTAACTTAACAGAAGATATCATTGAGACGTATTGGTTTGACGAAAAGGATACGATGAAAAAGAACTTTCTCTTTAATGCTATTTATCTTGCAGTTTTAGTACCGAATGCGAAAGGGTATGAGTTTCGGGTTGAAAATCAAAGTTTTGCATTAAAAAGAGAAGAACTTTTACCCATACTGTATAAAGAATTTAATGATTTACCAAAGGATAATCTTATATGGAATAAGGGAATCGTAATGAATTTCTTTTACGGTAATCAAGAAAAAATAGAAAAGCTAGTTAATAATAAAGATTTTCGAAAGCAATTTTTTAATGAACATCCTGTGCGGGAATCTAAGTGATATGGAGGAAGATATGGTTATTTAACGATTGAAAATACGGACATTTTTTAAAGAGAGTCATTCAGTATCGAATGATTCTTTTTTTTTTTTTGATGAAAATTATGGAAAAAAATATAACGTTGTGCTATGGTTAATTACATAAGTAATGAACCTATGAACCTAAGGTGGTGAAATCGTGAAACCTACTCTAGAACAAAATAAGTTAATATACATACAAATTGCAGAAACAATTGAATCTGATATTTTAAAAGACATATTACTTGAAGAAGAACAAGTCCCGTCGACAAATCAATTTGCGAAGATGTTACAAATTAATCCGGCTACAGCTGCAAAAGGAGTAAATCTACTAGTAGATGAGGGGATCTTATATAAAAAGAGAGGGATCGGGATGTTTGTTACAAAGGGAGCAAAAGAAGTCGTACTAAAAAAAAGACAAAATACTTTTATGACTGAGTATTTACCTAAAGTGTGGGAAGAAGCAAAAGTACTAGAAATATCAAAAGACGAATTGATGGACATGATACACAAAATTACGAAGGAGGGGAAAGAGGGATGATTGCACTTGAAACGAAAAACTTGTCTAAAAAATATAAAAAGAAATTAGCTGTTAACGAAGTAACTATTTCATTGGAAGAGCATAAAATATATGGTTTGCTTGGAAGAAACGGAGCGGGGAAAACAACTTTATTAAACATACTCGCAGGTCAGATTATTTCAAGTAGTGGAAGCGTATCTGTATTTGGTGAAAATGTATTTGAAAATAGTAAAGCGATGCGAAATATTTGTTTCGTAAAGGTGAAAGAAAACATTAATTTAAGTAGTAAGGTAAAAGATGTTTTTTATTTGTGTAACATGTTTTATGAAAATTGGGATCAAGAATATGCTGAGGAACTTATTAAAAAATTTCAATTGAATGCAAAAGAAAAATATTATGATTTATCCCATGGTATGCAAACAATTGTTGGTATTATTAAAGGTTTAGCTAGTAGAGCACCAATTACTATTTTTGATGAGCCGACTACCGGTTTAGATGCAGCACATCGAGAGTTGTTTTACGAATTATTATTGGAAGATTATAGTGAATATCCACGAACAATCATCTTATCAACACATTTAGTTGAGGAAGTGTCCCATGTTATAGAAAATGTAATCATATTAAAAGAAGGATCATTAGCTGTTCAATCCTCTGTGGAAGATTTTTTAGAAAAAGGACACATAATATCAGGACATAAAGATAAAGTGACAAATTTTTTAATGGGGAAAAATGTTGTAAAACAAGAGTTGTATGGGAATAAAGAGATTTCTGCGATATGGGGAGATCTTTCTGCTAGAGATTATGAGCTAATAGAAACTGAAGGGTTAGAAATAGGCAGAGTAACACTGCAAAAACTATTTATTTATCTAACAGATAATGAGGTGAAATGAAAATGCTTTTAAAACAATTAAAGTTACATATGAAATTTCATTATAAGGCTATTCTTATCTTTTGGTGTGTGGCATTACTTATAAAATGGACAACAACTGCAACTGATATAAAGGGACTAAAGGTAGCATTTTTACATGATATCTTCAATAATTCATCTATTGCAATTGCAATATTTATTGTGGCAAGTGTTTTTCTTGTTCAAGATGACATATTTCGTACAGTTGTCTCATTTGGCGTTACTAGATTACAATTCTTTATTGGTTCAGTATGTTTTATCATATTACAATCAGTAATTTTTTCATTTCTACAAGTTTTGCTTTTACAAGGTACATTTTATGAAACGAAACATATAAATTTAGGAGCACATACAATTGAACAATTCTTTGCACAGTTCGTGTTCTATCTATTATTAGCTAGCTTATTTCAATTAACAACTATTTTTCAGAAAAGATTTAATTGGATAGGCTTTGCTTTTAGTGTGATTTTTTTCTTGGGGTTGACGAGTACAATTTATGGTAAGGTAGGTTTGAAAGAATTGGTATTTATTGATAGTAAATCGTTACTTGATATACCCAATTTTATATCAATTTCGATAGTGCTTATTTTAATATACTTTATAATTAGCGCTCTATTTATTCGTAAAGTTTCTTTTGAGGATACGATTTAAGCACAAATACTTTAAGAGAGAAGGAAGACTGTATGGGAGATACTTCTTCACTAATAACCGTCTTTTTATGCGTGGCACTGCTAATTTTTTGGCGACGATATCGTTCTATGTATAAGCCGATAAAGGGAACGGGAAAACGTATTTTGTGGCCATTACTATTTTTAACACCGGGTATTTTATTGTTTTTTGGTCCAGTACATCCAGCTATATTACAAGTGACTATAGCAGCATCCAGTGGGGTGATTTTCGCAATCCCACTTATATTTCTAACAAACTATGAGCGAAGAGAAGACGGAAACATTTATACGAAAAAAAGTGCTGCCTTTTTAATTACTTTTATCGGAATTGTTATTTTAAGATATAGTTCAAGACAATATATCGTTGGCTTAGATCCGCAAATAATTGGTTTATTATTTTACGTCGTTGCGGTGTCTTATATTATTCCGTGGAGAATTGCTTGTTATATAAAATTCAGGAAAGTTTGGCGGGAAAATAATAATCATGCAATATGAAAACTTCTCATTTGAGAAGTTTTTTATTTTTCTATGTAAGTGAAATAACTTGTTGAAGTGCAAACTACCATGCAATATGATAAATATAAAAAATTGAGGAGAGTGGGGGATATAAAAATGCGTACAATTTTACTTTTTCTAACTAACATGTCTACTGATGAGATAGAAAGTATTAGAGAAATACACGATCCTTTATTTGGTTTAATTCCTCCCCACATAACAATTGTATTTCCTTTTGAAGGTAATATTTCAAATGATGAATTGAAATCACATATTTCGAATCTAGCAAAAGGGATAGGTACAATTGAGATTAAGTTTGCAAGTGGTGTAACTAGTATAGGAGGCTATTTATTTTTAGAAATTGAGCAAGGAAAAGAACAAATAGAAAAACTACATGATAAATTGTATACAGGCCCCTTATTACGATTTTTGAAAAGAGACATTCCATACATACCACATGTAACAGTTGGGAGAAAAGATAGCGCGGAGTTAGCGGCTGAAATAGCGAAGGATATTCCTAGTTTTCATGAGAAGTTAAATTGTGTAATTGATAGAATTAGTGTGGAACGAATTGGTGAGAATGGAGAATCAATTATTGAATTTGAAGTACCATTGCAAAAAAGCTGACAAAAGTCAGCTTTTTTATTTCGAACTATGAAGTAAAGCACCAATCGCACCACTATAACCGCCGTCTTGTAAAAAGACAGGTATTTTGTTTTGATATTCTGTATAGCTACTTATAATATTTTGAAGATGTACGTTATTACATAGAGTAGAACCGATGTAAATGATATGGTCAATGTTTTTTGCTTCGGCGAATTGAAGGCTTAGTGCTGTGACGACTTCACCGACAAGTCCTTGAACGGTAGCTAGTATATCTGAACTACTATAATTTGAGTCTGTAATGGTCGCTTTTCCGAAATTGCTAGCAGTTAAGTTATTATCAAGAGGGGAGAGAATCCCGCCATAAATATCTCCAACTGTAATATCTAGACTGTTTCTTGAACCAATTTTCGTAAGCGGAATCACGTCTTCAAAATGATCTATATTTGTTAATAGTTTTGAAAGACCCATAATAGTACCACCGCCAACTCCAGTTCCACCAGCGCGAACATATTGCTTGTCGTGAACATAGTGAATGGAAGTACCTGTACCGATATTTGTTAATACAAAGTTGTTTATAGCACGTTTTTCTTCTTTTAGTATGTATCGTACTCCTGCTAAAGTAGCTTCAAACTCGTTTAATTCTACTATTTTATATGAACTTGAAAGGAGTTGTTCTAACTGTGTAGCTTTACCACCTGTAATGCATAATTGTGTAATTGAATTATTATTATGAAGCCATTCTTTAATTTTTTCTTGTTCATATGAATAAAATTTTTTAAAAACTAATTTGTTCATTTCGTTAAAGTAAGCAATTTTTGTTAATGTTCCCCCAGCATCAATACCAACAACATTCCGCATTTTCCTACCCCTTACTATGTGATCTGTTTAATCAGCTTGATATATTAATAGCTTTTCAATGGTAACGATTGATTGACCGTTTACAGAGGCAATTCCTTTCCCAAGAACAAAACCTCGTCTGTTACGTGTTAATTCATAATGTAAGTCAAGTTTATCACCGGGATACGCATTTTCATGAAATTCCACCCCATCTAAAGAGGAGAGGAAACCAAGACCTTCAGATTCACCTGTACTTACAAAAGCACTAAGTTGAGCCAGTGCTTCTACAATTAGCATATGAGGCATATAGTTTTGATTTTTATTAATAAACCACTCGTTATTTGTGATCAGTTTGTATCCTGTAGCTGATTGAGATTCTGTAACGTTTGTAATTTTATCGATCATTAAAAATGGATAGCGATGGGGAAGAGTATCTTTAATATTCATATCGTACCTCCAGGAATAATAATACCCCTGCTACAGTTAAGCAGGGGAGTTATCATTAATTTTTAACTAATTCATTTACTTTTTCAAGAGAAAAAATACCACTATTTCTAATGTTTTCAACAACTTGTTGTAACACTTTTTTATCTTGAACGAGTGCAATACGAACAAAACCTTCGCCATGAGGACCAAATGCATGACCTGGTGTGACAACGACATTCGCACGATCCATAAGTGCATAAGCGAACTCTAAAGAGGTCCATCCTTTCGGAATTTCAGCCCAAACGAACATACTTCCAGCTGGTTTATCGACATTCCAACCAAATTGGCGGAATCCATCTACTAAAGTATCTCTACGTTCTTGGTAAATTCCACGGTTTTTCTCACAAAACGAAGCGCCGTGTCGCAATGCAGCGGATGCAGCTTTTTGAATTGGTAAAAACACGCCGTAATCTGTATTAGACTTAAATTGCGTAAGCGCACCGACGATTTCTTCGTTACCAATCATATAACCAATACGGCTACCAGCTAAACTATAACTTTTAGATAAAGAATTAATTTCAACGCCAACTTCTTTTGCGCCAGGTACAGATAAGAAGCTAATTGGCTTTTGGCCATCAAAATAAAATTCAGCATAAGCAAAATCATGGACAACGATAATATTATGTTTTTTCGCGAATGCGATTACCTCTTTAAAGAAATCTTCATGAGCCATTGCTGGAACTGGATTCCCTGGGAAGTTCAAAATCATCATCTTCGCTTTATTGGCAATTTCTTCAGGGATAACTTCTAAGTTAGGTAAGAAATCATTTTCTTTCTTTAATGGCATGTAGTAAGATGTTGCGCCGGCCATTTGAATTCCTGTTTCATAAGCCGTATATCCTGGATCAGGAACTAATATAATATCTCCCGGATTTGCAAAAACCATCGGTAAATGAACGAGTCCGTCTTGTGAACCCATTAATAATAAAACTTCTTTATCGGCATTTAAAATAACGTTATGAGTGTTGTTGTAATATTCAGTTACAGCTTCGTGAAATTCTTGAATACCAGATAATGTATATCCGTAACTTTCTTTTGCACTTGCTGTATGTACCATTTCTTCTCTCACAAAATCAGCAGGAGGCATATCAGGATTCCCGATACTTAAATCGATCATTTTATGACCTGCTGTAATTTTCTCTTTTTTATAGGCGCCTAATTCACTAAATATAGAAGATTGGAATGCTTTCATTCTAGTTGCTAAAGTGTAAGTCATCAAAACCCCTCCTAAAAACAGTGTTTTCTTTCTGTATTTTTAATTATTCTGAAAACACATGTTTACATTTTATCATTTTTTTATGAAAATTAAAATGATTGACAAATTTAGAGGGAGGATAATAAGGGGGAATATAAAAATAACGTAGAAAATATTTTCTACGTTATAAATGAAGATTAATTGTTTGTTTTTTTATATGTACATGTTTTTTCAGTTGTAAAAAAGTATACATTTAATTCATTATCGACAACTTTTAAAGATTGATCTGATGTAAACGAGTTACCATAATCAATACGATACACGTTAGAATTTTTAACAAACGATCCTTTAAATAAATCCTCTTTTTTAGTTGTTGTTTGCATTTCCACTAAATTGTGAACAACCTTTTCTTTCTTTTCTTCTTTTACAACTGTTTCAAATTTATAATACACAGGGCATTCACCTTTTTTATTATCAATGACTTCCCAAGAACCGTATATATCATTATTGCTACATCCACTAAGTAGAACGATTAATATAGGGAAAATAAATAGAAGCTTTTTCATTGTGTACTCCTTTCTTATTAGTTTTTATAAACGTGCGAATACGATAGGAATATTGTAATGAATAAAGTTTAAATTTTTATAAAGAATTAATAAATTTCACATAAAAATTTGGAGAAGGGTGGGATTTCAAAATAAAAAGGCATGAATCTAGTGTAATGCCAGATTCATGCCTAATGGTCTATCTTATGTTATGTCTTTTGAGGATAAATGAAGCGGAAAGAAGAATGACAATTCCATTTACAACATACATATTTACAATAATAAAGGCTAGGTTAGCTGCGCCAAATCCACCTTTATCGAATATAGAGGTGAATGCTGTAGTAGTCAAAAAGATAATGGGAGTTAACAGTAAAAATAAGAAACCTGCAACAATTCTTCTTTTAAAGTTATTTTGGGATAGGGAAATGGCTAAAAAATTAAGGGCGCCAAACATAATGAATGAAAACAGAAGGGTAATTAATAATTGGATGCCATCAGACATTTCCACAGCTCCTTTTTGAAAAATCTATAATTTATTTTATTCGAAAGTAGTAGGGGATAATCCTTTAAATATTTGAACTACATAAAGAGAATAGATTTTAATCCTTGAAATTCAAAAAGAATGGACCCAGTAAAATACGGGATCCATTCTTAAGAAGTATTAGTTTTATAAATTTGCAGATTGCGACGTTTGTTTTTCAAATCGTTTCTGTTTAGATAGGGAAATAAATATAATTAACAATGAAATGACTCCGAAAATTAGAACCATATACTGTAATCCAATCGTATCTAAGAAGAAGCCTGTGCCGAGTAAGACAATTTGGAACATAATTCTTTCAAACATATTACGGAATGAGAAGAGACGTCCGTGATAGCTTTTTTCGACTTTCGTTTGGAAAATTGTCGACATAATAGGGAAGAAGCAGCCGACACTAAATCCAAACAAACCAAATGAGGCAAGTGCCATCCATTTAATATCGCTAAAGAACAACGAAAGGTGTGCAAAAGCGGTACAAAATGCGAAGAAATATAGTAACTTTTCAGGTTTGAAATGATCAGATAAACGTTTAATAACGAATGCACCTAACATAAACGCTACACCTTCAATTGTATATATGAATCCTTTAATTGTTGGGTCATGTTGCATTTCGCTAATGTTAATAACCATTAAATTGAATCCAGCTATAAATAAAAGAGGGATAATACTTAATATAAGTGCTTTAAAAGCAATAGGGATTCCTTTTAAAATACGAAATACTTCCATAAAACTATTATCTTTAGCTGATTGTTTACTTGATGTAGCAGATTTTTTATCTTCAAATTGTAGGAAGAAAGTTGAGAGGAATAATAAAGCGTATGCTGCCATTGAGAAGGCATACATATACTGTAAACTCATTACAACTAAAAGAATGCCACCTAGTGAAGTGCCTGCAATACGAGCGATTGTACCAATATTCATATGTACACCGTTCATTTGTAATAGCTCATGTTCATTAACGATGAGTGGAATTACAGATTGTAATGCAGGGAAATAAAATGCTGCGGAAATTTGAAGTACAATCATAAATGCAATCATGAAAGCGATACTTTCATATTGAATAGCGAAAAACATGAAAATAACACTAATAACACGACCGAAGCCAGCGTAAAGAAGAACTTTCTTTTTTTCATATTGATCAATAACACGCCCAGCCATTGGACCGACTAGAACACCAGCTAACAGTCCGATAAATAATATAACGGATTTCATAAAATCAGAAGGGACGTATTTTTGCATAAATTCAAGATTACCAAGAATACCAAGCCATAACCCTAGACCGGCAATAAACTCCCCAATTAACACAATCCAAACATTTTTATTACGCCACATAATGTAAAACCTCTCTGTCTTTTAAAATGAAAAACTCGTATATAAAACCTCCTTATTTTATGTATTATTTTTAACGAACTTTTTTAGAGTCAGAGTCTATATTACGTGTTTCATTAATGGATTTCAATCTTTTTGATTTGTAAAAAATGATGAATTAAGTGATACAATGGGTAACTAAAAATACAAAAAATTCACAAGTAAATTCAAAGGGAAGGTAAGTGTGGGGAAAATAAAAAAAGTAAGAACGCAGATAATACGTCTTACTTTTCTCAAAAAACCAAAATAGATTAAATTAGCAACACTTATGATCTTGTCCAATAGCTAAACCGCTAAAAGACAGAGGACCAACAATGTCTGCACTTGCACCACTAGTAAGGTTTTCTACAGTTAATGAATATTCGTGAGTCCCGCAGCTAACATTTTGATCTATAGCTTGAAATGTTTGCGCGTAAAATTGCTCAGAATCTGTAGATTCAATCCCTACTTGAGCGTTGAAAATTTCTGTATTGTCACGGAAAATTCGGAATAAAACTTGTGAAATCTCAGTTATACCTTCAACCCCAACTGTAGCAATTAATTCTACTCGATTATTAAGTGCATCTCTTCTTGAAATTTTTAATTTAATATTTGCTAGAATTGCTTTTTCTGGGGAATGGGGAATTGCAAAAGTTGTTTCACCGGTTTTATTTAAAGGTTGAGTAGCTTGGTAATCAATGATATGAGTCATATTCGTCACCTCCTCATATACTAAAATATGAAGGTAACGATGAATTAGCTTGGACATATACTATAAGATTTTAAGAGAATTGAGGAGTAATGTTGAATAAAGGGAGATAATATAAAAGCATCAAGAAAAACCCAATTATGAGAGTCGTTTTTTGATGCTTTTCATACTTTAGGCGGAATATTCTTCTTTACGTACTTCGAAGAATTCATTCCGGCGTAAGTAATTAAAAATTTTTTCTGAAACCTCTTCTTCATGAGACACTAAGAATCGTTGATCAAAAGCATAGAAAGATTGACCTTTAATTAATTTTACGTAGTATATTTTACACGCCCCCTTTAAATTAGGATTCTTAAATACTTTATATTATGATGACCTATCTGGTTGTTAATAATACTTAAAGTTTCAAAGGGGAGAAGTATAAATTCAAAAAAATATTGAAACAGCTTACAAATCTGTAATGTTTTTGTCACCTTTGCCGATAGTTAAAATTAACCAGTATCTTCTATACTACAAATAGGTTCCATAAAACAAGGGGGTAGAAAGATGGAGGAAGTAATTGGAGAAGTTGTAGCAGGGATTTGTGAATTTGTAGTTGAAGTTACGGTGGATGTTTTAGGAGATTTAGTTTCCGGAAATGATGAAGAGAAAGAAACATTATAAAATTTGTAAAAAGTTTAAAGATAAACAATGTATAAAAGCTGATTTCTAAAGGGAAGTCAGCTTTTATATTTTTTACATTATATTAATAATATCTAAATATTAATCTGTTATGATATTAATGAAATCAATAAAGGAGATGACCGATATGAATATGCCGAATTCTAGATGTGATGTACCTGATTCTAGTACGATTGTAGCGAATATAAATGAAAAAGAATATCACTTTATTGTTCGTATACATCCACTTGCAGGAAAGATGATAGCGCTATTTGAAAATGGGAAAGAATATGGCTTGCTTGATAAGGAAATCGCTAGTAGGGATAAATTTATTAGGTCAGAGCTTACTAAGTTGAAGCATTTCAACATAGATATTCTTTATGATAGTCCTGGGTGGATATGGATTGGCATGGACCAATATGGATTGCATGCAAGAGAGGCTACTAATAGCGAAGTAGAAGTTATTGTGAAGTTACAGGGGGATTAAGTTATTTAGACGTGTAAGAAGATCCTCAAATATAAGAGATACTTTGTAGGGTTGTGGGATAATTACCCATAACTTTTTTTGTTTTGTGCTTAAAAATAAAAGAGTTAAATTTTTTTGATAGAAGGTCTCTAATACAAGAGACGAGACTAAGCTAAAAGAGGATTTGAAATTATATAAAGAGAACTTATAAATTAAATATAATACTTTATAGAAAGAAGATGATAAAAGTGAGTAAAGAAGAACTTGTGAAACAACAATTTGGTAGTAATGCAGAGAAGTATGTGAAAAGTAAAATTCATGCAAAAGGACTGGATTTACAATATGTAGTTCAGCAAGTTGAAACTCGTCATAATACTCGTCTTCTTGATATTGCTACTGGTGGCGGACATGTTGCTAATTTGTTAGCCCCAATGTTCAAAGAGGTAGTCGCTCTTGATTTAACAGAAAAAATGTTAGAAAAAGCAAAAGGTTTTATAGAAGGGAACGGACATGAAAATGTATCATTTGTAGCAGGACATGCAGAAAGGTTACCATTTGCTGATGAATCCTTTGATACAATTACATGCCGAATTGCAGCACATCACTTTGTTGATCCTTTGCAATTTATTTTTGAAGTAAATCGAACGTTAGAAGATAATGGGTTATTTATATTAATTGATAACGTTTCACCAGAAAATAATGAGTTTGATACATTTTATAACTTTATCGAAAAGAAGAGAGATCCAAGCCATGAACGAGCTTTGAAAAAAACAGAATGGATTACTTTATTAGAAAAACATGGTTTGCAAATGCAGTCATGTCATACTTTTGACAAGAAGTTCGATTTTGATTGGTGGTGCGATATGATGGATGTTCCTATGCAAAAACGTGTAAAGTTAACAGAGTGTATGATGAAAACATCAAATGAAATGCAAGGATTTTTCAAAATTCAATTTGGAAACAATAAAATAGAATCATTTTATACTGAAATGGCACTGTTCGTATGTAAAAAAAGTTCAACATTAAAAAGATAAATTTCTTGCAGTCTTTCTAATGTACGATATACTTAGTACAGAGAAAATGAGAATTGAGGAATAGTAATAATGATTCGTGTACGTATTGAGGGAACTGAGGAAGAGATGCTTGAATTTTTAGAGAAAATGCCTGACATTCCTGGGTTTGAAAAAACACATATGAGAGAACCGAGAAAAGGGAATAATCCGAAATATGATTCAAGCAAAAGTGTACTAGCATATTTATCTTATAAAAAGATTGAAGTCGCCAATAAATAGGCGGCTTTTTTAATTGTCTCTGTTTCACCGCCTTGTCTTTTTCGCATAATAATGATAGTAGATTATGCTGAAGAGGGGTGAGGAAAGTTAATAAAAAAATAATCTTTTTCGGAGATTTTGGTATTGATGATGCAGTAACGTTAATTTATGCGAATAAAACATGCAAATTAGATATTATCGGTATCGTTGCAGAGTACGGAAATGTATCAAGAGAAATTGTTACGGAAAATGTTTATTTTTTAGAAAGATACTATGCTACAAAAGTGAAGATTATTGAAGGTGCCAGTAGACCAATGACAGCTGAAGAACCTTTGTTTTTCCCTGAAATTCATGGGGAGCACGGTTTAGGTCCAATTATTCCACCGAAAATGAGAATTTGTGACAGAGAAAATTTTTGTGAATTGATTAAATTAATTGAGCCTTGTCCAGAAGATGTTATTATAGTCGCGACGGGACGATTAACAACACTTGCAACATTATTTTTATTGTACCCCAATTTAATGAATCGAGTATGTTCTTATTATATAATGGGCGGTGCTTTTCTATTTCCGGGAAACGTTACACCTGTATCAGAAGCTAATTTTTACGGCGATCCAATTGCCGCGAATATCGTTATGAAATATGCGCAGAATGCTACTATATATCCGTTAAATGTAACGCAGCGTGCTCTTATTACCCCTGAAATGGTCGATATTATTGATAAAGAAGGAACAGGGCAAGCGAAACTTATTAAGCCAATGATTGATTTTTATTACGAGAACTTTTACAAAAAAGAATATCCAGGTATTGGTGGGAGTCCGATTCACGATTTACTTCCGTTCATTTCATTTATAAATGATGATATTTTTGAATATAAAAAATCAGCAGTTTGGATAAGTACGACAAATGATGTAACGAGAGGTCAAAGTGTTGCAGATTTTAGAAAAATAGCTGAGCCGACGAGGTTTGATGATCGTCCTATACAAAGAATTGCCGTTGAATTCAATTATCAAGCGTTTAAAGACGAATTTATGAGAACAATATTGAAGCCAGATTGTCCTTAAAAGGTTGAGCAGATTTGAATGATTTTCATAAGACGAATAACTTACGAAAAATGAAACATAACTAATGGTAAGCAATTGTTTCTGATTATAATTTTTATCGTTCAAAAATAAAGGAGGTAATGATATGATTTGGTCTTTAATCGTTGGTGGTATATTAGGATGGTTTGCAAGTTTAATTACTGGGAAGGATGTACCTGGCGGTGTAATCGGTAATATTATTGCTGGTATTGTCGGTTCTTGGCTTGGTACAGCGTTACTTGGTAAATTCGGACCTGTTATAGGCGGATATGCGATTGTTCCGGCTTTAATAGGCGCGATTGTTTTGATTTTCATCGTAAGCTTTATATTCCGTGCAATGCGGAAATGAATACAGGGGACTGTTTACATTTGTAAGCAGTCCCTTTGTATTATGTTGTCTAATCTGTTATGCTACTGTTATACAAACAGGAGGTGTCAGCATTGAAATCATTTACAGTAAATTTTCATCAAGAGGATAATGCAAAGGCAACAACAGTACATAAATTAAGTGAAGAGGACTTCGAGAAAGCAACAGAAAAAGGTACTCGTCATCTATTTGATTTAGATACAAACGTTGGTTTCTTCGTATTCTTTGATGCTGAAGATACAGAAGGAAATGAGCAATACTTAATGTTACAATATGAAGGAGATCATGAAGAACCAAGTGCTTGCTACGGATTTGATTTGAAATTGTTCTATCAATTTTTAGCACTATACTTAAATGATCTTGAATTCCAAGGTGAGACAAATGAAGAAGAGGAAGAAAATGGTCCAATTCATCATTTAGCGCACTTACTTTACCATATCGTTGAAGACGGTAAATCTATCGAAGTGTAAAAATACATATTTGAAGCTGTCCTTTAATAGGGCAGCTTTTTTAATTATATAAATAGGCAATTTTAATGGATTTCTGACGGCGAAAAATGGTTTGATTAAATTTCAGAAACCCCAAAAATATTAAACCAGCAGGGAATGATTATTCACTCCCTGCTGGTTTTTTGCATTTAAAGGAGCCTTTGTGACAGTGTATTTTAAGTTATAGAAAAAGGATATAACGAGTAAGGAGAGAAGGTGTAAATAAGGAGATGAATAAGATGATTAACAATACAATTCCAAGCTTTTTAAAGCTTTTGGAAAGCAATGATATAGGATTACATGACTTGAACAAATATTATGATATGCACCCAGAGGCATTCGAAGAGTATTTTAAGTTTCACTGTCCTAAGACAGAAGAACGTCTCTCTAGTGCGATTGAAAAGTATCCTGCAAAACTAGAAGACATTCGTATTATTTCAGAAATTTTACCATCAATTATTCAAGAAGTTAGTAAGGACTATCGCATTCAATTTGGTAGTAATATAGATTTGACTTTTCATCTATTTGTAGGTGGATTTGGTTCTAATGCATTTGTGGAAAGGGAGATTATTGGGGATATATTTTTTGCGGCTGAGAAATTATCTCCTGTAAGGGAGCACCTCCGTGTTATCGTTGCTCATGAAATCGGACATATATATCATAATGTAGCATTACAAGAGAGTGGAATGGATTGGACTAAAGCAGAATGGAATGATGCCCCGGTAAGTTTATATCGTGAAGGGGTCGCGACCTATTGATCACAACTAATAGTTAAAGGTTTAAGTGAGTCCGTTTACTATTCATATAGTAGTAATGGTGATTCATCGTTACAATATTATAAAGAAATTGAAGAGCGCATTAAGAAACGTTTTTTACAGGATTATGTTGAAGGATGGACAGTTGAAAAAGAGAAAGAATGGTTCCGTCTATCCGGAGGGAACTATTTCGGATACAATCGACTCGGTTATTTTTTAGGAACATCGTATATGGAGTATATTGTGAATACTTTCGGGGAAAGCGAAGCACTTACTTTTTGGACCAAAAATAATTTGAAGAGTAGTGTAATGGAATGGTTACAAAAGTGAATATGTTGAAGAGGGAGGCTGAAAATGATGAAAGTATATATGAAAGTACTTATATTTTTCCTAACTTTAACGTGTGTAGCGGCTTTAACCGCATGTACTAACGCTGAGGAAAAGAAACAAACTAATTCAACATCAGAAAATAGTACGGAAAAAAAGAGCGAAACGTCAGAAACGGGTAAAAAGAATGAGGACACCGCTCAAAAAACAGAGAAAGAGTCTGTGGAAAAACCAAAAGGTCATGATTCGGTAAAACCTTCAACGGAGTCTAATACGAAAAATACAGTGCTTAATCAAAAATCAATTAACCATGTAAAAGATTTATTTGAGCAAGCGAAAGAAGGTAAAGTACCTAACGTACCATATGCAGCACATACAGGTGACATCGAGGAAATAGAAAAAGAGTGGGGAAAAGCAGATAAAACTGATCAAGCAGGCAACGGGATGTATGCAACTTTTACAAGTAAAAATGTAGCATTTGGCTTTAATAAAGGATCACAAGTCTTTGACGTACGCTCTTACCATTCAGAGCTCAAATCGATTACGTTACAAGAAATCGAAAAGGCTTTAGGAAAACCAGCGTCTGTTAAAGAAAATGGTAATGATAAAATTTATGTTTATAAAGTAAATGACCAGTTTGAATTGAAATTCGCAATTCCAAAATCGACTGGTAAAGTACATCATATTTCTGTGTTCTCACCGGAGGATAGTATTAATAAAATGGCAGGTTAAATGAAGAGCTGTTCCTATAGGGACAGCTCTTTTGTTTTGTTTCTTTCTAACGATTGAACAAAAAAAGCTTGAATGATACCACCGATTATTAATAAGAAGGCACAAATATAAAATAGAGTACTACCACTTAATTTACTTAATAACAATGCACCTACAAAAGGCCCGCAAGTTCTTGAAATATCCCAATGTATACCGTATATAGAAAAATATAATCCGCGTCTATGACTTGGAGCGATTTGTGAAACGAATCGTAGTAAGTGATTCAAAGCTATACTTTGCCCAATTACTAAAAAGAGCAATGTGAAGAATAATGACCATATTGTTGTGGAATAACCGTAGCCAATCGCAGCTAACGTATAGCAAGTATAGGAAATAACAATGATTTTAGGCATAGAAAACTGTTCAGACCATTTCACAAGGGAAATTTGGAGAATCACTTCCATGACAGCTTTACAAGTTGAGATAAACACGAGTACAAATAGAAAATTTGGAAATACACTTTCGGCGAATATACGATAATTTGATTCGGTTTGGGCGTAGAAAAAACTAATCGGTAGCGTAGAAATCATAAGTCCAAACACAGCGTAATGCTTTGAAATAAATTGTTTTGGCGAATATACTTCTTTAGTTTTATTAACGTTTTTCATGAGTGGAGCTGTTTCAGGAAGTTGCGTCCAAACGAGAATAGCATATAGCGTAAGGGCTACACCTTGCAAAATAAATAAATACTCAGGGTGACTAGTATAGAAAAAGGCGCCGATTAATGGGCCAATTACAGAGCCGATTGCTCCCGTAGTATGCAGAACAGCAAATATTTCTGCCTGTTGTTCTTCCTTCGTTAAGTCAGCGATTTGTGCTCGCTGTGCCGGAATATATAAAGAGCGTCCAATACCATTTACTACATACAATAAGGCGAAAAAGGCGACCGATTCAGCAAAAACGAATCCGCTTACGGCAAAAGCTTGTAAAAGTAATCCGAGTAACATTATTTTCTTTCGGCCGTATTTATCTGTTACACCCCCAGCGATTAATGTAAACACAATATCAGCGAGAGGCTGTAATCCGAAAAGAAGCATTGTAACGATGACATTACCATTTAACGCTTTATTAACGTGAACAATAAAAATGATAGCTAACATCGATTCAGTCGTTCGGACTAACAATTCACCGAACAATCGAATGAGAATAGGCTTATTATAACGTTTTAAAAGATACTTCATTTTTATTTCCTCCTTTCTATATTGAAATGATAAGATGGAAGCCAGAAATGAAAAAGGGTAGAATGAAAGAGGAAGATTTTTCATCTTTTAGGGGGCGTTTTATGATTATTTTGGAGCAATATATGCACCTGTGGCTCCAGTATGGAAATGGGAGAGCAGAGGGAGAACAATTAGAAATAACAATACAAAATATATCTGAAACTTTATTTTGTACAGAGCGAAATAGTAAATTAATCATAAAAAAATTAGAAGAATTTAATTGGATTATGTGGTTTCCAGGCCGAGGGAGAGGAAATCGTTCAAAGTTGTTATTTCAAAAACATCCACTTTCTTTAATTTTAGAAAGAGGAAAAGAAATAACGAAACAAGGGGACGTAAAAAGTGGAAGTGCATTTATTGAAAGATATAGCTCGTATTTTCCATCACTTCAAACGCAATTTCAAACGTGGATTGATTCGATATTCGGTTATCAAGTCGAAAGGACATCTAAAGGGAGAAGAGATGTGCTACGTTTGCAAGTCCAAATGAATCTAGATATTGCATTAGATCCTGTATACGCTACGATGCGTTCGGAATGTCATATGGTAAAACATATATACGACACGTTAGTGTATATAGACGGAAATACAAACAGTGTAGAGCCAAGACTTGCGTTTTATTGGGAATATGATGACCAGAAATATATATGGACCTTCTACTTACGAAAAGGTGTTCAGTTTCATAACAGGAAAGAATTTACTGCTTATGACGTTGTACATACATTTAAACGAT
The DNA here is from genome assembly GCF_003315125.1 of Bacillus sp. DB-2. Classification (NCBI taxonomy): domain Bacteria; kingdom Bacillati; phylum Bacillota; class Bacilli; order Caryophanales; family Bacillaceae; genus Bacillus; species Bacillus sp. DB-2. The sequence goes on along the minus strand of NZ_QNRN01000011.1, from coordinate 59,743 downwards.
TCTTGAAAGCGAAAAATAATCCGCATGCGTGGATGTTACAGCACGTTGAAAGTTTACATATTCTTGATGACTACATTGTGCAGATTCGTTTATCTACAGATAATAAGCTGTTTTTACATGCTTTAAGTACAGAACAGTGTTCTATTGTAAATGAAGATGGAGATGGAAGGTTAATCGGTACTGGACCGTTTCGATTATGTGAAAAGAATGAGGATGTATTCGTATTAGAAGCAAATGATTTATATTTTCGCGAGCGACCATTTCTCGATCGAATTGAATTATGGAATGTAGAGAACAGCGTAAATACGTGCGATATTTTAGCGAAAGCACACTATAACAATATAGAAAAGCATCATAAAGAACTAACTAGACTTGAGTCGAATGTAACATACATTACATTAAATACCGCAAAAGAAGGACCTATGCAAAACACGATGTTTCGGAAAGCTCTATATAAAATCATTCATAGCAATGCACTTATCGAGGAATTGCAAGGAGCGCGCGGAGAAATAGCAGAAGAATTGGTTCTAACAAAGGGTGGCACTATACATATAAATGAGGACATATATACTCTTATTAAAGAGAGCTCTTACCGTAATGAAACACTGCGACTATATACATTTACAGAACAAGATCATGTTGAAGATTCATATTGGATACAAAAAGAGTGTGCGAAGTATGGCGTCACTATTGAAGTCGTTTTTCTTGAAACAAAAGAGTTATTGCAAGCAAGTACGATACAAAAGGCTGATATAATACATGATAGTGCGACAATTAGTGAACGTATTGAAGAAAGTTTACTATATATGTTTCTTACAAAAAACAGCTTTATTCATCAGCATAGCAATATAAAATTTAACGAAGTATTACAGCCTTATTTTACAGAAAATCAATTAGAGAAACGGGTGACACTGTTACGCGATATGGAGGACACACTGTTACGTGAAATGCATATCATTCCTTTATATCGCAATAAACAGCGAGTAAGTTCACACGAAAAAATACAAAATATAATGATTAATTCACAAGGCTGGATTGATTTTTATGATATATGGTTTAAAGCTTGATATATATAGGTTCTTACGCATTTAAAGATATGTGTAAGAACCTTTTTTGTATGTAAGACAGGTTTGTTTCACACATTGTTACGCTACTTGTTATAAAAGTCCGTTTACAACGTAACAGTGTTATGTTACATTGTTATCAGGAAGGAGTGACATACAGTTGAGTACAGATTTAATTTCGAAAAAAGATTTATTAGAACTAGCTGGTATTTCATACGGACAGTTATATAGGTGGAAGAGAAAAAATTTAATACCGGAAGATTGGTTTGTACGGAAGTCAACGTTCACAGGCCAGGAAACATTTTTTCCGAAAGAAAAGATATTAGAACGTATTGATAAAATCCAAACGATGAAAGAGGATTTATCACTTGATGAATTAGCAAATATGTTCTCACCGAGCGTGACAGAAATTCATTTAACAAAAGATGATTTGTTACGTAAGGGTATTGCATCAGAAACAGTTTTACAATTCTTTATAGAACAAACGAACAAAACGGCAGATTTTCAATTTGCAGATATTCTTTATGTATACGTGTTAGAAGAACTTCTTCAATCAGGAGACGTTAGCTTAGAAGAAGGGAAAATGGTTTTACAAGTTTTACGTGAAAATTATGAAGCGATTAAACATAAAAATTGTGACTTACTTATTATTCGGAAGTTAGGGATTTCTACATGCTTCTTAGTATCAAGCGTTGAGGATTTAATTTTTGAAAAGGGAACAAAGATTGTTTTACGTGTAGCAATTATGAAATATACCGAAGCATTAAAAACTAAACTGTTGTAGTGGAGGAGAAATAATGCGTACAGAAAATTTAATTATAAACGGATATGGTTCATCAAACGGTGGAGAGTTTCATAAAGTGCAACTAAATGGAAAAGGAACTGTTAATGGAAACGTTGAGTGCGACCAATTTGAATGTAATGGTTACGGAATTGTTACTGGTGATTTGAAAAGTAGCGATGCGAGAATTAGCGGATCAGGTAAAGTTGAGGGTACAGTTAGTGCAGAAATGATGCGAATCGATGGGAAAGGGACAATTACACAAGATGTAAAGGCTACCACTTTAAAAATTGCAGGAAAAGGGACGATAGGTGGTAATGTAACTGGTGAAGAATTTAAAATCAATGGTCAAGCGACGATTGATGGTAATTGTGAAGTTGATATTTTTTCTTCAGAAGGGCAATTTACAGTTGGTGGATTATTAAGCGCAGATGAAATTAATATAAATATTCATGGTACATGTAGAGCGAAAGAAATTGGTGGCCAAACCATTAAAGTAAAACATAGATTGAGTGCTTTTAGTAGACTATTTAAAACAGTATTTGGCTTACAGTTAGAAGCTGAACTGCTGGAAGGTGACAATATCGATATTGATTATGCTCACATTAAAACAGTAAGGGGAAACAATGTTACTGTAGGACCGAACTGTGAAATTGAACTAATTGAATATACTGGGGTTCTTACTGTTGATAAAAGCGCAAATGTAAAAGAAATTAAGCAAGTTTAAGTTTAAAAGGGAGAGAGGAATCGGTATGGAAAATCAACATAGTCTTACTGTAAATGGATCAGGTAGCTCAGCAGGTGGAGAGTATAACAAAGTAAAGATACGCGGCGAAGGAACAATTTCTAATCATATGAGTTGTAATGATTTTAAAACGTATGGTACGAGTGAAGTACGTGGCAATATGAAAGCGAAAAATTATGTCGTGTATGGAGATAGTGAAGTACAGGGGAATATGGAGGCGGAATATGTAAAAGTATATGGCAATGCCCAAGTACAAGGCGACGGACAAATTAATAAAACAAAAGTTAGAGGTATGATAGAATTTAAAGGGAAGCTATCCGGTGATTTCGTAGATGTGAAAGGCGCTTTAAATGTAAAGGGAGATATAGAAGTAGAGGAATTATTACTAACTGGTGGTCTTGAAAGTGATGGTTTGCTTAATGCTGAAAATATTGAAATCTCACTTCGTTATGAAGGAAGTAAAGTGAGAGAAATCGGTGGGAAAAAGATTACAGTACGTAAAAAATCGAGATTTATTCCTTTTACAAGTCATGCAGGAAGCCTTCAAACATCAATTATTGAAGGGGATGATATTTATTTAGAACATACAATAGCAGACGTAGTAAGAGGAAATCATGTTATAATTGGCCCTGGCTGTGAAATTAGTGTAGTAGAATATCACACTAGTTTTAATCAGAAAGGTAATGCAGTCGTAAAAGAACATAAACAAATATAAGTAGTATGAGGGAGAGCAAGGTTATGGTTGAGAAGAATAATAAGCTCGGTTTTGTTGTGGCGGGCTTATTGCTAGGGATTTTAATGGCATCAATGGATAATACCATTGTCGTAACAGCGATGGGAACAATCGTTGGTGATTTAGGAGGCCTTGAAAACTTTGTATGGGTCGTTTCTGCCTATATGGTTGCAGAAATGGCAGGGATGCCGATTTTCGGTAAACTATCAGATATGTATGGTAGAAAGAGATTCTTTATTTTCGGTTTAATCGTCTTTATGATTGGTTCGGCACTTTGTGGAACTGCTGAAAATATTACACAGTTAGGTATTTATCGTGCCATTCAAGGTATTGGCGGCGGGGCACTAGTGCCGATCGCATTTACTATCGTTTTTGATATTTTCCCTCCTGAAAAGCGCGGGAAAATGGGTGGATTATTCGGAGCTGTATTTGGTTTATCAAGTATCTTTGGGCCATTACTTGGCGCATATATTACGGATTATATTAGCTGGCACTGGGTGTTTTATATTAACTTACCACTTGGAATTTTAGCACTTATTTTTATTACATTATTTTATAAAGAGTCACGAGTTCATAGAGAACAAAAGATTGATTGGTTTGGCGCAATTACTTTAGTTGGTGCAGTAGTTTGTTTAATGTTCGCCTTAGAATTAGGCGGACAAAAGTATGATTGGGATTCTAGCTTTATTTTAAGTTTATTTGCTGGGTTCGCTATTTTAGTAATTGCTTTTATTGTTATTGAACGAAAAGTAGAAGAACCAATCATTTCATTTGAGATGTTTAAACAACGTCTATTCGGAATGAGTACAATTATTGCCTTATGTTACGGGGCGGCATTTATGTCAGCAACTGTGTACATTCCGTTATTTATTCAAGGTGTATACGGTGGTACGGCAACAAACTCAGGATTATTGTTATTACCAATGATGTTAGGATCAGTAGTTACAGCGCAGTTAGGTGGATTTTTAACATCGAAACTTAGCTACCGAAACATTATGATTATTTCTGCTGTAATTATGCTAATTGGATTATTCTTATTAAGTACATTAACGCCAGAAACAAGTCGTATATTATTAACAATTTATATGGTTATTATCGGTTTTGGAGTTGGTTTCTCATTCTCTGTACTAAGTATGGCTGCTATTCATAACTTCGGTATGGAGCAACGCGGTTCTGCGACTTCAACGAGTAACTTCATTCGTTCATTAGGTATGACACTTGGTATTACAATCTTCGGGATGATTCAAAGAACTGGTTTCCAGGATCAATTAGAAGAATCGTTTAAAGGTATGAGCGGAGGAATGAATACAAACGCTTTAGGAGATTCAAGAGCTATTCTATCAGAATCGGCAAGATCTCAAATTCCGCCGCAAATATTAGATAAAATTATTGAAGCTCTCTCTAGTTCAATCGTTCAGACATTTATGTGGGCGTTAGTCCCCGCAAGTTTAGCGTTCGTATTCATTTTCTTTATGGGAAATGAGCGCATGGTATATAAGAAAGAACAAAACAAGGTGAAAAGTGAAACATCAAAAGCATAAAGAAAAAGCTCCTTTCAATTTTGAAAGGAGCTTTTTCTTATGTACGGAGTCGAATTAGCCTTCGATAATTTCGTATTCTTCGTCTGCTAATAATAAAATTTGTGTTTTCTTACCTTTGTTTTCAACTTCGATTACATCATATGTACCTAAGTCTCTTAGCTTGCTTTGAGAAGCGTTAACCATAACTTCCATAGAATCAATTAAGATATCTTCTTCAACGTATGATTCAGGTAATGCCATATCTTCAGTATCTAATACACATGTATATAGATTTTGTAAGTTCTCAGCAGTTGGGTTTTGTTCCTCAACATCAATGATGTTTTTTACTGCTTCCATATTTTCTTCTTTTGCTTGATATACTTTAATTTTAGTCATTGTTTTAATCTCCTTTATAACGTAATCTTAGAGGCTGCAATTCATCCCGCAATAACGAGCAGTAGACTCCCACCTCAAGATGAAGAAGTAAATGATGAGGACGGCGGGAGATGACTGCCCGATTGGTGAGGGCTAACCATTAGTAGGAGATAAAGTTCCCTGCTAATAGAAGTTTCACTTTATTATAACGCTTTTTTGTTGAAAGATGAAATTGTTATATGCATTTATAGTGAAAAATATATTTTATTACTTATTTGAGGAACGATTAGTTTCTTAATTTGACAGGCATATGTCTGTATACTTATCTAGACTAATATTAGAGTTATATTGTCCAAGCTTTTCTTACGTGCCTTTCATATTATATTTATTAGGTAAAACATATAGGAAAGGAATGGAGAATCAGTGGATTGTGAGCCGAAACGTGATTGTCAATGTTGTCAAAATAGTATATGTGAATTTTTGAAAAGGTTAAATCCTTATTCTAGGGTTGAGAGTATCGTAATAGACGGAAACGAAATAGTTGTATCCTATTTTATTTCATTTAATGAGATAAAAGGTATAGTGTCGTTTGCACAAGAAGACAGTGAGGTAATATTTGTAGATTGTTCAAGAATTGATGCGATTCGAATAGGGAAAGTTTGTAGTTGTAAAACGAAAGTTAAATTTATCGAAGAGGAATTCAGTTTACTTGGAAATGTTTGTCCACATTGTTTAACTGAGGGAAGTACACTATTCTTCGATTTTAATAACCCTGAATTAAGTTTATCTTTACAGGCAAAAATGATTGATCCACCTAGATGTGTTGAATTTGTAGATGAGCTTGGGAATGTAGTAAAGCAAATTACTATAGTAGGTGAAGCGATTGTTTCTAAGGATTTTGTTCCAGTACCTGAACTGTTAGATTTTCGATTAATTTTATCGGATACAGCTGGGAATCCTTTGAAATTTGGATTGCTATTTATTAATTTCCCTGATGTTACTTATATTATTATTTTAGCATCAAGCGGATATCTTTCCATTTCGAACTGTTTAAAAATAGAGAGTGGGACTAGTAATGCCGAAATAGAAGAGATGAAAAAGATGATAATGAATGACAATAATACGTACAAGTCAATTATTAAGTTGACTAAAATATATAAAAATGGTGCGACGGAATCTTTTATTTCTAAGAAGGAGTTATAACGTATCTATTGATTAACCCTCTTAGTTAAAATTTTATGTTTCGAAAAAATTTATAAAATAATAAAAAACATTACTTTGTTATTATTCACGGAGAACATTTTTAATTAGATAAAAGCTCATTTGTAAGTATTCGAAAAACTATATAAAAGTAAATGCTTAATAGTAGCTTCAGAACAGAAGAAGTCATTTTGGAGTCGCTTGTTGGGTAAATAAATTAAAATTTCATAATAAAAAAGTTCACTCCTTCTATAAATGTAGATAAGGAGAGAACTTTTTTATTACGCATTATGATAATTAGAATTGTAAGAAACTTGATTTTAGTATATTTTTATGAGTTGGTGTATATATCTTGTTTTTTATGTTGCATTTATTCTTTTTGGATTTCAAATGAAATTTCTTTGGCTGCTTTTAAAGCTATTTTTTTAGCTTCTGTTTTAAAATAGGATGCTGCTAAAACGTAGCCACATCGATGTCCCATTGATGTAGGTGGTTTTAAGACAGTTCCTTTTTTAGGTTTTATATAAACTTTCTCTACACCAGGATATTTAGAACTACGGTTCTTTCCTGTAACTCGAATTAGTTTTCCTTTAGATTTAACTGTTAGGTAATGAGTGTATACATATTTATGATGTTTTTTATTTAGTGAAGGTTTATTTCCTAACATTAACTGAATAGTCTCTTGCACTAAGTTGATTCCATGTCCAATTTCAATTATATCATTCATTGCTCCACCTGATATTCTGGGGTTTATCTCAATTAATTTCCAATCATTATTTATTCTCCGGAGTTCTAGATGACAAGCTCCATTTTTCATATTAAAAGCCTGAATAACAGAATTAACTGCATTGAAAAGACTAGTATATAGACTTTTGTCTACCTGTCCTAGTAAAGAATAACCAGTAACAATAAAACGTTCAAAGAGTGTAATTTCTTGTTCAATTACTGCTATAATATGGACTTTTCCATTTTGAACTAAAATTTCGACTAAGTACTGAGGTCCATCTACATATTCTTCAAGAAGAATTTCTTCATTAGGTAGTTTTTTTAAAAGACTTTGTATAGATAAAATTAATTGATTTTTATTTTTTACTAATAATACATCTTTTGATCCTGATGATTTAGGGGATTTCACAATAAGAGGGAAATTTATCTTTTTATTTTTTTTAAGAAAAGATGATAATGGTTCTGTTGGTTTGTAAATTAAATAGTTGAGTGAGATTGGTAAATCTTTAAGGACATTACGAGTTAATATTTTGTTTTCCATCCGATAGATAGCTTCAGTAGATACAATATTTGAGCAGAATTTTTCTGATAAACGTGCAGCCAGATAAACAAAGGGATCAATAAAACTAAAGATCCCTTTTATGTTCTTTCCTGATTTATTTAATTTTTCAATTGTTGTAATTATATTATCATAATCATTTATATCGGTGAAAATCATCTGATGTACATCAGGGAATGTATCACGTTCTTCAATAAATTTTGTTTTTTTTGTTAACAAAACTGTAAAGAAATTAAGTTTTTCAGCTGCTTTGATTGCTTCCCTACTTGATCCAGATTTATTTGTTTCAATAAAAACAATAGTATCCATCTTATGCCACCCTAACCTTAATTATTTTATAAACCCTTAGATTTAATATTTCTATAGGTAGAATATTAAAATGAGGGGAAGCTTGTTCTGGATTTTTCGAAAAATGGTTGAATGAAGGAGAACATGAATATATATATAATGAAGTTGATATTTGTTTTGAAAAAGATCTTTAAAAAGAGGGGAAGAGGAACCGATATGACTATAATTGGTATGCTTCATCATCGGAAAGATCCGAATGTCGTAAAGAAAGCATATACTTATGCTGCTGTAGCCAAAGCTGAAGGTATAAACTTTTTTTATTTTACTTTAGGGAAAGTAAATATAGAGACTGAGAAGATTTTAGGTAAAACTTATGAAAATGGTGAATGGGTTGAACAAGAATTTTCTTTTCCTGATGTTATTTATAATGCAAGTGTTCATGTTAGTGATAAAAATCAGCAAATTTTTGATTATCTATATGATAAAGTTCCATTCACAAGTCATTCAATCGGAGATAAATTAAGTGTATATAACAGAATAAAAAAAGCAGAAAAATTTAAGCAATATCTTATTCCTTTTTATGAATTAAATGATGTTAATAAGTTTTTTGACATGATTGATCGTTATGGAAAAGTTATTATTAAACCAATTTCTGGACATCAAGGTAAGGGTATCGTTTTCATTGAAAAACATGGGATGAATTACAGTATGAATGAGTCAGAACAAATTTCATTAATAAATAAAAAACAATTGCTAAGTTTTTTATCTGATAAGATTCAAGAGAAAGGTTACATAGTTCAACAGTTTATTTCATGTCAAATGAAATCTGGTCATGTTTATGATTTTCGATTGCATGTTCAAAGAAATGGAGAAGGAAAGTGGGTTATTACTTCAATATTCCCGAGAATAGGTCCATTAGGAAGTGTTGTATCAAATATGGCTAGCGGTGGTTATAGTACTTATTTAGATATTTTTTTAAAAACGGAGTTTGATAACGATTGGTATAATATTCAAAGGTATTTAGAACGATTTGCGGTAAGTTTTTCTAACCATTTTAATTCTTTATATAAGGATGTATTATTTGATGAGTTAGGAATTGATGTTGGGATTGATGAAAACCAAAAATTGTGGTTGTTTGAGGTGAATTGGAGACCAGGTGTACCTAATATATTTAATCTTGAATTAGATGTAGCTAGAAATTTAGTTCACTATGCTAGATACTTAGCTGATAAACATAAATAAGAAAAGGAAAATAGAAAATTGCGAATTTAAAGTAAGCGTAAAGTAACTCCAAAATATACATTAAAAGTTGATTTTGGAGTTATTTTTTGTTTACTTCACTTTTTTCGGCACTCTGCATCTAGATGGAAAATCCGTTGACCACGGCAAGACTTTATCAATTGATAGATGATTATATAAATCGAGGTATTGGTTATAGTATTTTCTATAAAGGAGACGTTGTATGCGGTGCATCATCATATAGTATTTATGATGATGGGATTGAAATTGAAGTTGCTACTGATCCGAATCATAGAAGAAAAGGATTGGTGACTGCAGTAAGTACGGCTTTAATATTGGATTGTTTAGAAAAGACGAAATATCCAAACTGGGATGCAGCGAATAGCACTTCTGCTAAACTAGTGGAAAAGCTTGGATATGTTTTTGATAAGGCGTATGATACTTTTTTGTAAATAATAGGTAAATGAACGAGTTTGTACGAATTGAATTTTACAACATAAAAAGGCTAGAAAATCCAATTAAATTAACATCAATTAGCCCTTTTTTATAATTACAAAGATAAAATATCCAAAGATAATTTTACCTAAACTAAAGGTGTTAAGAGAGATGTTAATTAATAGTATTAGAGGGGAGAACAACGACAAGATTGTTTTCATTAGAAGTATTGATAAATTCTATTGGAAAAGGTGAGAGTAAAAAAACGATGTGAATGATAAAGATGAAGTGATTCCACAACAATGTAGGTATAAAAACCGACTTTATTAAGTCGGTTTTTATTTTTTAACAATCAGGTGTTACCCAATATTAAATTGCAGTTGCAAAGATATTATGAGATGAAGAAATCAACAAACTTAAATTTATCTGCCTTAATAAATGTAAGAATAGATTTTTTGAAAGTTTCTTCGAAAATATGGTTATCTTTTTTACTATTGAACTTAATTAACGTATCATTGTATTTTTCCACGTTGAGAGTTAAGAAATTCTATTTTTCATAGGTAAATATACATGAAAATTAAGTACATTAAGTTATGTGTATTTGACTATTAAAGAGAGAGTACTCTTTTTATTTGTAAATGATAAAAGTGACTATGATACAAACCCACGCATTAATAGAAGACAAACATATACAGTATAGAGAGTTAAAAAGCTCTAAATTTTTCATATAAAGGAGATTATAAAATATGAGTGAACAATGCCCAATTAATGTACCATGTCAGGTAGCGGGACAAACCCAAACACCATTAAGTGATGCTGCAGCAACACCAATTACTACTCCAGGAGCACCAATCGTAAAAATACCAGTTGTATTAGCGGAAAGAACAATTCAAATTGTTGTAGAAGCCGATGTTCCATTAGATCCTCCAGCAACTGAGATTAAACGTGTCTTAAAAAATGTATTTTTAACACAAGGTAAGTTAGTTCCTGTAGCATTTACTCCGGTAGTTGGTACACCTTACAACCGAGTTACAAGAGGAAAATTATTTGTACAAGGGTATATTCGTAAAAATATTGAATATGCAAATGATGAGTGTAATGGAGTTCTATATGATCGTATTGCAAATGTTCCATTTTCTGGTTTTGCAGATCTAACAGAAGCTGATTTTCTATCACTAGCTTTAATAGCTGCTTCTTCAGACACTACATCTCATTTTATTAATCCTAACAACGGCGATTTACCACGTTTAGATAAATACTTCTTCCAAAATTCGGTTTTTTATAACGAACAACCATATGTCGAATTAGTAAGTGCTCAATTTTTCGAATTAGACTTTTCACCTTGTCCAACAGAATTAAACGAGCCATTTGGAACTCTTCGTGAAAAAATTGTACTAGACCTTACTTTAAAAGTTTTACAAGTACAACAAGTACAAGTATAAGACTAAAAAAGCATTGTCTTTAATAAAAAGACAATGTCTTTTTTATTATTATAAAACATATATAATGATGGAATGGTCGCGTACAAAAAGCATATTTTTATGAATTTCATCAGATGGGGGGATGGTGATGAATAAGCCATGGGTTGGTAAGGAAATATGGAACAAAGTTTACAAATGGAAAATGCTGAATGTTCAAGATGATTCGCGCGAAATAAGAGAAAAAAAGGAAAGTAAAGAAACAGAGTCAAAAAAAGAAGATGAAGTAATTGAATTAGAGGAAGAAAGTGAAAAAACTAGATCAGCAAAAGAAGATAAAGCGATTGGATTAGAGGAAGAAAATGAAGAAATTGAATCAAAAAAAGAAGAAAAAGTAATTGGATTAGAGAAAGAAAGTGAAGAAAATGAATCAAAAAAAGAAGAAAAAGCAATTGAATTAGAGGAAGAAAGTGAAAAAACTGGATCAGCAAAAGAAGAAAAAGCAATTGGATTAGAGGAAGAAAATGAAGAAATTGAATCAAAAAAAGAAGAAAAAGTAATTGGATTAGAGAAAAAAAGTGGAAAAACTGAATCAGCAAAAGAATATGAAGAAAGAGAATTAGAGCAAGAAGAAATAGCAATTGAATCAAACAAAGAAAGTGAAGAGACTGAACCAGCAAAAGAAAATAAAGTGATTGGATTAGAGAAAGTAGAAGTAGCAAATGAATCAGAGAAAAAAAGTGAAGAAACTGAATCAAAGAGAGAAAGTATAGGTTTAGGATCAAAAATAGAGACTTCAGTGCATTCAATGGTAGTGAAAACGCCATTTTCTATTATTTCAGAAGTGTCTAGCTTTAAAGTATTTCCAAAAATAAATGTGAAAAATCAAGATGCATTTGTATTTCGAAATGAAAAAGATGCGGAGGAGCGTGAATTAGATTCTAAGTTATTAACTACAGTGCAACAATATCATTCGGAGGCTTATTGTAAATTAGTTTCTTTAAATCTTCATGAAAAGAGAGTGCTTGTTGAATTATATAATCAAAAAGTTAAAGGGAATAATGAAGAGAATAAGGTAGAGACATCTTCATGGATTCCTATTCACAGCATAATATTAGAGAGTGGAAATGAAGGAGAAGTAAATAATTATATAACAGCCAGACTACCAGTAGAAATAGGAAAATATAAAGGTGAAATTAGTTTACGAGAAAAAGTGGTATTTACAGAAAAAGTCATAGGAATAAAAGAGGTGGAACAGGAGATTGTTTTGACAAAAACCGAATTTTTAGTACCTAAAGTAAAGAAGAATGGACAAAATAAATTTATAGTTGAAAAAGGGAGCTTATTGGTAGAAGGATATATATATCAATGTATTGAATACATATCAGAACAAAGTACATTTCATGACAATGTGTATCAGTTAGTACAAAATATTGTATTGGAATTAATCATTCAAGTGATACAAGAACAGGAAGTACAAGTGCGAATTACATAAAAATGATTATATTCCCTTGATTAGCTCATTATTTTTATTCGTAGCGTATCAATGCGTAATCTTTTGTAAATCATTCAGTACTATAGAATATCCTCCAAACGGTTTATCCTCAATGAATTCATTTTAATATTTATGAAGGATGATATTATTGCTAGCTAGGATAGTTACTTAATTGTATGAATTTCTTCAGGTTTATGTTTTAAAAAGGTGCTAACAAGTTTGTCAACGAACTTGCTAACACTTATTAAAAATAGGCATAAAATGTGGCGTATATGTTGTTTGAATAAAGAAGCTAATTCACAGATAATTTCTTGTATAATTTGATGTGTAATACAAAGTGCATTGACTCCTTTTTTACAAAACTCACAACTTAAATAGTAAAACATGTTTATCGTAATTTTCCAAACACCAATTATATTTTTTTAGAATAATTGGGTGGACAACTTCTTTCGTAGTATCGACTTCAGTATAGCCATATTTTTTATAAAAGTTTTCTAGTTCCTCGAAAGGAAGACAATACACATTTTGTATTTGTAATTTTTTCGCAGTTTGTACTAAAAATGATACGAGTTCCCCAGCTAATTGTAGACCCCTGAATTTAGGGAGAATAAAAATCCCACCCATTTCAATAGTATTTTCATCTATTTGGACTAAACGTCCAACACCTGCATACTCGTTGTTGTATATAATGATCGCAACTGTGTCTCGTGTTAAATCACTTGGTACAAATCCTATCGATTCATAATGATTATTAACCCATTCTAAATCATTAGATGTAGCTAGTTGAATACTCATATGTATCCTCCCTCAGAAAAAATGTAATATTCTCATTATACACAGTGTAATAACTTGTAAAAAGAGGCTAAAATGAAATCATTTTTATTTGCAGTTCAAGTTTTGAATAATAGTGCATACAATATAAAGTCTTTTCCTTTCTTCATTTTAGTTTTACGTATATAATTTAAAAGTAATATTTTTTATTTTATTTATTATATATTTATAACAGAATAGAGGTTTAAAAATGGGTGTTAAAATCATTACGGATAGTGCGGCGGATTTACCGGTAGAATTGCTGCAAGCATATGATATTGATTTAATTCCACTCCGTGTATATGATGAAGCAGAAACAGAGTATTTAGATGGGGTTACATTAAAATCAGTTACATTACTGCAAAAAATGAGAGAAGGCGCAGTTTATAAAACGTCATTGCCTTCACTTGAAACATTCCAAGAAAAATTTATTTCTTATGCAAAAGAAGGTAACCCTTGTATATATTTAGCTTTTTCATCTGAATTGTCTGGTACATATCAATCGTCAGTTCTCATTAAAAAAGAAGTGAAAGAAACATACACTGATTTAGATTTAGAAATTATTGATACAAAATGTGCCTCACTCGGTCAGGGTATTGTCGTATTAGAGGCTGCAAAAATGGCAAAAGAGGGCGCATCAAAAGAAGAAATATTAAACCGTGTCGCTTTTCTAATGGAGCATATGGAGCATATCTTCACTGTAGCTGACTTACAGTACCTTGTTAGAGGTGGACGTTTAAGTAAAGTAGCCGGTTTCATCGGTGGTTTGCTAAACATTAAGCCAATCTTAAATGTGGATGAAGGAAAACTTGTACCACTTGAAAAGGTACGAGGGAAAAAGAAAGTATTAAGCCGAATTGTTGATATTATGGAAGAGCGTGGGAAAGACCTTAAAGGTCAAACAATCGGTATGACTCACGGTGATGATTTAGAAACTGCCGAAGCATTAAAAGCATTAATTACTGAAAGATTCGGTTGTGAAGTATTTATCGTAAATACAATTGGGGCTGCAATCGGAGCGCATACAGGACCAGGTGCGTTAACATTATTTTTCTTAAATGAAGTAGAGTAAAGGATTGATCTTTTGATCAATCCTTTTTTCTTTAAATAAAATATAGAATTTACTATTTATTAGTGCTTTGTTTTATAGGTAAGAAGGTATAAAGGAAACAAGTGAAGGCTAGTATGAAACTAAATATTTCAGTATCATCAACTACTAAACCATTGTTCCACTGATAAAGGAAGGATGCTAGCAATAAAAGAGTAGCAGCGCCTCCAACATATCTTGCTATTTTTCGTGTTGAATCTTTTTTTGTTTTTACAATCATATTTGTCATCCTTTCATATTTACTAAATAATTCGACAAACTAATTTCTAGGATGTGATATTGATAATTCATCTATTGAGCTCATTTAATTTATTTTCATTTACAATAGATGTCTTCCATGTACTAGGTAAATGTAATTAACCATTCGATCTATTTTAAGAATGATAGTTTACATGTAGTTAAATCCTTTTCATTAAGTTTATCGTAATTCAAGTATATGGCGCCGTCTTTGTTAATAACAAGAAGTAAAATTGTATGAAAAAAGTGGGCAAAAACCTTAAATTTAAACCATTAAATTTAACAAGCTATCTAGAAATAATCATAATATGAATGTAATATTAAAATAAATGATACATTTTTTTACATTTGTGAAATTGTATATTTTATATAGTATGAAAGATTAAGAAATACATAATGACTTATTTAGTGAAAAGCATGAAATGGTTAATTAGGGAGAGAAAAAGATGGAAATTGGGGAACGTATTCGGCAAGTTCGTATGCATAAAGGATTGACACAGGGGGAGCTCGTATCAGAAATATGCTCAGTAACATATTTAAGTAGAATTGAGAGTGGGAAAATCAAACCATCATCTTCTTTTTTAAAACAAGTTTCTAAGAAGCTGGGTGTTGATTGCGATTTTCTCATAGATGGCAATTACGAGGAGATAAAGCTTACTATTCTTGAAATATGTAATAAATATAAAAAAGATAAAATTATAACTGAAGCTGAATTATCTTTGTTAGAATTATACGTTCGTGAAGTGGACGCAATTCCTTTATTACTAAAGACGTATGGCGTCATCATATACTATCATGTCCGAAATAAAAACTTATTATATGTGAAGTTATTTGTAGATCAAGCTTCGCAAATGATTCCAAGTCAGGTGGAAATGCAAGATACTGAGGATTATATTTATTACTTAAGAGCTCGAGGTCTTTATTTTTCTAATAAAGGTGAATATTTTACAGCATATGAAGTTTACAAAAAGATAGAAAATATGCTGGAACTAGAAGAGACAGAGTTGCACGCAGATACGTATTACAATCTAAGTATAGTAAGTCAGAATCTTAATAAAGATCAAAGTATTAGTCGCATATATGCAAAAAAAGCATATAAATTGTATAAAAAGTTTAATATAGAACAATATAAAATTTATGCGCTAATACTTCTTGCGATGCAATATAACAAAGATAAACAGTATGAACAAGCATATGAAATTTTAAAACAAGTAGAAAATGAATCAAAGGTGGAAAATGAGCCATTGAATTTATGTTTTTTGAAATATAATTACGGGAAAATTTATCAAGCATTAAAAGATTATAAAAATGCAATAAAGTGTTACAAGGAAAACTTGATTCTTTGTGAGTATTTACCAAACAAAGAAGGTAAGGTATATACAATTCGGAATTTAATAGAAATTTATATAGAATTAAAAGATTGGCAAACAGTAACTAAACTTATAGATGAGGCATTTGAAATTTTATCGATTTGTGATGTACCGTATGCCCATGTTCAACTATATGGATTTAAAGCGGAAAAATCTAAAATATGGACAGATTATAATGGATATGAGAAGAATATGAAAACAGCAATTGAGATGGGGATAGAAAAACAGCAATATAGCTTGGTTACTGAATTAGCTTATAAATTAGGAGATTATTATTATGAGAATCGTTCCTATAAATTATCTGCAAAGTATTTTAAAATATCAGCTGAAAATAAAATGGATTAAAACAGGGTTTCAGTAATATGTTTTCTTAGTTTATAAATTATTAGGGGTTATCCTAAAGAGTACGTGTTTTAACGCCCTTAGGGAGAAACTTTTTTTATCCCGCATTAGCGGTTCTGTATGGAAAGAACCGCTAATGTGAATTGCATATGCGAAGCAAAATAAAAAAGAAAAAGCCAATGTCCTTAACGTATGGAAATTGGCTTTTGTTTATCTGTATTATAGAAACTGGCCAACTGGAAAATCAAGATTGATAGTGGTATGGCACAACATTGATTTATGGAAGTTCGCTTTCTTTGAAAACAAACGCATTAAAACAACAACTTCTAAGGATTCACTAGATAAAGCATCTTCATCTTCTCTACCAATAAGCACTATATCCGGTAAAACAGGCCAGGAACCAGCGCGATTATAAAAGTGAGCTAAAGATGGTTTACATGTGAATATACCGAAATCTATATTGCTTTGTTTTTCAATCCATTCAGTAGCTGCAGCAACTGTTTGTAAACCTAAGCCTTGCCCATGATAATCTGGATCAGTCGCTACACAACTAAGTCCGGCTATATTAAATATTTGCCCATTATGATGGATAGTTTTGCGCACTACACCTGCATAGCTGACTAACTTTCCATCTATGTAGGAATAAAATGAGCGTACATTAAATTCTTTAAGGTGAGTTTCTGAAATTGTTTCCTTAGGCGTGGAATCGAAATCTGGCCAAACCTGCTGTAGCATTACAGCAATTTCGCGTCGTAATGCATCAGATGCTTGATTATAGTCGGTTGATTGTACAATATGAGTTGTCATAAGTTATTCTCTCACTTTCTACTATGTTTAAATTCTATATATACTCAGTAAAAGCCAGCATCTTTAGATATCGTTAGGGTGGTATTTTTTTCAATTTGTTTGAAATATATTTAAAAATCAGTTCCAGTCATTCGAGCTAGCATAAATGTTATTAAAAATATTGACTCGCAAGTAAAAGCTCTGATTTATTTGATGCTTAATAAGCTAAGAATAACATAAAGAGAATAGTCATTATTTTTTAGAGCATCCTAAAGTTTATCATCTAATAAGCCTGGAGTGAATCTCATGCTAAAGAGTAAACTATCCCTAATAATTTACGGGATTCTAATAATGGTCATATTTGCATCTCCGAAAGAAGGAAACGCAGCTAACATATCTGATAAAGATTTTTATGATTCCTATAACACTTTATTGGCTCCGTATGCAAGTCGAACGATTCAAAGCAAACTTGGACCTTCGCATCAGTATAGTTTAACTGATGTGAAGGTTATAAAAATTGACCGATCCCCCAAATACACTTTTAACTTCATTGTCGTTGCAAAGTATCGAACTTATACAAACGCCCATAACCCACCAAATCATGTTGTAACAATTACTTATAACATTAATCCAAGTGGAGTGAAAGTTATAAACTTCAAACAAAAGAAAGAGTAAATAAACAGTGTAGTCTATACGAACCTAGAAATTCCCTAGTAGAAGTAGTAATACTTACAACTTATATAAATAGGAAGAAATAGAAAATGAAATATCAAATTACATTCATATAAGTTTGAACATTTCAAGATATTAAAATTTTGATAGTTCATATATAATAGTGAAAAGAGTAGATTTTTGTAACTATTTGTAAAAAAAGGAGGGTGCAAAATGAATAAAATAATACAAGCCCAATCTCAATGGGATTTGGACAGGCTATATCCTCAAGAACAAAACTTCACGTTTTCTATAGAAACGATAGAAAGATTAAAAATTGAATATAAAGCAACAAAAGACTCAGTAATCCTTTCACAACTTATACAGGCTATCGAAAAAGCAGAGTATTACTTATATTGCCGTGCTGCTGAAGATGAGAAGCATCCTGAAAATACTTTACTAAGTGTAAAAGTAAATCAATTAAAGAAAGAAGTTCAACTATTAATAGAATCTAGTAAGGGACAAAGTGTTAATACAAATCATTCAAGTATTAAACTAATAGAAAATGAATTAAAAGCTTGGGAAGATATGTATACACAATTACGAAATAAAATAGAAGTAATACACGATAAAGAGACTTTATCATTTGGACAAGCAAATTACGTTGTGATGAATAGTGATGATCATAATGAAAGATTAATAGTATTTGATTCTCTTACAAATGCTTTGAATAAGGAAAAAGATATCTTTGCTACTGTATTGAATCAAATAGGAAGATTACGTCATGCTAAAAGTGATGAAATGGAAGGAACAGAGATTTTAAAACAATCACTACAAGCAAATGGCATCTCTGAAACTGCATTATCCCAGATGTGGAATGCAACGGAACAAAATCTTACGAAGCTAGTAATTGCGTTAAACGGTTATAAAAAAGGAAAGAATTCAATTACATGGTACGAGCTAATGACATGGAAAGAAAGTAATGAGACTGTTATTCCTTTTTCAGTAGCAGTAAAAAACATATATGATGCACTAAAAAATATAGATGAAGAATTGGCACAGTTCGCACAGAATGCAATAGCGAATGGCTGGATCGATGCTGAACCGAGAGATAATAAACCACCGGGTGGATTTTGTGCTCCTTTTTTCAGTGAAAAAGAATCTCGCATTTCACTTCGTTATGATGGAACAATTGATAGTGTAAGAGTACTTGCTCATGAACTAGGACACGCTTGGCATTTTTATGTTATGAGTCTTGAACAATCTACAACATTTTTAGATGATTATCTGCCAATGAGTACAGCTGAATCAGCGTCTATTTTCTTTGAAACGGTAATCATGAATTATTTAATTCAAACAACAGATTGTGTAGAGATGAAAAAGTCATTGCTTAGCTGGAAAATAAGAAATAGTTTTAATTATGTTATGGCAATTCGTGCATCGTTTCAGTTTGAGAAGAAGTTTTATGAAGAATGCAAGGAAGGTCCTTTAAGTGCTGATGAAATTGAGAAATTATCTATAGCCGCGCAAGAAAAGGCATACGGGAATGCACTAACAGAATATCAACCGTTTGTTTGGATGAAATACGTTCAGTTTTATATAGCAGATGTTCCTTTTTACAATTATCCATACACATTTGGGTATTTAGCGAGTTTTAGCTTAATTGAAATAGCAAAGGAAAATAAAAATAAAAATGCATTTCATTTGAGGTATAAAGAGTTTTTACGAGAAACAGGAAAGGCCACAGTTGAAGAATTGATGAAAAAACATTTTGATATTGATCTAACGGAGTATGAATTTTGGAATAAAGCTTTTATGCAAATTCATAAAGATATTGATGAATATTTGCAAATTAATTAAGGGGACTACATACATGAACAGAATCGGCATTATCGGAGCAATGCAAATGGAAATAGACTTACTATTAGAAAAACTAATCATTAAAGAGGAATATACTATTGCGGGAATACCTTTTTATAAAGGAAACTTCATGGATACAGAAATTATTATTACGCGATGTGGTGTAGGAAAGGTAAATGCTGCCGCATGTACACAAATTTTAATTAATAAATTTGATGTGGATTCTATCATTAATACAGGTGTTGCGGGTGGATTACATCCGGATGTGAAAATTGGCGATTTAGTTATTTCTACAAATGTTACGCATCATGATGTTAATAAACATCAAATGAAGAATCTATTTCCGTTTCAAGAAGCTTTTCATGCAAGTGAGGAATTAAGAGATTTAGCCCGAAAAGCTGTTAATAGTAGTAGTTTAAATATTACTGTTCATGAAGGAAGAATCGTCAGCGGAGAATGCTTCGTCGAGGATTCAAAATTAAAGGAGCAATTAGTCACTGAATATGCACCTCATTGTACAGAAATGGAAGGAGCAGCAATTGGACATGTTGCTTATATAAATGACATACCGTTTCTCGTTTTGAGATGCATTTCTGACAGTGCAGATGATTCAGCGCAAGTTTCATATGATGACTTTGCGAAAATTGCAGCGAATTATTGTTCAGAAATTATTGTTGAGATGCTTAAAAATATTTCGAGTAAAGCTGTATTGTAGTTCATAAGTAAAGAATGGGAGAGAATATCATGTTACAAGCACTAATTTTCGATATGGATGGAACTTTATTTCAAACAGATAAAGTTTTAGAGTTATCACTAGATGATACATTTGATCATTTACGGTCACTACAATTATGGGATACGATAACACCAATTGATAAATATCGTGAAATTATGGGTGTACCTTTACCTAAAGTTTGGGAAGCTTTATTACCTAATCATTCTAATGAAGTAAGGGAACAAACAGATGCATATTTTTTAGAAAGACTAATTGAAAATATAAAGAGCGGAAATGGTGCCTTATATTCGAATGTAAAGGAAGTTTTTAGTTTTATAAAAGAAAATAACTGTTCCATTTACATTGCTAGTAACGGTTTAACGGAATATTTACAGGCAATCGTATCTTATTATGATTTAGACCAATGGGTTACTGAAACGTTTAGTATTGAACAAATTCAATCGCTTAATAAAAGTGACTTAGTAAAAAGTATTTTGAAAAAATATGATATAAAAGAGGCAGCGGTAGTTGGAGATCGTTTATCCGATATTAATGCGGCAAAAGATAATGGTTTAATTGCGATTGGATGTAATTTTGATTTTGCACAAGAAGATGAACTTGCTCATGCTGATTTAGTAATTGATGATTTAATGGAACTGAAGGGGATATTACCAGAATTGAAGAATTCTTACACTACAAATTGAATAAGTGAACAGACAAATGAATGCTCAAAATAATATATTTTAGGGCATTTTTGTTTTGTAATTATTACATAGAAAAGTAGGTGGAAAAATGGATAGTATCAAATATTACTTAGACTTTGAAGGTATATGCAAAAATTCTTTACTTGGCGAGATGTTGAATGTTCCAAAATCTATATGTGGTGGGCTTTTACATCGGATGTATGTTATTGAAACAACAAAAGGAAAGTATGCGATAAAACTTCTAAATCCTCAAATAATGCTTAGACCAAAGGCGATGCAAAACTATATTAATTCAGAGAAAATAGCTACTCGCGTATCTAAAAAGGTACCAGCTCTCCCAGCCAAAGAAATTAAAGGTGATTCTATACAAAAAATAAATGATCAGTTTTATCTCATATTTGATTGGATAGAAGGCGAAAGGCTGAAAGACGATGAAATAAATAATGTCCACTGCGAAAAAATAGGTGAAATCCTTGCGGAAATACATAAAACGGATTTTGGGGAGTTAGATATAACCAATGATGGGTTGGATAATGACCAATTAATCGATTGGAATTATTATTTGCTAAGAGGTAAAGAAGATCAGTTGGAATGGGGTGACTTATTCCTAAAAAACAATGAAATTCTTAAAAAGTGGAACGCAGCAGCAATTGAATCATCCGAAATGCTTTCAAAATCAAAGGTAATAAGTCATAGAGATTTAGATCCTAAAAATGTAATGTGGAATAATAATAAACCAGTGCTTATTGATTGGGAATCAGCAGGTTATATAAATCCAATGCAAGATTTAATTGAAACCGCAATTTACTGGTCAAAAAATGAACAAGATGAACTTGAAAAACAAAGATTCTCCTCTTTTATTAGTGGCTATAAAAATAAATATGGTGAACTACACGCGAACTGGAAAATAGTATTAGCAGCTGGATTTTTAGGAAGGCTAGGATGGCTTGAATATAATTTAAAACGCTCGTTACGAATTGAATGTACAGACGAAGAAGAACAGAAATTAGGAACGATTCAAGTAGTAGAAACAATACATGATATTAATTTCTATGCAGATACAATTCTTAAAGTGGTTAATTGGTTAAATAATGATAAAGAAGAAGTTTGAAATGATTTCGATAGAAAGAGTAGGTAATTATGCTACAAGATATACAAATTAAGAAAATTGAAGATTTACTAAAATATGAGATCAATCATCTTATCGAAGAAAGTACAAAAGAAGGATTTAACTTCTTAATAAAACTAATAAATGAATATGAAAGTAAAAGAAATACATTTAGTAAAACGGGCGAATGTTTATATGGCATTTTTCGAGGTGATACGTTAATTGGAATCGGTGGATTAAATCAAGATCCGTATACGAAAGATAATAAGATTGGCCGATTGAGGAGATTTTATATTTCAAAGGATTATCGGCGCATCGGATTAGGGAAGTTGTTATTAAAGAAACTATTAAGACATGCGGAAAAGTATTTTCACGTTGTTGTTCTACATTCGGATACAAAGCAAGGTGATGAGTTTTATAGCGCAAATGGATTTGTAAAAGGAGAATATTATAAAGGTTCGAGTCACTATATAATATTGTAGAAAGGTTCCATGCTCATTGCGTATGGAACCTTTCTTATGCAATTACATCTTAACATTCATTTGTTTCAATAAACCCTTCGGATTACCTTTTACATAATAAAAATGCGGATTATTTTCATCATCGTAAAGCATAATGTAAGGTTTTTCGTTAAGTGGGAGAAGGATGAGTACTTCATCAATTGTTGTATGTAACCATTGATTTGTAATAGGAACAGGTTTCGATAATGGGATTTTTATCATATGTCCATCTTTCGGAACGACGTTTAAGTTTTTGAACGGGCCAGTAATGGATTTAGCATATTGAACAGCTTCTTTTTGAATAGCTGGATCTAAAGATTGTTTTTGAACGACCATTTCTTTTTTACAATCAAATACTTCAATTTGTTTATTTGTATTTGCGAACGCATTTGTTGATAATAAAAAGAAGAGAAGAGTAATGACTCCTATTTTTTTGAACATGAAACAACACCTCACACTTACTATACCCTCAAACGTTGTAAATATTTTTATGTCACATTGATGTAACAAAGAAGTTGTATGATAAAATTGATATTTGTTTATAAGTAATGGAGGAAATGTAATGAAAGTATTAATCGCAGATGATGAACAAGATATGCTGAAAATTTTAAAAGCGTATTTTGAAAAAGAAGGCTTCGAAGTTTTATTAGCAAAGGATGGAGAGGAAGCACTTCAAATATTTTATGATGAGAAAATTGACTTAGCTATTTTAGACTGGATGATGCCGAAAAGTAGTGGTATTGCTGTCTGTCAGGAAATAAAAAAGAATTCGAGTGTAAAAGTATTAATGCTTACTGCGAAAAGTGAAAGTGAAGATGAATTAGCAGCTCTTCAAAGTGGGGCAGATGAGTATGTGAAAAAACCATTTCACCCAGGAGTGCTAATTACGCGAGCGAAAAAGCTTGTACAGCATGAAGAGGTTATTCAAGTTCAAGATTTAAAAATAGATTTCACCAAAAATAAAGTATATAAAAATGAGAAAGAATTAGACATTACAAAGACAGAATTACAATTAATAAAGTGCTTTTTAAATCATAAAGGCACGATTTTAACGAGGAAAAAGTTGTTAGATATAGTCTGGGGATTTGATTATTTTGGGGAAGAGCGAACGGTTGATACGCATGTAAGAAGATTACGTAAAAAAATAGGAGAAAATATTATAAAGACACATCGCGGTTTAGGATACAGTTTGGAGGAAGAGTGTGAATAAACTCGGTAAAAAGTTATTTTTCAGCATCTCTTTAACAGTCATCCTTATTTTTGCCATCTCTTTATTATTAATTAACTATTTTTTACCAAAATATAATGTGCACAAAACACGCGAAAGCTTAGAAGGCATTACAGCGCAAATCCAGTCAATACCGCGTAAAGAGCTGGATGATGCTATAAATCGTATTGAAAATGAAGGTAATGTTACGATTGCGTATACATCAATAAATAGTTCAGAAGATGCTATTAATGAAGAATTACGCATGCAACTTACAAAAAAGAGAGTTGCATTGAATAAACTTTGGATTACAAAAGAAGAAATTACGAAAGTGAAGAACCTCGGACAATCGAATAAAATATATGATCAAGAAAAGATAAAATCTAGTTTTTTTGCGAAATACATTGCGAAAGATGATATGTTGATTTTAGTAGGAGTTTCTATCGCACATTCCAATGAAGTAATTAACACGCTTAACTCATTTTATTTATACATTTTGGGATTCTCACTATTTCTTATTATCGTGCTCGTCTGGATTTTTTCAAAAACAATCACTACACCACTGAATGAATTGAGTGATGTCGCAGAAGATATTTCACGTCTGAAATTTAAACGGACGAAAGTTAAAACAAATGATGAAATAGGTGATTTAGCAAATAGTATAAACATTATGAGTGATAAATTACATGAAGCACATCAAGATTTAACAGATCGAAATGACCACTTAAAACGATTTATGGGCGATGTAACTCATGAATTAAAAACACCAATCGCATTAGTAAAAGCATATTCTATGGGAATAAAAGACGGTTTAGATGATGGCACATATGTTGATACAATCATTAAACAAACAGATCAAATTTCAAATTTAATTGAAGAGTTATTGCGATTCTCTAAACTAGAAAGAGATATTTTACAAAAAGAAGAATTCCCTATTGAACCACTAGTACAAAGTATAATAGATAAGCATAAGATTGAACTGGAGTCGAAAGAAATCAAGTTGCAAGTGAACTATAGTGTTGGTGACACGATTGTTTATGCTGATTTAAATAAAATGAGAATGGTCTTTCAAAATTTAATTTCTAATGCGATAAAATATACAACGAATCAAAATATAAAAATCATATTAGAAGAGAAAAATGGCATTGTGTATTTTCAAATTCAAAATGGTATTGCTGCTGAGGGCAGTAAAGAGATAGATAAAATTTGGGAGCCTTTTTACGTATTAGAGTCTTCACGTAGCAAAGAAAAATCAGGTACTGGATTAGGATTAGCGATTGTAAAAAGTATATTAGAAAGACATGGTTTTGAATACGGAGTTTCGGTAGAAGATGGAGAAATACAATTTTATATGTATATAGAAAGGAACTAATTGTCATTAGTTCCTTTTCTATTATCTTGAAAGATTCGAATTTTTTACAAATTTCTCAACTTTCTATGAAAAATAAACTGAATTTTCTGCATTTTTATTGTATAGTAAAAGAAGGAATATATGGGGAGGGAAGGGCATGAGGAAAAAGAAATTAGCAATAACACTTTCAGCTATATTATCTTTAACAATTACTTCAGGAGTTTCTAGTATGACTGCACATGCGGAAAATAAGGAAGGGAGCTCTGTAAAAGGGAGTGATATTAAGTTAAATGGTCAAGTCTCAGAAGCTTTAACTCCAAACACAAAAATTGAATTAGAAAATGGGATGACGAAGCCAATCTATTCACTTGATGAGGCCATCGTAGAAAATTTATTTGTAGAGACAGAAGTTGATAGTGATCGAGATGGTAAAAAAGATCGTGTATCAGTAAAGGTTATGCGCCCAAAGACAAATCCAGATGTGAAAGTCCCTGTTATTTATGAAATGAGCCCATATCGATCTGGATTGAAAGATGTTCCTGTTTATAGTGTTGATGAAGAATTGAATGCATATGGAGGAAAACCGTATGGAGCTGTTAATCTTGGTTCATACGGAAATTATTACGTTCCAAGAGGATATGCAGTCATTTTAGGTGAAAGTATCGGAACTGGGAAATCAGATGGATGTCCGACCACTGGAGATGAGCAAGAAATATTAGGGACTAAGTCTGTCATTGATTGGGTAAATGGACGTGCGAAAGCATATACAGAGGATGGTAAGGAAGTAAATGCAAATTGGTCTTCGGGAAATGTAGGAATGACAGGAGTTTCTTATAATGGTACGTTACCGAATGCTGTCGCAACGACAGGAGTGGAAGGGTTAAAAACAATTATTCCAATCGCAGCGATTAGTAGCTGGTATGATTATTATCGTGCAAATGGGGCGGTTATTGCGCCGGGTGGTTATCAAGGAGAAGATACAGATAATATGGCAGAAGCAGTACTGACAAGAAAGAACCCTGAAGTTTGCGGGCAAATTATTAAAGAACTAACAGCTGGACAAGATCGTAAAACAGGCGATTATAACGATTTTTGGGATAAACGTAACTATGTAAAAGATGTTAAGAATGTGAAGGCTAGTGTGTTTGTTGTTCACGGTTTAAATGATTGGAATGTAAAAACGAAGCAGTTCGCACAGTGGTGGGAAGCTCTTGGCAAAAATAATGTTCCTCGTAAAATGTGGTTACATCAAGGTGGACATGGCGGAACATCAAGTAATAACTGGCAACAAACCCAAAATAAATGGTTCGATTATTGGTTATATGGAATTGAAAATGGAATTATGGATGAACCGATGGTAGATGTACAACGTGAAAATAAATCGTGGCAAAAAATAAAAAATTGGCCAGATCCAGCAGCTGTACCATCAAAAGTCCGTATGTATTTAAGTAATAAAGCAGTCAATCTACCATTAAGTATGGGATCAGTAAACAATGTTTTCTCATTAGTAGATGATGCTAAAATAAAGTCAAATCAACTAGTAGAAAACCCTGAGTTAGAAATAGCGAATCGATTAGTATATACAATGCCTATACTGCAAAAAGATATGCGAATAAGTGGTACGCCTAAAATTTCAATAACAGGAAATATTGATCGATCTGTTTCGAATTTAACAGCTTTACTCGTTGATTATGGCGGAGCGAGGCCTGAAATTGTAACGAGAGGTTGGATGGATCCGCAAAACTTAAATAGTATAGAAAATTCAACAGCGATTCAACCTGGTAAAGATTACACATTTACATGGGACATGCAGCCAGATGATTACGTATTTAAAGCAGGGCATCAAATGGGAATCGTTTTAATCGCAAGTGATTACGATTATACAATTAGACCGAAAGCAGGAACGAAGCTAACTGTGAAATTGAGTGAAGTGACATTGCCGATTGTGAAATAAATAGTTTTTGATGAAGAGCTTACTATAGTAAGCTCTTTAAATTTTGAAATAGAAATGTCTACAAGCATAGGGAGTGTATTATGCATTTCTATTGGTAGATATAATAATATTTACAACAAATAAAAAAATTGCATTAATGATTAAAAGGCCACTAAAGGTAAAAGCGGCAAAACCTCCAGCTAATCCATCTCCTACTTTTTCTCCAATTACGTGCATAGTGGCAAAGAAAACAATGGGGGAAGAAAGAATGAAAATACCACTGGCTATTTTCCATATTCGTTTATACTGCTTTGCTATAAAGAAAATCAGTGTATTAAATATGATAAGAAGAAAAACAAATCCAATTAATGAATTCATCATATCCTCCTTTCGGTATAAGTCTGAATTTTGGTTTCTATATGTTCATTTTTAAGGGAATATTATACAATATGATTATATTCTATGGAAAGCGAGTGATATATTATGACAGTCAGCTCTTTCGAATTCTCATTAAAATTTGAGGTACGGAAAGATTAAGTAAATTAGAATCTTCCGTACACATAAAACGGAGGAGAAAATAAATGTTTAGTTATTATAGTACACTTTGTACGGAATTATATGATTTCACAAAACCTGTCGGTTACTCTTTGAATGGTGATATTGAATATTATCAAGATCGTTTAAAAAGTTGTAAAGGGAGAATTCTCGAAGCAGCAGTAGGATCGGGACGTGTCATTATTCCATTTCTTGAATCTGGCTTTAAAGTTGATGGGATAGATTATTCGCCTGAAATGCTAGACTCTTGCCGTATGCGGTGTAAAGAGAGAGGCTTGCATCCTAATTTATATGAAGGAAGCTTACAACAATTTTCACTGCCACATAAATATGAAGCGATAATAATTCCTACTGGATCCTTTTGTTTAATTGAAAATCGTGATGATTCTATAAATGCTCTGAAATGTTTTTATCGACATCTTAATCTAGGCGGGCGTTTAATTGTAGATCTTGCGCTTCCATATGACTGGAAGACGGGTGAGATTCATACATCGACTTTTTCTCTGCCAAGCGGGGACGGAATTACATTAGAAAATAAATCAATTGAAATAGATTGGCTTAACCAAGTAACTGTATCATATTTAAAATATGAAAAATGGAGTAAAGGACAGTTAGTACAAACTGAACTACAACGTTTTGCAATGCGGTGGTATGGAATAGAAGAGTTTAAGCTCCTTTTAGAAAGTATAGGTTTCACTGACATTACTTGCTCTGCTGACTATGTTTATGAAAAGCAACCGTCAAATGCAGAACAAATTATTACTTTTGAAGCTGTACGAAAGGAATAATATAGGAACTATTCATGAAAATAAGGCAATCGACACAACATCGACTGCCTTATTTTCAATTTTAGGATATGTTTTATTTCATTGTTTATAGAGAAAGATCGGAGGAAAACAAATGAAATTCATCTTAATATTTGGCCCGCAAGCAGTCGGGAAAATGACAGTCGGACAAGAATTAGCGAAACTAACAGATTTGAAAATTTTTCATAATCACATGACCATTGATTTAGTAAGTCCGTTTTTTGATTACAGTACAAAGGAAGCAAAAAGATTAGTAAGTTTGTTTCGTAATGAAATATTTGAAGAAGTGTCTAAAAGTGATTTATACGGAATGATTTTTACATATGTATGGGCATTTGACATTCAATCGGATTGGGAGTACATAAACCATGTAGTAAGTATTTTTGAATCAAAAGGCGCAGCAGTATATTTTGTAGAGCTCGAGGCAGAATTAGATGAAAGATTAGAGCGAAATAAAAGTCCACATAGACTAGAGCATAAACCGAAAAAAAGAGACATTGAATGGTCTGAAAAAAATTTAAAAGAAACGATGAAAAAACATAGATTAAATTCATTTCATGATGAAATTGAAAAAAAAGAGTACATAAAAATTAATAATACTCATTTGAATGCTAAAGAAGTAGCTGTAATGATTAAGGGAAAATTCCGATTGTAAAATACTTAAATGCTGTTACGTTTTCATTGTCCAAGCATTCTCCTACTAACTACATATACTATTTATGTTAAAGTCAGTCACTATTTTAAATGGGCTGTTATTTTACTATAAATGACACTTTAGAGAAGTGGGAGGAATAAACTTGGAAAACGAAGAACAAGGAAGAATTGAAAATCAAGTGTATTCAAATCGAGTAGTGAGATCAGAATTTGATGAGAATTGGGAAACTTGTATTTCAAAAAGTGGTTATGTAATCTATGTAGCTACAAGTGATCATGCTGAAGTAATAGTTTTACTTTCAGATGGTTCAAGTAAATTATTAATCTTCGAAAAAGGTGGTAAAGTAGTAGTAGGTGGCGGTGGAACGAGTCATTACAGCAAACCGCATATTGCAAGAAACATTTAATGTAAAAATGATAATCGAGAAGACGCTGGTAACCTTATAGTCTTTAATTTGTATATGGAGATACGTATCCTGAAGTGAGTTTTTGTTTTAGATTCTGGCGTTTTTTGTAACAAAAATAAGATGGAAAAGATCTTTAACGTATAAAGGTCTTTTTTGTTTTATTCACAAATAAAATTAATAGAGGTGAGCTATTAATGAAAAATATTGGAACAACCTATGTTCTTTCGGGAGTTCTCCTATTTGGCCTTACATATATAACTTCCGCAATTTACGCGGGTTCATTAGAAATTTGGGATAGACTAAGCGGGAAATTCTTTACTGCATTTTATGAAATTCATGGTACAACTTTATCTATAATTTCAATTTGTCTTATAATAGTGGGGATATACTGTATACATAAAAAAGTGTAGTGAAAAACAATCAGCCTTTCAGGTACTATACATGAAAGGCTGATTGTTTTTCTGTGTTGAAGGAGTCTTTTAGAAGAATTGTAGTTTTTAGATTGATAGTTAAAACTGTAACTGCTTATGTATAATTAATATTATTTCGTCAAATGAATGTCACATAAAAGTCTTATAGTGTATATAGAAAGTGAAACATATACAAAGCAGGAGATGAAATGATGAAAAAGGCACTACAATATATATTCATATTATTTACGTTAGTTACTTTAAGTTATGTAATTTATATTAACTATGAAAAGCAGAAAGAGATTAAAAATAATAAGCAAGTAATTAGTGAAGTTGCAAAGAGGTATGATATTCCAGATTGGATACCATTATCAATTGCGGATCATGAAACAAAATTTAACCGAAAAGCAATAGGAGATAACGGAACATCTTTTGGATTATTCCAATTACATCGTGGTGGATTAGCACCAGTGCAATTATCGGAAGAGAGTTTAGTGGATTCGCGTATAAATACAACGATAGCAATTTCAAGTATGGTCAAATCGTATGAACGTGGTGTGAAAAAAGGATTGCAGGATTGGGAGTTGCTTAAATATGTTGCTAATACATCAGGGTGGCCAGGAAACTTAGGGGGAGAATGGACAGATAATAATACGAAATATAATAAAGGGCTAGAACAATCATATCAATTATATAAAAAAGAGAAGTAGATATAAAAAGGCATTTTCAATTTGGGGAAATGTCTTTTTTATGTTATAGTATAAAAGTGTTTGGGCGTTATGTTATTTCGATATATCTTCAAATTTGTTATGTAGTATTTTTATATTAAATAACTACTAAAATCATTTTTTTATATAAGGAGTAAGAAGTAGGAATATGAAAAATATAGATTTTATACTAGAAAGTGATGAAACATTAAAACCGTCAGAACGATTAGTACTATTATTATTAGAGAAGCATAGAATGTTATATACGAACGATCTATTAGCTCTTTCAAATTTATCATATAAAACATTAACAGATTCACTAACAGCACTCGTTTTAAAGTCTTATGTTTTAAAGGATACAGGTAAGGGAAGAAGGCAGAATTGTTATAGATTAGTATGATAAGAGTACTGCTATAGATTCTTGCTATATACGTATTTTTCAAATGTAAGGATAAATTCCATTTTTATTTTCAAATGATAAAAAACTATTAATTTAAGTAAATAGCCGGTTTTGATATGTAAAGAGTTCATGGCTGCTAAATATATAATTTCATTTCATTTTTAATAATGTTTATTAGTTGTAAGTGAAAACGATATTTTTTTAAAACGATTATAAAAATGAAACTAAAAAACAATCCACTCATTAGAGTCGGTTGTTTTTTTATTAGGATAACGAATTATAAAAATAATATTATTATGTAAACTTAATTATTTAGAAAGGAACATGTGATTATTAATGGAATTTATTAAGGGGTACTTAATATTTCTATACATGGAGGTTCATTATGGAACAAATCATATCAATATCACAAGCAGTCATAAGCGGGGAAAAAGAAAAGGTAGTAGAAATCATTAATACGGATCCAAGTTTTGTTAACTCATTTAGTGAAGATGGATGGACACCGCTTCACTTAGCTGCTTATTTTGGACAGAAAGAAATTGCAAGTTTCCTTTTAGAACAGGGAGCAGAAATACATATTAGAGCAAAAAACGAAAATGAAAATACACCTCTTCAAGCAGCAATTGCGAATAAGCAAAGCGAGCTTGTAGCTTTCTTAATTGAAAAGGGATCAGATGTGAATGCTGTGCAAAGTGGTGGCTGGACAGGACTTCATGAAGCAGCGTTATTAGGAAATGAAGAAATCATTATATTACTTCTTGAAAATGGTGCTAATAAAATGATTAAGAAAAATGATGGGAAAACCGCATATGATATTGCTTTAGAAAAAGAGCATGAATCCCTATTACATCATTTGCAAGAGGAAGTGAGCTTATGATTAGCCAATGGAATGTAGGGGTTTTTCTTTTTAATGAAGTGGAAGTGTTAGATTTTGCGGGTCCATTTGAAGTTTTTTCCGTTACAGCAACAAGTGAAGGTCAACCATTTACAGTTCATACTGTTAGTCAAGATGGAGAAATGATTACAGCGAGAAATGGATTAAAGGTACAACCGGACTATAGTATCGAAAACTTGCCTCCAGTTGATATTTTAATTATTCCTGGTGGGTTAGGTGTTAGAGAAAACGAAATGAAAAATGAAATAATAACAAATTGGATCCGCGAGCAAATGAAAGAAGTAAAGTTAATGACTTCTGTTTGTACCGGTGCGCTTTTACTTGCGAAAGTTGGATTACTCGATGGCTTCAAAGCGACAACACATTGGGCAAGTATTGAAAGTTTTAGAAATGATTTTCCGAATGTGGAAGTATTAGAGAATGTAAAGTTTGTAGATGAGGGGCATATTATTACGTCTGGTGGAATTTCAGCCGGAATTAATATGTCATTTCATATTGTGAAAAATTTGTTGGGTGCTGAGGTTGCTGAAGAAACAGCGAAGAGAATGGAATATGATATTGATTTACAATATTAAAAATAAAACAAGATGAGCAGTTGGATATTTCCAGCTGCTCGTCTTGTTTTATATTGACTGAATATGCGCTAATTCCTCATCTGTAAGAATCGGGCGGATAGACGAGTCTGCATTTTCTTTCGCTTGTTTTTCTGTTTTTGCGCCAGGAATTGCGACCGATATCGCTGGATGAGTGAGGACATAACGAAGTGCAAGTTGCCCTAAGGTTTGATTTTCATTTGAGAGTAATCGTAGTTTCTCTACTTTTTGTAAATCATCTTGAAACCACTTTTCTTTTGGCCATTCTTGGCGTAAATCTCCGTCAAGAAAAGTTGTTTTATTTGTAAACTTTCCAGTTAATATCCCCATTTTTAAAGGGCCGCGTATAACAGCTCCTAAATTGTTCTCCTGTAGGTAGGGCAGTATGTCGTTTTCTGGTTTTCGGTTTAATATGTTGTAATCAAGTTGCACAACATCAATTTCATCATTTTTATTGAAGTGTTTTATATATTGTATGTCGTGAGTTGAAACACCAACAGCTCTTACTTTTCCGTCCCGTTTTAATATTTCAAATGCTCGTAAAAATGCTTCTGTTTCTTCTTGTTTATCCCACCAAATGTGACAGAAATAAACATCAATATAATCTGTTTCTAGGCGTAGTAAGCTAGTTTCAAATACTGCGATCACTTTTTCGGCAGTATTATAAACAGGCTCTCCACTTGGATCATAGTGATGCCCAATTAAACCGCCTTTCGTTGATAAAACGATATTATTACGGTGCTCTCTTATCGCTTGAGTTACTAACCTTTCACTATGTCCTAATCCGTATACATCAGCAGTATCAATAAAGTTTACGCCGCATTCAATGGCTTTCTTCATAGCGGTTATAGATTGTGTGTCGTTAACAGGACCCCATTCATCGCCGCCAATCGCCCACGCTCCAAAGCCAATTTCAGAAACAGTAATTCCAGTTTTACCTAATGTACGGTAGTGCATCATTTTCCCTCCTTGTAAGCATGTTATAACATCGGTATGCAAAACTAGAATTTATATGTGTAAAAATATTTTCTACAATTGGGGAAAAAGAATAACATAAACTACTATTTTATAGCAGCATAAATAAAAATTCTCATTTTAAATACAGAGATGTCGTCGAACGCTATCTCTAATTGGTTAATTTGTGAGATTTTTTTGTGAAGGAGGTTATTTTATAAGAATAGAATTTAAGTTAGTAAGAGATCGTGCCTATGGTAGTGAGAAAATATGGGTTAGGGGGATTTGAAAATGAGGAAACTCAAAAGAGTCAATGTTCCTAATATACCAGAGCAACTATCACAGCCTAACGACAAGCGAACTATAAATAAGAAGAAGTTAAGGCGTTTTATTTTCATGTTCATTTTTATTGCTGCGACTACTTTGTACGTTCAATATATTTTAACGAAACAACAAGAAGTAATTAATGGCAAAAAAAATACTATAACAAATCAAAAGAAACAATTAGTTTCTTTAAAGAAAGATCAAGGTTCTTTAAAGACTAACATTGAGAATTTAACCGATAATGAAGAAGAGATTTTAAAGTTTGCTAGAAAAGAGTATCAATTTTCTAAGTCAAACGAAACAATATTCGTATTGCCAAAGTGAAGTGGTGGAACAGTTAGCGATAGCTAACTGTTTTTTGATGTATGAGGGAAAAGTTGTTTGTAGTGTGAATGTCATGGTACAAGGAGCAATGACATATTGTAAAAATGAGAAGTTTGAGCCAATTTTAATTGTTTCAAGAGATTTTCATAATTATGGAATATATGTCAAAATAAATATTGTTAAAATTCTGTCAATTGTATATAATACAAGGTAAGCGGATACATTTTTTAATCAACGTTGAGTTAACAGCTTATACGTCTGTTAAGAAAACCGTTATCCTCGTATAAGAAAGGAAGATAGCTGTGTACGCTTCAAATACAATTTACGTCGTAGGGGATGCGAAAGCACCTCAAAATAATCCCATTACCGAAAAGTTCAAAAGTTATTTTGTAGCATTTGTACTTGAGAAGGATACAGGGGAAATTGTAGATGCAGATTGCTCAGCCACAATTGCATTAACATCTCAATTTGTTAAATATTTGTTTCTACATAAAAATATTAATGACCCAGCATTAGTAACAGAAATAAAAAATCGATACTTCGGTTCGTCTCAAAAGGCGCTACTTGTAGCGCTAAAGGATGCACAGAAAAAATATAATCAGATCGCTGCTTTGTCTACACATTCATAGACAAAATCCAGCCGTAAGAATCTTCTTATGGCTGGATTTTTTTGTTTCGCATTAACGGAAAAGCCACCCGGGGATTAAAGTATCACTCTATAAACAATGAAAGGATGAACAAAATGAAAATTACCGATGTGAAGGTAAACCGCCGACATGTAAAGCTTCATACACCGTTTAAAACTGCGCTTCGCACTGTAACGGAAATCGAAAGTATAGATGTGTTTATTCATACAGATGAAGGGATTGTTGGAAAAGGAGCTGCTGCAGCAACACCGGTTATTACAGGTGATTTTACCAACGGGATTGAGGAAGCAATATTAGGGCCAATTCGCTCCGTATTAGTTGATAAAGATGTGCTACAATTTCAAACGTTATTGTTACACATTCAAATGAGCTGTATAGGAAATACAAGTGCGAAAGCGGCGGTAGATATGGCTTTATACGATGTATATTGTCGATTTCACAACATACCGTTATATGCATTATTAGGTGGGAAGAAAGAGATTTATACTGATATTACAGTAAGTGTGGATGAGCCTTTATTAATGGCAAAAGAAGCGAAAAAGCATATCGAAAAGGGATTCCAAACATTAAAAATTAAGGTGGGTAAAGAGGCACATTTAGATTTAGAACGCATAGAGGCAATTCGAAATGTAGTACCAAAGAATACGACGTTACGTTTAGATGCAAATCAAGGATGGAATCCAAAAGAAGCGGTTTCTATTATTAGAGAAATGGAGAATAGAAATTTAAATATAGAATTTGTAGAACAACCAGTTCATGCGAAAGATTGGGAAGGATTAAAGTACGTGAAGGACAATGTACAAACGCCTATTATGGCAGATGAAAGTATGTTTTCGGCAAGCGACGCATTAAAGATTGTCCAAGGAGGATATGCAGACCTACTTAATATTAAATTAATGAAATGCGGCGGCATACGAGAAGCCTGGAAAATTGCAGATATTGCGGAAGCAGCAGGTGTGAAATGTATGGTTGGAAGTATGATGGAATCTTCACTTTCAGTTAGTGCTGTTGCCCATTTAGCTGCGGCACATCCGAACATTCATTACTTTGATCTTGATGCACCGTTATGGTTAATGGAAGACCCGGAAGGAATGACTTACAATGGTCCAAAGGTAAACCTGCATTCTGTAGTGAATATACAATCTTAGAAGTAGTACCTAGTAAACTATCTTTTAAGGGGGATATATATGAAAAAAGTAGGAACTGCATTTTTGACAACCTTATTTATATTTTCATCGTTTACATCGGCAAATGCTGAAGATAAGAAGGATAATAAAGCATTTATAGATGTATCTGCTGCAACGTTATGGACTGCACCTGACTCATTACGCCCAATTGATGCACCGAGCGCAACAAATCCAGTTGATTTATGGAAGTGGACGAAATCAATGACGCTAGATGAGAAGCTTTGGTTAACGAGTGCAAATAAATTAGAAACGCAAGCGCTACTCGGTCAAGAAGTAACAGTAATTGATAAAAAAGGTGATTGGGTAAAAGTACTAGTGCACGGACAGCCAACGCCGCGAAATGAAGAAGGGTATCCAGGGTGGATGCCTGAAAAACAATTAACGTATAATCAAGAATTTGTAGATAAAACAAACGAACCTTTCGTATTAATAACGAAACCGACAGCAATTGTATATATTAACCCTTCTGAAAAACATAAATCGCTTGAAGTCAGCTATAATACGCGATTACCGCTACTAAGTGAAGATACGATTTCATACCGCGTATTATTGCCAAATGGTCAGAAGGCGTGGCTACGGAAAAATGATGGAACTGTTTACCATTCTCAAAATGATATTCCGACTCCAACCGCTGATGACTTAATAAACACCGGAAAAATGTTTTTAGGATTACCGTATATATGGGCTGGTACAAGTGGTTTTGGATTTGATTGCTCTGGATTTACACATACGATTTATAAATCACATGGCATTACAATACCGAGGGATTCTGGGCCACAATCAAAAGCAGGAATTGCGGTTGATAAAGAAAACCTACAAAAGGGCGATTTAATATTCTTTGCACATAATCAAGGAAAAGGTAGTGTTCATCACGTTGCCATGTATATTGGTGATGGAAATATGATTCACTCACCAAGAGCTGAAAGATCGGTAGAAATTATACCGCTAAATACACCAGGATATATAGAAGAATACGCTGGTGCTCGTCGTTACTTACCTTAAAAAAGATAGGGGGGCTTTATATGAAGAAGGTTGTTCGCTACTCATTAGTTAGTACTCTACTTGTATCTTCATTTTTAGTAGGCTGTGCTAAAGAAAAAACAGCTACAAAGCCGAAAGATGAGAAGAAAGTATTGCAACTATTAGAAACGGGTGAAATTCCGTCACTAAATTCCGGAAAAGTAACAGACGCCGTATCGTTTAATGTTTTAAACAATGTAATGGAAGGGTTATTCCGTTTATCGAAAAATGATGAAGTGATCCAGGCTGGAGCACAAAAATATGAAGTGAGTAAAGACGGAAAGACTTATACATTCCACTTGCGTGATGCGAAATGGTCTAACGGCGATCCAGTAACAGCTCATGATTACGTATATGCTTGGAAGCAACTTATAAATCCAGATACAGCCTCTCAATATGCATATATCGCGTACGATGTGAAAAATGCGGAGAAGATAAATAAGAAACAATTAGGCTTAGAAGAATTAGGTGTGAAAGCAAAAGATGATAAAACGTTCGTTGTAGAGCTGGAACATCCTGTACCGTATTTTACGAAACTACTCATTTTACCATCTTTCTATCCAATTAATGAAAAATATGCGAAGGAGCAAGGTGATAAATACGGGTTAGAGGCAAATAAAGCGATATATAATGGGCCATTTACATTATCAGAGTGGAAGCACGAAGCGAGCTTTACAATGAAGAAAAACGATAAATATTGGGATAAAAAAGAAGTGAAATTAGATGAAGTAAACTACCAAATTGTTAAAGAAATTTCAACTTCGGTAAATTTATATGAAACAGATAAAGTAGATAGAGCTGTCATTTCAACAGAATTCGTAGATAAATATAAAAACAATAAAGAGCTAAAACAATATACAGATCCGGTTATGTACTTCTTCCGTTTTAATGAAAGTGTACCGATTCTTAAAAATAAAAATGCAAGGCTTGCGCTAAGTACAGTGTTTGATAAGAAAGGGCTTGCGACTTCATTTTTAAATGATGGATCAGTTGCTGCGAATTATTACGTACCAAAAGGATTTTTAAAAGGACCAGATAAGAAAGACTTTAGAAGTACGGTAGGTGAGTTTAATAAGACTGATGTAAAACAAGCGAAAGAATATTGGGAAAAGGCGAAGCAAGAGACGGGCACAAATGAAGTGACGTTAGAGCTATTAAACTATGACTTAGAGAACTTTAAAAAAGTAGGAGAATATATTAAAGAACAGCTTGAGAAAAACTTACCAGGGCTAAAAGTTAATGTGAAATTACAACCACATACGCAAAAACTAGCGTTAGAGAAGAAAAAAGAATACGAAATGTCGTTATCACGTTGGTTACCTGATTATCCAGATCCAATGACATACTTAGAAGTTTTCCTTTCGGGAAGTACCGTAAATAATACAGGATATGCAAATCCAGAGTATGACGCGTTAATTAAGAAGATTAAAACTGAATTAGGTAATGATGAAAAGGCTCGCTGGAAAGCAATGCAAGATGCTGAAAAAGTACTTCTTGATGATGCAGTAATTGCACCGGTATTCCAGCGCGGATTATCTTACTTACAAAAACCGTACGTAAAAGATTTATATGTTCACCAATTTGGTCCAGCAACTAGCTTGAAATGGGCGGACGTACAAAAGTAAAGAAAGAGGAAAAACAGACTTCACGTATGTGATAGTCTGTTTTTCCTTAGTTAAAGCCGATGATAGTTCATGGTATAATTTACTAGTCTATAAACAGTATTAGGAGGGGCACTATGTCTGTATTTGTAAAGGGGAAAGTAATACATACGAAAAGATTGGTGATGAGAAAACCGAATATAGAAGATGTTGATCAATTTTATAACATATTGAAAAAAGAAGCGGTTGGTCAATGGCTTGCTAAATCAAGAGGTATGTCAATAGATGAAACTAAAGATTATATGAGTCAACTTATATTGCATTGGGAACAGTATGATTTTGGTGTATGGCTGTTATTCAAAAATGAAACAGGCCAGTTATTAGGACATTGTGGTTTAAGAAAGGTAAATGAAACAGGTGAAACAGAAATTATGTATCTCCTTGATCCAGAGTATTGGAGGAATGGATATGCGTCAGAAGCAGCAGAGGCTTCCATTCAATATGCAACAGAAACGATGAATTTAAAAAGAATAATTGCTAGGGTTAAAGTAGCTAATGAGAATTCGAAAAAACTTTTACGAAAGCTAGGCTTTACATATACTCAAGATGTTGATCATAGTGGGCGTTTATTATCATATTTTGAACTCAATACATCATCTGATGGATTATAGACATTTTACGTGTTTTTTCACTGTTTAAAAATAAAATTATTACTAAAATTCCAGTGTGAAATTTATGTAGAATCTTGTATAATTAACATGTTTCTTTGGAAACACTTTCTTGCTCTATAAGTATTTAACTTAATAGTGCAAAGAAAGGGAATACATACATGTAAATAATAGATAAATAGAATGGAACATGTATAGAGAAAAAGGAGAAAAATGATGACGTGTCAAAAACAAGGGTTACAATTTAATAGTACTAGAAAGAGGAATAGCAGATGAAGATGAAGCATGCTTTCGGACCAATTATTTTAGCCTGCGTACTTTTTTTCATTGTATTGCTTATTCCATCTAAGAGTTTAGTATCACTATTAAGCGATAAAAAGATAGAAGATGCAGCAACTTCCTTACAAAAAGAGAAATTACAAAGTGTTTTCTTGCAACAGAAAATGTTAGAGAATTCGCAGTATTTACCGATGTATGGTTCATCAGAGTTTTTACGAATGGATGCATATCATCCATCTAACTATTTTAAAGTAAATCCAGCAGGTTTTACTCCATTTTTAATAGGGACTGGTGGCACGCAAAGCTTGGCTCATATATTAAATATGACGTCTACAATGGATGAATTAGAAGGTAAAAAGGTAGTCTTTGTTCTTTCACCACAATGGTTTACAAAAACCGGTGTATCACAAGGGGATTTTACAAATAATTTCTCCAAACAACAAGCCTATCACTTTATTTTTAATGACGAAATAAAGCCTGAAATGAAGAAAAAAATCGCGAAACGTTTACTAGATTATAAAGTTGTTCGTAAGGATGCGATATTAAGTAGTTCGCTAGAAAGTATTGTATATAACGATACAAAACATAACATAAAAGCTGGACTAGCTAAACCGCTAGCGTATATGTACCGGAACATTTTAGATCATCGAGATTTATTTAACTCTCTATTTAAGATCGAACCGATGAAAGAGGAAACAAATATGGGATTACGTTCGCTTTCTTGGGAAGATGCACGTAAACATGCGGAACAAGAAGGTAAAGTAGGATCCACAACAAATACATTCGGAATTGAAAATCCATATTATTATAAACATAATTTAAAGAAAAAATTAAAAGGTTTAAAAAACTTTAGAGCAAATGAATCGTATGATGATTCACCAGAATATGATGACTTACAAATTGTTTTAGATCTTTTCAAAGAAAAAAATGTAAAACCACTCTTTATTTCTGTGCCTGTAAACGGACCGTGGTATGATTACGCTGGTTTCCCAAAAGAACGTCGTGATGTGTATTACAATAAGGTTCGCGATCAAGTTGAGAAAGCAGGATACCCAGTAGTCGATTTTTCTAGCCATGAATATGATAAGTATTTCTTAAAAGATACGATTCATTTAGGCTGGAAAGGATGGATCTATTTTGATGAAGCAGTGCAGAAGTTTTACTCTGAAAAATAATGCATAAACAATAGAAACAGGAATGGCAATAAAGCCGTTCCTGTTTTTTAGTATAGAGGATTTTGGTGTGGGCAATTTGGAAAGGCGTGTATATCTTGAATTTGTCTAAAGTCATAATGTTTCATGGCGAACTGGGCTTGGTAAAGGTATTCGTAAACAAATAATTGATTATTTTGAACGCCGCATAAAACGCCGGAAGTTCCTTGCCCATTAATAAGAGAA
Organism: Bacillus sp. DB-2; assembly: GCF_003315125.1. Lineage (NCBI taxonomy): Bacteria > Bacillati > Bacillota > Bacilli > Caryophanales > Bacillaceae > Bacillus > Bacillus sp. DB-2. The sequence goes on along the minus strand of NZ_QNRN01000011.1, from coordinate 18,655 downwards.
ACACCAACAGGGCGTCCGATTAAGTATGGTACTTTTTGCTGCCAATGCATAGGGGGATCACTCCTTTTTGAGTTACTATACGAAATTACAAATGAATTGTAACTTATCCAAGTAAATCTTAAACTGGAGGGTTTTAATGAAATGTCTAGAAATCATTAATATGAATGAATTATTTGTGTGGAAGAGGAGTGCATTATGGAGAAAGGAAGGATTCTGGAAGAAAAGTTAAATCTAATAGAATGGTGCCAAACATTGAATGGAATATCGGAGGATATATGGTTTCAACCATTTAAAAAAGGTTCATGGGCAATTGCGGATGTAATTTCACATTTTATTGTTTGGGATGAGTTTCTAATGAAGTATAGAATTTCATATTTTGTAAGCGGGAAATCTGTACCTATCGTTCCAACAGATGTTGAGGAAATGAATAAGGGTGCAATAAAATATGCAAGGTCTGGTATTTCAAAAGAAGAACTAATAGATCAATTTAGCTTTACTCGTAAACAATTAGTAGACCAAATTGAGCGAATTCCTGCTCGGAATTTTAATAATGACTATCAATTTGGCACAAAAAAATTGAGGTTAAATAATTATTTTTCATCACTTATCGAGCATGACTTAAAGCATAAAAAAGAAATAATACAATTTCTAATACATGATCAAGCCGATAATAAAAACCGCTATAATTCTTAATGAATTTATAGCGGTTTTTATTATAATCTTAAGCAAGATTTTCACGTTTTTTTGTCCACTTTTTTATTACGAAATATAAAAGTATAAGTACAACGCCACCGATAGCGAACGATTTCACATACGGTCCAGCAATATCGTTAATATTCTCCCAATTTTCACCTAGTTTCTCACCTAAATAAATGAAAATGATAGACCAAGGGATGATCGCAAGTGCTGTTAATGTAGTGAAACGTAGTAATGGCATTTTTGTAATACCAGCAGGAATTGATATCGCATGACGAACGATAGGAATGAAACGTGCAGTGAAAATTACGCCAGTTCCGTATCGATTAAACCAATCTTCAGCAGCGTCAATTTGTTTTTTATGAATGAAAATATACTTTCCGTAACGTTCTAATACAGGGCGACCACCATATCGTCCAATCCAGTAAACAAAGATTTGGGCAATAACACCACCAATTGTACCGAATATAACTGCGCCTACAAATGAGATACTACCATTGAATACTAAATATCCCGCATAAGCAAGGACAATCTCACTTGGAATAATTTCAATCATAAGTCCGAGCATAATGCCCCAATAACCTAATCCTTCAAAAAATGTTAATACTGAATGAATAAAACTACTTAACATTGTTGCACCTTCTAATTTATGAATTTTGAATATAAGCCCCTTTATTTAACAATATAAAAGGTTCACTATATGTAGATTATACCTTATTTATATAGGGGATTGCCATTTCAATTCTTTTATGTCTCTCATAAGTATTATAGTAAAGGATATAAGCCATGTTTTCATGAAGAGATAATGAAAAGATTATTAAAAATTTCTCATATTTAAAGAGAATGAAAGGGTTAGTAGACTGAAAATTTTGTATAATGATGTGAGTGTTGAATTTAAAAAGGGGGAGAAGTTATGCGTTTTACAGATCCTATTTACGGATCAATTACTATTCAAGATAGAGATATTATACGATTGATCGATACGAAAGCGTTTCGAAGGTTGGCTCATATTAAACAACAAGGACATACATATTTTTTACACGAGAACGCAATACATACGAGGAACGAACATTCAATAGGTGTATATGTACTAGTTAATAAAGTGATAGAACATCTTACGGAGATTGGTGACATTCATTTGTCAGAATATGAGCGAAAGTTAGTATCTACTGTAGCCCTTCTACACGATGTTGGACATGGTCCATATTCACATTGTTTTCAGCAAATATCAGGTGAGGATCATGGTGATTGGACTGTTCGAATGATTCAGGAGGATGAGGAAATACGCACGATTTTAAATCAGACTTCTGGATTATTAGAAGATGTAACGAAAGCTTTAACCGAAGATGGAGTTTTTCCGATTATAGATGAGCTATTATTTAATTCATTAGGAATGGATCAATTAGATTTTTGGAATAGAGATTTATATTATTCCACGCTTGAATTGGAGGGCTTACGAATAGAAGAATTGATTGCTAATATGCGTTTTATTAACGGTAAACTTGTTATTGAAGAATCAGGAATCCCTTTGATCGAACAACTAATGAAAATAAAAGAAGGGCTTTACAATAATGGCTTTGGCCATCCATTTGTAATAGGGAAAGACTTATTAATACAATCTATTTTTAAAAAGGTAGAGGAGAAAAATCTTTCGTTCTATACTCCTGAGTTACAAAATTTCTTTCATAAAGGGGAGAGGTTAGAAGTAGAGGACTTTCTTCCGTTACAAGATGAAATGATTTTAAATGAAATAAAGTATTTTGCAAAATCAGACGACATAGAAATAGCGACGTTAATCCAGCTATATTTTTCAGCTTCTAAAAGTTTATCATTTGAAAAGGGACTAGAGGGTGATTTTAAAAAGGAAAATAGCACCTTAGCAGTAATAACTGAAAAAAAGGCTTACAGTTCATACATGGGTGGTATTTATGTTTATAGTAATGATCAGTTAGAGGATATTATAGAACAATCACCTTTCATTCAAGAGATAGTAAAATTGCCTAAAAAAGAATATGCGTATTCAATTTAAATTGGTTCGAAAATTTAAAAATGAATGAGGTGGAAATATGGATTGGAAAGAACGTCTTTTAGAATTGGATGATATGCCAATTATATTAGAATGATATAACGACGAATATTTACATAACATAGCAGATGTGAAATCATTTAAGCGATATACAATCGAAGAGCTTCGGCAGTATTGGACTGGAAAATTGTCGCGGTCTTATGCGAGTTATCATGTAATAGTAGTAGAGGATGAAGTAATAGGGAGAGTCGGATTAAAAAAGAAGCAATATGACGATGCGTGCGTGATGGAATACTCTATCCTCATTGGTGTTTCGAATTTATATTCAAAAGGGCTTGGAACGGAGATTACAAAGTATTTTATTAGTAAATCATTTTTAGATCCGGATATACAAGCCGTTGTATTGCAAGTTAGGGAAGATAATAAGAGGGCCATTCGTTGTTATGAGAAAGCTGGATTTAAAAAAGAAAAGTCGTATATAGAGAATCAAGTGAAAGTGTATGATATGCATAGAATTAAGAAAGAGGAAAAAATTACATATAATTAATTCTGAATGTACTGTAAATTAAGGGAGGGAAATGAAATACATGAAACATAAAATTGCTTTACTGGCCGATGTCCATGGTAATGCAACTGCTTTAAAAGCAGTTATCGAAGATTCTATTAAAGAAAGTGTGACTGATTATTGGTTTTTAGGAGATTTAATTATGCCTGGGCCTGGATCGAATGATTTATTTGAGATGTTAGAGAGTATTAACGTTGATACTTATGTTCAAGGGAATTGGGAAGATAGCTTTCTTGATGTGCTTAATAAAAACATTGATATTAATAACGCTACTGATATTTATGTTTCTAGATTAGTGCAGTATCAATGTGAAAATCTGGATAAAAACTATATAAATCATATTAAAAATCTACCATTACATATAACAAAACGGGTGAATGATTTATCTATCAGTATTAGTCATAATCTACCAAATAAAAATTATGGAGGAGATTTATGGCCCACTAATAATCAGGAAAATTTTGATCAGTTATTTGATCATGATTATGATATTGCAATTTACGCTCATACCCATCACCAATTGTTACGCTATAGTAGCAATGATCAATTAATTATTAACCCAGGAACTATTGGACAACCTTTTTACAGATGGGACAAGTTAAACTCTGACCTACGTGCTCAGTATGCAATTCTTGAAATTGATGAGGCAGGGATTGCAGAGGTGAGATTTAAAAAAATTTCTTATGATGTAGAAAAGGAATTAAAAAATGCTATTAATAAACAACTTCCGTATATTGATTTATATCGAGAACTGCTCGAAACAGGAAAAACCCATACTCATGATATTGAATTATTACAAAAGATTAATGATAAATTCAATTATAGGGATGAAGTAATTAGATTTATGGAAAAAATCGGTTAGGAATCTAATGGAATGAAATTTAGATTTTAAAAGAATTTCTGATTAAATTGTTTAGTGTAGTTAAGTATCTTACATCGAGGGAAAATAAGCATAACCCTGTTCTCAATATACGACAGGGTTATGCTTGTTTTCGTCTTTAAAATTAAATACCTTTTTGTTATAAAAAAAATAGAAGCAATTCTGCTCCTATTTTTTACGGCTTCACATCTAAATTTTGTAAAAATAACGTTGCTGAAACGTAACGTTTTGCTAGCATTTGTACATAAGCGGTATGTACAGAAAGTGTGGCGATAATAATAGCGTTACGAATTGCTTCGCGTTGTTCGTTATTAATTTGATCGAACTTACTTGCTATTTTATCAGCCTTTTCTTTTACGATATTTTCGATCGTATGAACTGTATCTGTAGCATTTAGTTGTAAGCAATTCCCTTGATTCAGTTCTTCAAATAAAGAAGAATAAGCTACATATAAATGAAGAGGATTAATTAAATCATCACTTCGATCGGCCGGGTCATTTACGATGAGTCGTAATAGTTTGCGAATAGATTCAAAATCAAGCGCTGTTTTTAAATCTTCGACAATGAATAGTAATGCTGCTTGTTCGATGGAGTATTTTTTCCCTTTTTGAGGTGAGCCAATCATTTCTTTTATATCTCGTTTCACCCAGTTTTGCATAGCAGTTACAGAGAAACTCGTGTTTTCAATCTGATTGCCAAGCGCAACTATTTCATTTAAAGAAAAACCGACATCCGTATCGTCAATCTTAATCAATTTTTCAAAAATAGGTGAAAGTGCGGTTGTAATAAAAGCAGTAACGCTTTGTCCGCTTTCAATATCTTTTTTATGTGACTTTGCCCAAGCTTCTTGTAAAATGCCGAGAGGCTTCTTCGTATTCCATCCTCTTAGTGATAGAAGGAGCGTTGCCATTTCGTTTCGTGTGAGATGAAATGTTTCCATCTTTTCACCTCCAAAATTATAAAAAGTTCTTATGAACTTATAATATGTTTTGTTTCATTTAAAGTCAATTCCGTTTTGCTTAATTTTTCCTATGTCATGAAATTGTCGTAAGTAAATAATGCTTGCATATTTCGACAAAAGTTCATATAATAAGTTCATAAGAACCTTTAAAATGGTTTTAAAACAAATCTATCATTCTGAATTTACTAGAAAGGTAGATTTCACATATATCTATATAAAAGGAGAATGGATATAATATGTTGAAAAAACTTGTAGCAGTAATGACAGCATTCATGGTTATCTTTGGGGCTAGTAGCTTTATGTTCGTAGATCATGCGGCAGCGAAAAGTTACAAATCTGGTAAAAAATCATATACACCAAGTTCAGGTCAAAAGTCAAAAGTTGATTTAAACAAAAAAGATTCTAATGTGAATTCACAAAAAACGACAACTGATTCAAAAACAAAAGCAACAAACACAGCGCCAAAAAGTAATAAAGGTGGCTTTATGAAAGGTTTATTACTAGGTGGTCTTGGTGGTTTACTAATGGGTAGCTTATTTGCAAATATGGGAGCTCTTGGTTCTGTATTAGCGTTTATGGTAAATATGTTATTAATGGCTGGTATCGTAATGTTAGCAGTTCGTGCATTTAAATACTTCAAAGATCAACGTAAGAAAAAGGCAGATGAAGTAGCATGGAAACAATAAAAATTTCTGAACAAGAGCTTATAAATGCGCTTTGCGTATATATCGCTGAAAAAAGACAAGTTGGTCCAGAAGAAGTTTCAGTTGAACTAATGTATGATGATGACTACGGTTTCTCTGCAGAAGTAGAGGTAAATGGTCGCCAGCAAATTTTAATTCAAGCAAACTTAATCGAAGCACTACGCTTGTTGCTAGATAGAGAATATAATGTCAATTCATTTGCAGCAAGATTGCAACTTGAATTAGATGATGAAGAAGGCATTTACGCATTAGCGAAATTTAATAATAATGAACAATAAAACTGTTAGAGCTGTATGCTCTAACAGTTTTTTATTTGGATTCATATTGTTAGTATGTTTCTTCTTTTGGGATAAAATCCAATTATTAATAAACTAATGAATTGGTAAAAGCATGTTATTATAATCAAGAATATTTTATGTTAATAGGAGGATATAATGAAAAATAAATTATTAGTAGCATTAGCTACGGTTTGTTTATCTTTAACTGCTTGCAATTCAACAGAACAAACGAAAGATGTACAAGCGAACGAAAAGAAAGATAATAATGTGGAACAACAAACTGGAACTACTAGTCCAAAAGCTAAAGAAATAACAGAAAAAAGTACAGTGGAGAGATTATCTCAAGATCATAATGTGTCATTAGAAGGTGATGGTGAGAATTCTTCTGACTTTTTTGAATTGAAATCTGGATTTGTCATTGCTGAGGTAGAACATACAGGAGAAAGTAATGCGATTCTTGAGTTGAAAGACGAACAAGGTAATGACGCTGGTTCACTTTCAAATTTTATTGGTAATGGAAAAGAAAAAAGGTTAGTTCTCATAAAAAAGAGCGGTAAATATTTCATTAATCCTACAGCGGATGGTCATTGGAAAGTTAATATGTCACAGTCTATTTCAATGGATAAAGTAATAACAACTCCGGGAACAATTAGTGGCCATGGATCTGATGCTGTTTTTGTAAAACTTGAAAAAGGCTTGAAAGAGTTACATGGTGTACATATGAACGGTGAAAGTAATTTTATTGTTGAATTAAATGATAGTATAGTATTTAATGAAATTGGTGCAGCTGATACAACGAAAAAAATGCCTGTAAAAGAAAACGGTATACATATATTCACTATTCAAGCAGATGGTGATTGGACAATTGAAGTGAAATAATTTGAAAAGCTCCCCTTATTATTGTTGATAAGGGGAGCTTTTTGTCATAGAAAGTGTAGTATAAGAATATTAAATAATTTCTTGTTGCTTATATGAAGTATCCTTTTTAGAATGAAAATCACGCCAAAGTTCATTCATCTTCCGTCTACCAACATCAACCATCGGATTAAACTGAATCGCAGCTTTCTGACGTACAGTGTGAACATTTTGAATTGCTTGTTGTAAATGTTTTTCAACCGAATTAGATGTTTTATTAGCTTGTTTTACGATTGAATATCCAGCGACTGTTCCTTGCACCATCGCGATTTTTCCGCTTTCAATTCCAGTAATATTTCCAGCTACAAATAAACCTGGAAGAGGGGTTTCCATTTCTTCTGAATGAAGTGGAACATGTCCGCCTAATTCTGGAATGTAATGGAAAGGGCATCCCGCTACAGCCGCAAGCTCAGCAAGCGGATATAAACCTCCGGCTATACAAACGAAGTCTGCCTCATATATCTTTTCTGATCCGTTAATAATATTCCCTTTAGAGTCAATGTTAGCAACACGAACACCTTCAACTTGTTCCGCTCCGATAATCTCAAGTGCAGCTTTACGAAGATGAAGCGGCGTCCCGTTTATTTTCATGCCGCTATTTGGATAAAATATTAATCCAACTTTTCGAATCCAATCATATTTCATAAAACGGCTACCTATACGTAGGAAGGGAGATGGGGCGAGGTGAGCCGAATTTAAGAGTGAGTTTAAAACTTCTTCTGGTTCACCGGCTTTTTGGCTTAATTCGCTTTTTTCAGGGAGTACAATATGATCCACTGTGATTCCAGCTAATTGCAATTCGTTTAAAATGGCGAATGACAAAATATTAGCACCGATAATGATTCCTTTTTTACCAACTTGAACGCGGTGAACATTTGTCATAACTTGAGCTGCTCCAATTGACATAACTCCTGGAAGTGTCCAGCCAGGAAGGGGAATGGAATACTCAGCAGCCCCAGTAGCAATTAGTACGAACGGTGCTTCTAACGTACCGATATTTGTATGCACGAACCAAGACCCCTCATCTTCATCTAAGTTATATACGGAAACACCGCACCGAATATCGACTGAAAGGGATTTTGCTTCTTCATGAAGGCGCTTTGATTCTTCTATTCCGTTCCACCATTCCCCAGTAGGCTCTTGATGCAACTGACCTAACAATCTCCCGCCCGGCTTCATAAATTCATCAATAACAAGTACGTTAAGTCCAAAATGGGCACAAGAGATAGACGCTGATAATCCTGCTGGTCCTGCGCCAATAATAATTACATCGATCATCGCTTTTTCACCATCTCTCTCACGATATTCGGATGCTGTTTTCCACTTTCAACAACCATATTGTCTTCTACAATTGTTAAGCATGCTCGTACGTTCGATTGATTATTTACTGTCACGCGGCATTCTGAACAATGCCCGATATTACAATAGATACCTCGTGGTGTCCCGCTATCTTCATGGACCCTTAAAGTTCGTATTCCGTTTGCTAGCAAGGCAGCAGCTATCGTTTCGTGTTCATAAGCTTCGTATTGTTGACCGTTAAATTGAAAAGTGATGCGTTCACTATTATTTAAACTACCTAAAATAGGGTGATCTGTAATTCTACTCATTTATTTTCACCTACCGCTCCAAAAGTAACTACACGCACGGGTGGCTGATATTTTAATGAAATTTCATTGGGAGTTATGTCAGGGTTTGTACTTTCAATCATTCGATCTATCATCATTCTACATGTGCGACCACCACAAAATCCCATGCCAGCACGTGTTCTTAGTTTTAATTCTCTTGCCGAGCATTTGTATTCAGCAATTGTCGATTGAAGTTGTCCGTATGTAACTTCTTCACAACGACAAACAATTAAGTTCTCTTTATTCGTCATATGTATTCCTCCTCTAGTTCGGTTTACATAAATTATTATGCAAAAACTATGCCAATATAGAGGTGGAGAGGGATTATTGTAACCCCAGTCTTTTTAAACGGTTATATAAAGTGGCCCTTGTTACGCCAAGTTGTTTCGCACATTCTAATTTATTACCATCTAAAATACGTAAAGCTCTTTCAATTACCTTTTTCTCGTGCTCATCCATTTCTTCTTGTAAAGAAAGAATCGTATTATTGTTGCTGAGTAATAGGGAGTGAGCTGTATGATTGTCTAAAGTTTCATTTGTATGAAATGGTAAATATTCTTGTTTAATAATGCCGTCTGTCGCAAATACGACGAGTCTTTCAACTACGTTTCGGAGCTCGCGAATATTACCAGGCCAATTGTAATGAAGTAGTTCATGCATAATATTTGAAGGTAAGTCTCGAATAGGCCTGTTATAGTTTATTGAAAAATCGTTTAAAAAGGAGTACGTCAATTCGATAATATCCTCTCGTCTTTCGCGCAGCGGTGGAATAAGCAAGCTAACTACATTTAAGCGATAGTATAAATCTTCTCGGAAAGTTCCTTTTCTCATTTCTTCTTGTAAATCACGGTTTGTAGCAGCGATAATGCGGAAATCAATATTTATTTCTTTTTCTCCGCCAACTCGGTAGTACTTTCGTTCCTGCAGTACACGCAAAAGTTTCACTTGCATATCGAGCGGCATTTCGCCTATTTCATCGAGGAATAAAGTACCGCCTTGTGCAAGTTCTATTTTACCTTTCTTACCTTTACTATTTGCACCAGAAAACGCCCCGCGCTCGTAACCAAATAATTCACTTTCAAATAACGCTTCTGGGATTGCGCCGCAGTTAATTGAAATGAAAGGGGCATTTGCTGTTTCGCTTGCTTCATGAATTGCTTTCGCAAACACTTCTTTTCCAACTCCGCTTTCTCCGAGTATTAAGACCGTAGATTTCACTGAACAAACCTTTCTAGCTAATTGAATCGTTCTTTGTATAACAGGGCTTTTTCCATTCATCGCAAGGAAAGGGTCGGATGTATCTTTATATTTTGCTACTTCTTGTTCTAAACGGTGCATTTCATGCGACATATTAAATAGTTTTTCATTTAATACGACTTGATTTGTAACATCCGTTTCTGAAACGACTGCTCCAATAATTTTATCGTTGCAATAAACTGGGTTTGAATTAATTAATACGAACAAATCTGGACGTGGCTGATGGAACTGAGCAATTATGCTTTTTCCGTCATGTAATGATTGCAGAATTTCTAAATCTTTATAATCAAAAAAACGGGTGATGGGTTGTCCGATAATTTCATTATGGTTCACTGAAAAAATCTTTTCAGCGCCATCTGTCCAAGTACGAACGCATTCTTTATCATCGATGACTGTAACAGAAGAATCAGACGTTTGAATAACAGTGTTATAAAAAGCTAGTAGTTCATTGTAATACTTATAAAGAAAAGGAATCAGTTGCTGAGCAGTTATACAGCATAAAGGCTCTTGATTTTCTTTAATGATGACAACGGCTAGTTCATGAGAAAATGCGTCGATTAAAGTAGTGAAAGAGTCATCTTCATATATAACTGTGCACCTCCATTCCTCAGTAGGTGAATGGAGGTAATAAAATTTTTCACCTACCTGTTTCATGCGCTTAACGATACTTGTACGATCAATTGATAAAATTTTTATAAACTCTTTTATTGTTGGGAATGAAAATGCCATATTGCCCTCCTATTATGTATAAAAATTTAGACAGTGATAAAAAAATAATACACCTATTTACGATAAATTTAAAATATTTTTACAAATAAAAATTATTTCATATAAATAGTTCTGTATGTAGAGTTGGCACACCAATTGCATAAATAGAAAGTGAGAGATTTAGGAGAAAGGAGGGGCGCTATGTGAGACACTGTGACGTTTTAATAATAGGCGGTGGTATTATAGGCTGCTCTATCGCGTACTATACATCAAAATACGGAAGAGACGTAACAATCATCGAAAAAGGGGAATTTGTCAGTGGGACGTCTTCACGGTGTGACGGGAACATTTTGGCTATTGATAAAGACCCAGGGTTTGATAGTCAAATGTCGTTAGTAAGTCAAAATTTAGTAACTGAATTAAGTGAAGAGTTGGAGCACTCATTTGAATATAGAGCGCCAGGAAGCATTCTCGTTTGTGAATCAGACGAAGAGATGGAGGCAGCACAGCAATGGGTAAATCGTCAAAAAGAGGCTGGCTTACCATTTCGAATGCTTGATAGGCAAGATATAAGAGAGGAATCACCATTTTTTGCAGATGATTTATTGGGTGGTTTAGAATGTGCAACGGATTCAACTGTAAATCCATATCTTCTTGCTTTTTCACTTCTTACAGAATCGAAGAAATTTGGTACAAAAGCTTTTAATCATACGGAAGTTAAAGAAGTGAAAAGAGATATAGACGGTTCCTTTATTGTAGAAACGACAAATGGAACGTTTACTGCGAAACAAGTGGTGAACGCAGCCGGTGTGTGGGCTCCTAAAATTGGACAGATGTTAGATGTGAATATCCCAATTGAACCGAGAAAGGGACATATTATTGTAGCTTCAAGGCAACAACACGTTGGCTGCCGTAAAGTAATGGAATTTGGTTATTTAATTTCTAAATTTGGTGGAAAACGAAAAGTGGATGCTTTAACTGAGAAATACGGGGTAGCTCTTGTATTTGAACCGACAGAAAGCCAAAATTTTTTAATTGGTAGTAGTAGAGAGTTTGTAGGGTTTCATACGAAGATAAATAACGAGGTTATTAAATGTATTGCAAATAGAGCAATTCGTTTTTATCCGAAAATGGCAGATATGATGGTGATTCGTTCATATGCTGGATTACGCCCGTGGACAGAAGATCATTTGCCGATAATTTCACGAGTGGAACATATTCCGAATTATTTTATTGCAGCAGGACATGAAGGTGATGGAATTAGTCTTGCAGCAGTTACTGGAAAAGTGATTGAAGAGTTATTAAATGAAAAAGAAACAATCATTCCTATTGAACCACTTCGTTTGAGTCGTTTTACAGAAAGGGTGTTAAACGGATGAGGTTACAAAGAGTCTTTACGACGATTGATACACATACAGGAGGGAATCCAACGAGGACATTAATTAGCGGACTTCCTAAGTTAATTGGAGAGACAATGGCAGAGAAGATGTTACATATGAAAAAGGAGTATGACTGGATTCGGAAATTGTTAATGAATGAGCCACGTGGTCATGATGTAATGTCAGGAGCACTATTAACAGATCCGTGTCATCCTGAAGCTGATATAGGTGTTATATACATAGAGACAGGTGGATATTTGCCGATGTGTGGCCACGATACAATCGGTGTATGTACAGCTTTAGTTGAATCAGGTTTAATTCCAGTAATTGAACCGGTTACTTCTTTAAAGCTAGATACACCAGCTGGCTTAGTTGAAGTAGATATTTCTGTTCAAGATGGGAAAGCGAAAGAAGTCTCCTTCTGTAACATACCAGCTTTTTTACTGAAAAATATTTCTGTACACGTCGAAGAAATTGGAACTGTAGAGGCGGATATTGCGTATGGAGGGAATTTTTATGCCATTATCGATGCGAAGTCAGTAGGTTTAGAGTTAGTACCAGAAAACGCATCTACAATCATTGATAAGGCGATTCATATTAGAAATACAATTAATGAGAAGTTTGAAATCATTCATCCAGAGTATTCGTTTATAAGAGGATTAACACATGTTGAATTTTATACGGATCCTACTCATGAAAGTGCGCATGTGAAAAATACAGTTGTTGTTCCGCCAGGAGGAATTGATCGATCTCCATGTGGCACAGGAACATCAGCGAAGTTAGCTGTATTATACGCTCATAAAAAAATTAAAATCGATGAAGAGTTTATTCATGAGAGTATCGTTGGCTCATTATTTAAAGGGTGTGTCATAAATACGACATATGTGGAAAATATTGAAGCTGTAATAACGAAAATTACAGGATCAGCTTGGCTTATGGGTATGCATAGATTTTTTTACAATGAAAAGGATCCACTTAAAGAAGGCTTTTTGCTAATTCCGCCGATGGAACATGAAACGGAGGATGTAAAATGAATATTCAAAAAATGTATACAGCAGTAGACGTACACGTAAATGGCGAGGCGTTTCGTGTAATGAAAGACGTACCATGCAAATACTATTACAGTTTGGAGCAATTAAACGAACAATTTTCAGGTGAATTAGCAGAAGAAATGAAGCTTTTATTAAATGAACCACGTGGTTTTATCGGTTTAAATGGGTGTATTGTCGTTCCTTCTATTCATAATGAAGTGGATGCAGCTGTATTGTTTTTTAATCATGAAGGATCCATTCTTCTTCATTACGGAGGCATTGTCGCAGTAATAACGATGTTACTAGAAAGCGGGTATTTAAAAAAGAGAGAGTCTAATCAATACAAAATCGAAACGCTATCTGGCATATTTTCAGTGGATGCATATGTAGAGAATGATGAAGTTGTATCTGTTTCGTTTGAAAGTAAACTATGTTATATGATTGAAAAAAATTTAAAGATTGGTAATATAAGTTACTCTCTCATACAGGCAGATAAAGTATATGCAGTTGTAGAAAAGGATACGTATTCGCCAGAAATCAGTATTGAAAACATCTCTAAATTAAAAAAATGGGGTGAAGCTACACTTCAAAATATACAAAAACAGTCATTAATAAAAAGACTTATTTTAGTAGATTCTATGCAAAAAGAAAAGAACCATATAAAGTCGATTACATTTCATGAAGATAACTTTATAGTACGTTCACCAGGTTTTGTTTCTACTATTGTGTCTTATGTTCATGCTTTATTTAAAAATGAATATATAGCGGATAAACCTTTTAAAAATGAAAGTATTTTTAATAGCTTTATAACAGTAGAAAAAGTGAAGAAAGAAGAACTCGGATACATTTTCCGATTTGAAAGTAGAGGGTTTATTACAGGTATGCAAACATTTATATTAGATCCTACCGATCCGTTTCCAACAGGTTTCTTATTAAAATAATATGTTAAAGGGAGAGATAAAGATGCAAAATATTAAAGGGGCATTTCCAGTATTAATAACACCAATGGATGAGTTTCAAGAGATTGATTGGAAAGGTGTAAAACAAAACGTAAACTACTTTATTGAGCAAAAAGTAGCTGGAATTATTATTAATGGAAGTACGGGAGAATTTGTTAGTTTATCAAAAGAAGAACGATTTAACATGGTAGAAACAGTATTAAAAGAAGTTGATGGCCGTATTCCAGTTATTATTGGAACTGCTGCGGAGACGACGAAAGAAACGATTGAATATACGAAACATGCAGAAGCGCACGGAGCAGATTGTGCCTTAATTATAAACTCGTATTACTGTAAACCGAAAGAAGAGGAAATTTATTTTCATTTTAAAGAAATCTCAAACGCTGTAAATATACCAATTATGCTATACAATAATCCATTTACTTCTGGTGTTGATATGAGTACAGAGCTAATGCTCCGTATTGGAAAAGAATGTGAAAATGTTACACATATTAAAGAATCTAGCGGAGATATTCGAAAAGCGAGAGATTTAGTAAGACAAGGCGAAGGTGCTTTTCAAGTCTTCTGTGGATCTGAAGATTTAGTTATGGAATCTTATTTAGTTGGTGCATCGGGATGGGTTTCAGTAGCAGGAAATATCGTTCCAGGACTCGTTACGAAAATGTATGAGCATTTTCAAAATGGTGAATTAGAAAAAGCGTGGGAAATGAACGATGCTATTTTACCTCTTTGTGAGTTTCTTGAAGGATCAGGAAAGTATGTGCAAATCGTTAAACGTTCAATGGAATTACATGGGCAAGTCGGAGGACCTTCTCGCTATCCGAGATTAGGATTAACGGAAGAAGAAGATCAAAAGCTTCAAACGATTTTATCAGAAATTGCAGCTCATGCAGCTGTTTAAATAAGGAGGAGAGTATATATGTTAACGACAAACATTGAGCTGAAACCAAAAGTGAAAGCGTTTTTAAATGAAGAAATTAAAATGTTTATTAATGGCGAATTTGTTCCTTCTATTAGTGGGAAGACGTTTGAAACATACAATCCAGCGACAGAAGACGTTCTAGCGGTTGTATGTGAAGCGCAAGAAGATGATGTTGATATCGCAGTAAAAGCGGCAAGATTTGCTTTTGAATCAGGCCCGTGGGCAGAGATGACTACTGCTGAAAGAGCACATCTTATTTATAAATTAGCAGATTTAATTGAAGAGCATAGAGAAGAATTAGCACAGCTGGAAGCTTTAGATAATGGAAAACCATATCAAGTAGCACTTGATGATGATATTGCAGCGACTGTAGAAAATTACCGCTATTACGCGGGATGGGCTACAAAAATTATCGGGCAAACAATTCCAATTTCAAAAGATTATTTAAATTACACACGCCATGAACCGGTTGGCGTTGTAGGTCAAATTATTCCGTGGAATTTTCCGCTCGTTATGTCTTCTTGGAAAATGGGAGCCGCTCTTGCGACAGGTTGTACGATTGTATTAAAACCAGCAGAGCAAACACCTTTATCTTTACTATATACAGCGAAGCTTTTTAAAGAAGCTGGTTTTCCAAACGGTGTCGTAAACTTTGTACCAGGTTTCGGACCTGAAGCAGGAGCTGCAATTGTAAACCATCATGATATTGATAAAGTAGCTTTCACAGGTTCAACAGTTACAGGGAAATACATTATGCGTCAATCTGCAGAAACAATTAAACATGTAACATTAGAACTTGGTGGTAAGTCACCAAACATCATTTTAGAAGATGCTGACTTAGAAGAAGCGATTAACGGTGCGTTCCAAGGAATTATGTATAATCATGGTCAAAATTGTAGCGCAGGATCTCGAGTTTTCGTTCATCGAAAGCATTATGAAACAGTCGTAAATGAACTTGTGAAAATGGCAAATAACGTGAAGCTTGGAGCAGGTATGGAGGCGGAAACTGAAATGGGACCGCTCGTATCTAAAAAACAACAAGAGCGTGTGCTAAATTACATTGAACAAGGAAGAGCTGAAGGTGCTACTGTTGCAGCGGGCGGTGAACGTGCATTTGAAAAAGGTTATTTTGTACAGCCAACAGTATTCACAAATGTTACAGACAATATGACAATCGTTAAGGAAGAAATTTTCGGACCAGTTGTCGTTGTACTCCCGTTCGATTCGACAGAAGAAGTAATTGAAAGAGCAAATCGCTCGTCTTACGGGCTTGCTGCGGGCGTATGGACACAAAATATTAAAACCGGACATCAAGTTGCCAATAAATTAAAGGCAGGAACAGTGTGGATTAATGATTATAACTTAGAAAATGCAGCTGCACCATTTGGTGGATATAAGCAATCTGGTGTTGGACGTGAGTTAGGTTCGTATGCGCTTGATAACTATACAGAAGTGAAAAGTGTTTGGGTAAATATAAAGTGAAACGCTATTCGCTGAGGAGCTTTACTGCCTGCGAATAGCAGGATAGAAGAATAAAAGAATGATGAAATATAGTAAGAGATGCGGACAACTGGTAGGTAGGATAAAGGTTGTCCGTTTTCTTATATATAAAATTGCTTTTTCAAAAGAATGATAAGGGGGATTTGGATGGAGCAGTTAGTAGAATGGTTAGTAGGGCAAGTTTGGAGTATTGGCTTAGTTGTTTTCGCATTAGGAGCAGGAGTGTATTTCACAATTGCAACTCGTTTTTTACAAATTCGCTATTTTAAGGAGATGATTAAACTATTATTTGAAGGGAAGAGCTCGGAGACTGGGATATCATCCTTTCAAGCATTTTGTTTGGCGTTATCAGGTAGGGTTGGAATTGGTAATATCGCAGGAGTAGCGACAGCTATCGCTTTCGGCGGACCTGGAGCTGTATTTTGGATGTGGGTGATGGCATTATTAGGAGCAGCTAGTGCATTTGTTGAATCAACATTAGCACAAGTATATAAAAGTAAAGTAGGCAATGAATACCGTGGTGGTACGCCATATTTCATTGAGAAAGGCTTGAAAATGAAATGGTTTGCGGTCATTGTAGCGGTCGTTGTAACACTATCATATGGCGTTTTATTACCAGGTATTCAATCGAGTAGTATCGCAGTTGGATTTGAAAATTCTAATGGTATTAGCAAATATATAACTGGTATATTTTTAGTTGTATTATTGGCAGCGATTATTTTTGGTGGAGTAAAGAGAATTGCAGGCGTTTCACAAATGTTAGTTCCATTTATGGCAATTGGGTATGTAATTGTTACATGTATCGTATTAATTGCGAATATAACGGAAATTCCAAGTATGTTTGCTTTAATTTTCTCAAGTGCATTTGGTGTAAATGAAATGTTTGGAGGAATCGTTGGGGCAGCTATTGCATGGGGAGTAAAGCGTGCAGTATTTTCAAACGTTGCTGGTGTAGGAGAAGCAACATATAGCTCTGCAGCTGCTGAAGTATCGCATCCTGCAAAACAAGGGTTAGTGCAAGCTTTTTCTGTATATATCGATACAATTGTAGTATGTACAGCGACAGCTCTTATGATATTAATAACAGGTATGTATAATGTTATACCTGAAGGGAAAAGCGCAATTGTACGGAATATAGGAAATGTGGAAGCAGGTCCAATTTATACACAACAAGCAGTTGAAACTGTTATGACCGGATTTGGTCCAATATTTATTTCAATCGCAATCTTCTTCTTCGCATTTACAACTTTGCTTGCTTATTACTATATCGCTGAAACGACGCTTACTTATTTAGATCGTGGGCTCAAATATAGCTGGTTAAAACCAGTATTAAAAATTGGATTTTTAATTATGGTATACATCGGTAGTGTAGAATCAGCTTCGTTTTTATGGAACCTCGGAGATTTAGGAATTGGTAGTATGGCATGGTTAAACCTTATAGCAATCCTATTGTTAAGCAAAACTGCATTAAAAGTGTTAAAAGATTATGAAACGCAGAAAAAAGAAGGAAAAGATCCGGTTTTTGATCCTAAAAAAGTAGGAATTGAAGGTTTAACGATTTGGGAAGAGCGTAGTAAAGAGGTTGAAAGGATAAGCTCTAAAGAAAAAGTGTCGGTGGATAATGAGCTGAAACTGTAGACGTGCAAATTTAAAAGTTAAATAAACTGAAAATTCATTCTATTTTTAAGGTAAATATTTGTATATGTCCTTCATTTTATCTCATACTAAAGTAAGTGTGAATAAAATGAATGGAGGATATACGATGGAAAATCAACAATATGGATCTATAAATGATGTATTACTTCATTACAAAGAAGGTATAGGGAATTTTACGCAACAAATCCCTGAAATTGCAGAAACATATAACGCTTTTACACAAGCATGTTTTCAGGAGGGTACATTAACTAAAAGAGAAAAGCAGCTCATTGCATTAGGGATTAGTTTAGCAACACAAGACGAATATTGTACGATTTATCATACGAAGGGCTGTATCGACCAAGGATGTTCTGATAAAGAAATTTTAGAAGCTTGTGGTGTTTCAGCCGCGTTTGCTGGGGGAGCTGCAATGAGTCAGGCAGTAACCTTAGTACAAGAATGTCTGGTGGAATTGAAACATCAAAGTCATTAAACAAGAAAAAGCCCTCCTTGAAAAAATGAAGTGAACCCCGAAAACGGGACACCTATCAAAACACCTAAACCATCTGTTCCCTAAATTCTTTAGGGGATAGGTGGTTTAATTTTTCTTGAAT